>JAFZWC010000038.1 GCA_017617475.1 Bacteroidales bacterium
CCAGATCCTGGGTGATGTACACGGAGGTGCCGTCGCCGCGGAGGACCAGCTTGCGGTCCAGGCCGTCGGCCGTGAGGTCGCACCAGACGCTGCCGTCGGGGTCTTTCACGAAGGCTCCCATATCCAGGCCCTTCTGGACCAGTTCCTTGCCCAGGAGGTAGGTGTCGTGCTCGTAGTCCACCTTGTCGAAGGAAATGCCCAGGGCTTTGTAAGTCTGGTCAAAGCCATCGAACACCCAGCCGTTCATCATGCTCCAGAGTTCCCGTACGTGCGGGTCTCCGGCTTCCCAGTCCACCAGCATCTTGTGTACGTCTTCCAGTACCTCGGGATGCTCCTTCTCCAACTTGGAATAGGCCACGTAGCAGTCTCCCACCAGGTGGTCGCCTTTCTTGCCGGTGCTTTCCGGCGTGGCGCCGTTAAAGAGTTTCTCCCAGGCGTACATGCTCTTGCAGATATGTACGCCACGGTCGTTCACCAGCGTGGCCTTGATGACCTCGTTGCCGCAGGCCTTCAAAAGGCGCGACACGCTGTCACCCAGCAAATTGTTGCGGATATGGCCCAGATGGAGGGGCTTGTTGGTGTTGGGGGAAGAGAATTCCACCATGATGCGGCGGCCCGTTGCGGGCAGCTGGCCGTAGTTCTGGTCTGCGGCAATGGCCTGAAGGGCCTCGTTCCAGTAAAGCGGAGAGAACTGGAGGTTCAGGAAACCCTTGACGCAGTTGAAGGCGGCAATCTCCTTCACGTTCTCTACCAGCCACTGGCCAATAGCGTTACCGGTGGCATCGGGAGCGGCGTGGGTAATCTTCAATAAGGGAAAGGTGACCAGGGTATAGTCACCTTCGAATTCTTTGCGCGTTACCGATACCTGCAGCGAGGATTCGGGAACGTCGGCCCCGTATACGGCCTTGATGGCGGCAGCGGACTGCTGCTGGATAAAGCTCTCGGCCGTCATCCCAGATAGCCTTTAAGCAGTTTGGAACGGGACGGGCTCTTGAGGCGGCGGATGGCTTTCTCCTTAATCTGACGCACACGCTCACGCGTGAGGCCGAAACGCTCGCCAATCTCTTCCAGGGTCATCTCCTGGCAGCCGATGCCGAAGAAGGACTTCACAATCTCCCTCTCGCGGTCCGTAAGGGTGCTCAGAGCACGCTCGATTTCCGTATTGAGGCTCTCGTTCACCAGGCCGCGGTCGGCGGACGGGGAATCGTCGTTGGGGAGGACGTCCAGCAGGCTGTTGTCCTCGCCTTCCACGAAGGGGGCGTCCACGCTGACGTGACGGCTGCCCACACGAAGGGTGTCGGAAATCTTGTCCTTGGGAACGTCGATCATCTCGGAGAGCTCCTCGTTCGTAGGCTGGCGCTCGTTTTCCTGCTCAAAGCGGGTGAGGGCCTTGTTGATCTTATTCAGGGAGCCCACCTGGTTCAGGGGCAGACGGACGATTCGGGACTGTTCGGCCAGGGCCTGCAGAATGCTCTGGCGGATCCACCACACGGCGTAGGAAATGAATTTGAAACCACGGGTTTCGTCGAACTTTTCGGCGGCTTTGATGAGGCCCAGGTTACCCTCGTTGATGAGGTCCGGCAGGCTCAAACCCTGGTTCTGGTACTGCTTGGCTACGGATACTACGAAACGGAGGTTGGCGCGGGTCAGTTTTTCCAGAGCCTCCTGGTCACCCTTGCGGATGCGCTGGGCCAGTTCCACTTCTTCATCGGGCGTTACGAGTTCCTCGCGGCCGATTTCCTGCAGGTACTTGTCCAGAGACGCGCTCTCGCGGTTGGTGATGGACTTGGTGATCTTTAATTGACGCATTTATCTTACTATAAAATTTCGGTCAGCTCCTCAAGCAAGGAACTGACCGGAACTATAGCTATTGCGGCAATTCCTTACTTGCCGAAACCAAAGTAGAAGGACCTCTTGTTCTTGTCCACGCCTTCAATGTAAATGGCGCGGGAAGCCTTCTTGGCCTTGGCTACGACATCTTCGGGTTTTGAAACGGGTTCATCGTTAACATAGACGATGATGCCGCCTACCTTGGCGCCGGCTTCGGCCATCTTTCCACTGCCCAGGGAAACGATTTCCACACCGGACTTGAGTCCCAGTGCCTTCAGCGTTTCAGGGTCGGCAGTTTTAAGGGTGGCTCCGTAAAAGACCGTTCCACCGTCGGCCGTGGCTTCTCCGTAGGCATTGTCGCTGGCTGCCTGGAAGACAACCTGGGCATCCTGCGTCTTTCCGTCACGGATGTAGGTGATGGTGGCCTTGTCGCCAGGGTGGTAACCGCTTACCTTGGCCTGTACAGAGGAGCCGTCCGTAATCTTCTGACCATCAATGGCCACAATAACGTCGTTCTCCTTAAGGCCGGCTTTCTCTGCGGCACTTCCCTTCAAAACCTCGTTAATATATACGCCGGTCACGGAGGAAAGTTTCATTTCGTCGGCAAACTTTTTGTCCACATTGACCATGCGGATTCCCAGTACGGCGCGCTTGACGGAACCAAAGTCCATGAGGTCCTGTGCAACGCGCTTGACAATGTTCACGGGAACGGCGAAGGAGTAGCCGGTGTAGGAACCGGTCTGGGACACGATGGCGGTGTTGATACCCACCAGCTCACCCTTTTTGTTTACCAGAGCGCCGCCGGAGTTGCCGGGGTTCACGGCCGCATCGGTCTGGATGAAGGATTCAATCTTGAACTCGCCGGAGTTGTCGGGCATGGAACGGCCCTTGGCACTCACGATACCGGCGGTGATGGTGCTTCGCAGCTGGGCGCCCAGCGGGGAGCCGATGGCCAGCACCCATTCTCCCAGACGGAGTTTGTCACTGTCGCCCATGGGGAGGGCCGGAAGATTCTGCGCGTCCACCTTGATGATGGCCACGTCCGTTGCCGGGTCCGTACCCACTACGGTGGCTTCGTACTGCTGGTTGTTGTTCAGGGTAACCTGGATGCTGGTAGCGCCGGCAACCACGTGGTTGTTGGTCACGATATAACCGTCGGGACGGATAATGACACCTGAGCCGCTGCCTCTTTGTTCACGGGGCTGGCCAAAACCGTAACCGTTTCCGAAACCGAAGAAGAACTCGAACGGATCGATGGAACGGGACTGGCTCTGGACCGTTACCTCAACGTATACGACGGCCTCCACGGCGGTTTCGGCCGCATAAGTAAAGTCCGGATAATCCGAGTCTGCCAAATTGACAGTGCGATATTCCACAGCCTGGCCGGATTCATCTGTCATCAGGTTACCGGCGTGATTTTGCGGTTCAGCGGCTTTCACCACGGCGAAGGCGGTAAGGCCACCCGCCAGAACGGAAAGCAGTACAGTCAAAATACCTTTCTTCATAATCTATCTTGTTTTATGTATTTTCCGAGACACCTTTTACTCAAAAGCTGTGCCATTTTTTGCGCGAATCGTTTGCATTATTAAAAATACTTAATACCTTTGTAAGCGATGACAAGAATGAACGCATACCACCATCATCACCGTTCCCCCCAGGACCGGTAGGTGATTCGTGTATGTACATGCATAGAAAAGGCTTGCCGGAACTCCGGTAAGCCTTTTTTGTAATTTAAAACGGAACTTATCATGTTAAGATTGGCCATTCAATCCAAAGGACGCTTGAGCGAGGAAACAACGGAACTGCTTAAGGAGATAGGCATCGGCCTGGACGACTCTCACCGGAAATTCCTGCTGCAGGCCCCCAATTTTCCCCTGGAACTGCTGTATATGCGGGACGACGACATCCCGCAGGTGGTAAGCGACGGCACCGCGGCGCTGGGAATCGTAGGACTCAACGAAGTGGTGGAGCGCGGACTGCCCGTCAAACTGGTTAAACGGCTGGGATTCAGCACCTGCCGCCTGTCGCTGGCCGTTCCCAAAAACGCCGGTTACTATGGCCGGGAGTGGCTGTCCGGCAAACGGATTGCCACCTCCTATCCCCGCATCCTTGGGGACTGGCTCCGGGAAAACGGCATCGAAGCCAAGGTGCAGGTAATCACCGGATCGGTGGAAGTGGCCCCGGCCGCCGGCATTGCCGACGCCATCTTCGACATCGTTTCCTCCGGCGGAACCCTGGTGGCCAACGGCCTGCAGGAAGTGGAGAAAGTGTTCTGGTCGGAAGCCGTGCTCATCTCGTCCGGCAACCTGGACGCCGAAGCTCAGGCCGTCCTGGACGAGATGCTCTTCCGTATTGATTCGGCCATGGTGAGCCGCCGCAAGAAGTACCTCCTCATGAACATCCCCAAGGACTCGGTGGACGAAGCCATCCGCATTATCCCCGCCATGCGCAGCCCCACCATCATGCCCCTGGCGGCCGACGGCTGGTGCTCCATGCACTCGGTGGTGGAAGAGGCCGACCTGTGGGACAAGATCAAGCTCCTCAAGGCCATTGGGGCCGAAGGAATCCTGGTGCTCAACATAGACAAAATCATCCCGTAATGGAAGTATTCGACAACCCCTCCCCCTGCACCTGGGACGCCCTCTGCCGGCGCCCCTCGGCCGACGATCCCGTGGTGACGGAGCGCGTGAAGGCCATCCTTGCGCGCGTAAAAGAGAATGGAGACCGGGCCCTCCGGGAGCTTTCCCTGGAAATTGAAGGGAAGCCCCTGGAAGCCATTGAAGTATCCTCGGACGTCATAGACAAGGCCGAGGAAAAAGTCTCCCCGGAAGTGAAGGAGGCCATCCGGAAGGCCGAAGCCAACATCCGCGCCTTCCACCAGGCCCAGCAGCCCCGGGAAATCCGCGTGGAGACAGCACCCGGCGTCACCTGCATCCAGCGGCCGGTGCCCATCGGCCGGGTGGGGCTGTACATTCCCGGCGGCAGCGCTCCCCTGTTTTCCACCGTGCTCATGCTGGCCGTTCCCGCCTGCCTGGCCGGTTGCCGGGAAGTAATCCTGTGCACGCCCGCCGGGAAAGACGGTTCCATCAGCCCTGAGGTTCTGTACACCGCCCGGTTCTGCGGCGTGAAGCGCATCTTCCAGCTGGGCGGTGCCCAGGCCATTGCCGCCATGGCGTACGGTACGGAAAGCGTCCCGCGTGTGGACAAGATCTTCGGCCCCGGAAACCCTTATGTGACCACCGCCAAGCAGCTGCTGAGCGCCGGAACCGTGGCCATAGACATGCCCGCCGGCCCCTCTGAGGTAATGGTGCTGGCCGATTCCACCACGCCCGCCGCCTTCGCCGCCGCCGACCTCCTTTCCCAGGCCGAACACGGCCCCGACAGCCAGGTGATGCTGGTCTGTGATTCGGAGGCCACCTGCCAGGGAATTTTGGCCGAAGTGGAGCGCCAGACATCGGCCCTTCCCCGCAGCGCCATTGCGCTGGAAGCCCTTAAGAAGAGCCGCGCGCTGGTGATGCCCCGGGAAGAAGACCGCATAGCCTTTGCCAATGCCTATGCCCCGGAGCACCTGATTATTGCCACTCAGGATCCCTGGTCCACGGCCAATCAAATTACGGCCGCCGGCAGCGTGTTCTTGGGCCCCTACACCCCCGAGAGCGCCGGCGACTATGCCTCCGGCACCAATCACACCCTTCCCACCTCCGGCTGGGCCCGCTCCTTCAGCGGAGTGAACCTGGACAGCTTCTACCGCAAGATGACCTTGCAGGAAATCACCCGCGAAGGCCTGCAGGGCTTGCGCGACACCATTATCAACATGGCCCAGGCCGAAGGGCTCCAGGCCCACGCCAACGCAGTAAAGGTTAGAACCAATGACTAAGCTAGAACAATGGGTGCGGCCCAACATCCGCAGCCTCTCCCCCTATTCCACCGCCCGCGACGAGGCCCAGGGCACCCCGGATGTTTTCCTGGACGCCAACGAGAGCCCCTATCCCGGCCTGGGCTACAACCGCTATCCGGATCCCCGGCAGAAGCTTCTGAAGGCCAAAGTATCGGCCCTCAAAGGCCTTCCCGTGGAAAACATCTTCCTGGGAAACGGCAGCGACGAGGCCATCGACCTCATGTTCCGCATCTTCTGTACCCCCGGAAAGGACAACGCCGTGGCCATAGTCCCCAGCTACGGGATGTACAGCGTGGCGGCCGATATCAACGACGTGGAAGTACGCGGCGTTCCCCTGGGGCCGGACTTTTCGCTGCCGGTGGAGGCCCTGCTAAAGGCGGCCGATGAACGCACCAAGTTGCTGTTCCTCTGCTCCCCCAACAACCCTTCCGGCAACGCTTTCCCGCAGGAGCAGATTCTGGATCTGGTGCAAAAGTTCCCCGGCGTGGTGGTCCTGGACGAGGCCTATGCCGATTTCAGCGCTAAAGGGAGCCTCCGGGCCGAAGTCCTGAAGCGCCCCAACCTGGTGGTGCTACAGACCTTCTCCAAGGCCTTCGGCATGGCCGGACTGCGGCTGGGAATGGCCTTTGCCGATGCCTACGTCATTGACCTGATGAACCGGGTCAAATACCCTTACAACATTTCCCAGGCCACCCAGCAGATTGTGCTGGAAGCCTTGGAGCAGCCCCGGGACGGAGAAATTGCAGAGATTGTTGCCCAGCGGGAACGCCTGTCGGCCGCCCTGCCCCAGCACCCTTGCATCCTCAAGCTCTGGCCTAGCGACGCCAATTTCCTGCTGGTACAGGTTCCGGACGCCGACGGCCTGTACGCCCACCTGCTGCAGGACGGCATCATAGTGCGCAACCGCTCCCGCGTACCGGGCTGCGCCGGCTGCCTGCGCCTGACTATAGGCACCCCTGAAGAAAATGACAGACTCCTCCAATCCCTTGACCGTTATGAAAAAAGCCATCTTCGTTGACCGTGACGGAACGCTCCTCCGCGAGCCCGCCGACGAGCAGATTGACTCCCTGGAAAAAGTGGAATTCGTACCCGGAGCCATCTCCGGCCTCAAGGCTCTCACGGGCCTGGGGTACGAGCTGGTAATGGCCTCAAACCAGGACGGGCTGGGCACGCCGGCCTTCCCCGAAAACACCTTCTGGCCTGCCCAGAACCTGCTTTTGAAAACCCTTGAGGGAGAGGGGGTGCGCTTTGACGACATCCTCATCGACCCCTCTTTCCCGGAAGACAACTCTCCCAACCGCAAGCCCCGCACGGGCATGTTCGGCAAGTACCTGGATGGCAGCTATGACCTGGCCGCATCGTGGGTTATCGGAGACCGGGAGACGGACCTGCAGCTGGCCGCCAACCTGGGCGCCAGAGGCCTGCAGCTGGGCCCGCTGAGCTGGGCCGCCATTGTGGAAACCATCCGCAGCAGTGAGCGTTGCGCCGTGGTGGAACGCAAGACCGCCGAGACGGACATAGCCCTCCGCGTAGACCTGGACGGCAAAGGCCCTTCTTCCATTGACACGGGCCTCAAGTTCCTGGATCACATGCTGAACCAGCTGGTAACCCACGGTGGAATAAGCCTCCAGCTGATCTGCAAGGGAGATTTGGAGGTGGACGAGCATCACACCATGGAAGATGTGGGCATTGCGCTGGGAGAGGCCCTGCGCCAGGCCCTGGGCGACAAGCGCGGCATCGAACGCTACGGCTTTGCCCTGCCCATGGACGAAAGCCGCGCCATTGTCCTGCTGGATTTCGGCGGCCGCAGCGAGCTGGTGTGGGACGTGGAATTCACCCGCGAATACATCGGCGACGTACCCACGGAGATGTTCCCTCACTTCTTTAAATCCCTCGCCAATGCCATGCAGGCCAACCTCTATGTGCAGGCCCGCGGAGAGAACAACCACCACCTGGCCGAAGCCGTCTTCAAGGCCTTTGCCCGCAGCCTCAAACAGTCCGTGCGGCGCAATGTCTTCAGTTACGATTTACCCTCCAGCAAAGGATTGCTATGATTGCCATCATCGATTACGAAGCGGGCAACATCTGCTCCGTGCAGAATGCCCTGGAGCGCCTGGGAGCCCCGTATGAACTCACGGCCGACCCGGAGCGCATCCGGAAGGCCGACAAGGTCATCCTGCCCGGCGTGGGCAATGCGGCCCAGGCCATGGCCAGCCTCCGCGCCAGCGGCCTGGACAAGGTGATCCGGAGTCTCCGGCAGCCGGTCCTGGGCATCTGCGTGGGCCTGCAGCTCCTGTGCCGGAGCTCGGAAGAGGGTCCTGTGGAATGCATGGGAATCTTTGATTCCAGGGTCCGGCGCTTTCCTAAGCCCCCGGCAGGAGATAACTCCTGCTCCGCTAAAAAGAGGGCCGATGCTACGCAATTATTGTCGGACAGAGATGACTTCTTCTTCGCTAAAAAGAAGGCCGATGCTCCGCAGAAGTCTTCTCTGTCCAACTACGAAGCCAAGGTCCCGCACATGGGCTGGAACAGCATCGGTAATCTGGAAAGCAAGCTGTTCAAAGACCTTCCGGGCGGTAGCTACGTGTATTTTGTGCACTCCTACTATCCGGAGCTTTGCCCGGACACCATTGCCACCTGCCGCCACGGAGACGTGCTGTTCAGCGCTGCCCTCCGCTGGGAGAACTTCTACGGCACACAGTTTCACCCGGAGAAGAGCGGTTCCGTGGGAGCCGCCATCCTCCAGAACTTCCTGGCGCTATGATTCAGATAATCCCTGCCATCGACCTCATGGACGGCCGGTGCGTCCGCCTCACCCGGGGCGACTACGGACAGAAGAAAATATATGACGGCGCCCCCGCAGAGCTGGCCAGGCAGTATGCCGACGCCGGAGTAAAGCGCATTCACCTGGTGGACCTGGACGGCGCCAAGGCCGGAGAGCCCCGCAACCTGAAGGTGCTGGAAGCCATAGCCTCCTCAGTGGACTGCGAGCTGGAATGGGGCGGCGGAATTGCCAATACAGAGGCCCTGGAGAGCGTTTTCAGAGCCGGAGCCACCCACGCCATAGCGGGCAGCGTAGCCGCCCTGAAGCCCGAACTCTTCCAGCAGTGGCTGGGCCAATACGGCGCCTCCATGATCCTGGGGGCCGATGTCCGCGACGGCCGCATTGCCGTCAAAGGCTGGCTGGAACAGGCGTCCGTAACCATCGAAGACCTGGTACGGCGCTTCCTGCCCCTGGGGCTGAAGGAATGCATTGTCACGGACATCTCCCGCGACGGTATGCTGGAGGGGCCCTCATCGGCCCTTTACGAACGCCTGCAAGGAGCCTTCCCGGAGCTTTCCTTCACGGTTTCCGGCGGCATCTCCACCATGGACGATATCCGTGCTCTGGATGCCATGGGCCTTAGGAAAGTAATTGTGGGAAAGGCCCTGTACGAAGAACGTATTACCCTGAAAGACATTGCCTTATGGTCGCAAAACGCATAATCCCCTGCCTGGACGTCAAGGACGGCGTGGTAGTGAAAGGCATCAACTTCGAAGGCCTCCGCGAGGTGGGCGACGCCGTGGAAATGGGCGTGCAATATGCCCGCGACGGGGCCGATGAACTGGTGTACCTGGACATAAGCGCCACCCGGGAGGGCAGGAGCACCTTTGCAGAACTGGTGCGCCGTATAGCCCGCGGCATCGACATTCCCTTCACGGTAGGAGGTGGCATAGGTTCGGTAGAGGACGCCGCCCGCCTGCTGGAAGCCGGGGCCGACAAGATCTCCATCAACAGTTCCGCCCTGGCCGATCCTTCCCTCATCGGCCGCATTGCCCACCAGTACGGCAGTCAGTTCGTGGTGGTGGCCATAGATGCCAAATGCGTGGAGGGCCAGTGGATGTGCACCACGCACGGAGGCACCCGTTTTACGGACCGCGAGCTCTTCGAGTGGGCCCGGGAGGCCCAGGAGCGCGGTGCCGGTGAGATTCTTTTCACCTCCATGGACCACGACGGCACCCGGGCGGGCTACGCCTGCGAGGTATATGCCCGGCTGTCGCAGGAACTGTCCATCCCCGTCATCGCTTCCGGCGGCGCCGGCAGCGTGCAGGACATTGTGGACGTGCTCACGGTAGGCCGGGCCGACGCCGCCCTGGCCGCCAGCATCTTCCACTACAACCAGATTCCCATCCCCGCCCTCAAGCGGGCCCTTCAACAAGCGAATATCCCAGTAAGACTATGACATTCAACGATTTTGACTTAAGCAAAAACGCCGGCGGACTGCTGCCGGTAATTGTCCAGGACGCCACCACCCTCAAGGTGCTCATGCTGGGCTATATGAACCGGGAAGCCTTTGAAAAGACCGTGGCCGAAGGGCTGGTGACCTTTTGGTCCCGCAGCCGGGAATGCCTCTGGACCAAGGGGGAGACCAGCGGGAACTATCTGCACGTAGTGGAACTGCTGAAGGACTGCGACTCCGACACGCTGCTGGTGCGGGCCCGGCCCGACGGCCCCACCTGCCACCGGGGAACCCCGTCCTGCTTCGACACGCCGGAGGACGAGGGATTTGTGCGGTCGCTATCGGCCCTGGTCAAAGACAGGCATGCCCGGATGCCGGAAGGCTCCTACACCACCCGGCTCCTCCTCAAGGGGCCCAAGGCCATAGGCAAAAAGGTGGTGGAAGAGGCCGGCGAGGCGGTGATTGAAGCCGTGGACGGCAACCGCGACCGCTTCATCTACGAGGCCTCCGACCTGGTGTACCACCTGCTGGTTTTGCTGGAGAGCATGGACGTCTCCCTGGCCGATCTGGAAAAAGAGCTTTCGTTCCGCCACAAATAGGAAGTTTCTCAGAAAATGATTATATTTGTGAGTTGAGATAATAAAGACAATTAGATATGAATCTGACCATTTCCAGCACCAATCTCCTGAAGGCCCTGATGGATGTTTCCAAGGCCATCCCGTCCAAGTCTCCGCTTCCCATCCTGGAGAACTTCCTCTTCGTACTCAAGGACGGCAAGTTGGAAATCACCGCCTCCGATTCCGAGCTCACCCTCCGCACCACCATCGAGGTGGACAGCGCCGAGGAAGAGGGCTCCGTGGCCGTTCCGGCCCGTCACATGACGGACCTCCTGAAGGAACTGCCGGACCAGCCCCTGCGCATCAAGACGGTGTCGGACGCCTCCTTCGAGTGCAGCTGGGCCAGCGGTAACTCCGTGCTCCCGTACTTCCCGGCCGACGATTACCCGGAAATCAAGACCACCGGAGACGACGCCCTCAAGGTCACCTTCCCGGCCGAGAGCCTGGTAGACGGCATCCAGAGCACCATCTACGCCACGGCCGACGACGAGATCCGTCCTGCCATGAACGGTATCTTCTTCGACATTGACCTGGCCAGCACCACGCTGGTAGCCTCAGATTCGCACAAGCTCATCTGCTACACCACCAAGGATGTGAAGGCCGCAGAGAAGGCTTCCTTCATCCTGCACAAGAAGCCGGCCGGCGTGCTGCGCTCCATCATCGGCAAGGATATTGAGAACGTGGAGATTGCCTTCGACAGCTCCACCGCCCAGTTCACCTTCGGCAGCACCACCATGGTGTGCCGTCTGGTGGTGGGCAAGTATCCCAAGTACCGGGATGTCATCCCCATGAACAACTCCAACGTGCTCCAGATAGACCGTCAGCTTCTCCTGAACACCGTGAAGCGTGTGGCCGTGTGCGCCAACAAGGCCTCCAACCACATCAAGTTCACCCTCAAGGAAGGCCAGCTGGAAATCAGCGCCCAGGATCTGGGCTTCGCCCTGGCCGCCTATGAGAAGATCAACTGCAACTACGCAGGAGACGAGCTCACCATAGGCTTCAAGAGCACTTTCCTCACGGAGATATTGGCCAACATGGGCTGCAACGGCCTGGTCATCAAGTTTGCCGATGCCCGCCGCGCCGCGCTCATTCTCCCGGCCGAAGAAGAAGCCGAGGCCGAGAAGGTCTGCGGCATCTTAATGCCAATCATGATCCAATAACAATATGGACCTTAATCTTCAACGCCCCTTGCTCTTCTTCGACATCGAGAGCACGGGGCTTAATATTGCCACCGACTGCATTTGTGAGCTAAGTTTTGTGAAGGCGCTGCCCGGAGGGGAGACGCGTATCAAGACGTGGCGGTTCAAGCCGTGGGACTATGTGGCCCAGCGGCAGTATCCCATCCACCCGCAGGCATCGGCCGTGAACGGGATCAAGGACGAGGACCTGAAGGACTGCCCGCGCTTCTGCGAATGCGTGGACGAGGTCCTGTCCTGGCTGGAAGACGCCGACCTGGCGGGTTTCAACAGCGCCAAGTTCGACCTTCCCATGCTGGCCGAAGAGATTGAGCGCGTGCGCCTGTACATGCACAAAGACATAGACATTGACCTCCATGCCAAGCTCATGGTGGACGTGCAGAACATCTACCATTATATGGAACCGCGCAACCTGAAGGCCGCCTACCGCTTCTATTGCGGCGGCGAGGACTTCGAGAACGCCCACTCCGCCGAGGCCGATACGGTGGCCACCTACGAGGTGCTCAAAGGCCAACTGGACATGTATCCGGACAAACTGAAGAACGACGTGGGCTTCCTGGCCACCGTGGCGGGCCGTCCCCGCACCGTGGACTATGCTGGCCGCCTGGTCCTCAACGACGCCGGCGAGGCTGTGGTGAGCTTCGGCAAGCACAAGGGCAAGACCGCCCGCGAGGTGTGGAACACCGAGCCTTCCTACTTTGCCTGGATCGAGGGCGGAGACTTCACCCTGGACACCAAACGCCAGTTCGCCCGCCTCAAGAACCAGTTCCAGAAGGAGCGCAAGGAGGCCCTCAACCGCCCCGCCACCACCGACGAGCTCCAGGGCCTGAAGGATAAGTTTTCAACGGGGAAACTCTTCTAATAGTTTCACAATTAACCATCTCTAGCTTCGGAGCGAAGCGACCCAGGGGGGTTGGGGGATTAGTCCCCCAATTAATCGAAGATTTTTTGTACCTTTGTCCCTGGACAAAGGTGTGTATTCTTCGTGCCGAAGATACCTTAAAAGGGAAGCCGGTGAAAGTCCGGAACTGTGCCCGCAGCTGTGAACTCCTTAACGGTCCGGCAGTATATGTCATTGAAAGAGATTCTTCACTTCGTTCAGAATGACAGGAACCCTTTCGAGAAGGCGCCGCGCCGGGAGCAGTCAGAAGACCTGCCTTGTCAAGTTTAACGTAGGGGCTCGGGGACAAGCTTCGGTATAAACGCAACCTATGCTTTTTTCATTTTTGACGGCTGCCTTTCTTATGGCAGCCCAGCCTGACACCCTCCAGGCAGTGACCGTGGTAGCAGACCGCGGCGTGGTGGTATCCCGTACCGATACCGTAAAACTCAATTCTACCCTTAACGTCGCCTCCACCCTTCAAACCCTTCCGGGCCTTTATGTGGGTGATTACGGCGGGTATTCCGGTCTTAAGAGCGCCAGCCTCCGCGGCTTTGGCAGCGCCCACACGGCCATCTACGTAGACGGCGTGCGTGTTGGAAACGTTCAGTCCGGCCAGGCCGACCTGGGCAACCTGGACCTCGCTTCCCTCGGCTCCATTGTGGCAGACTATGCCCAGAACAGCCTCTCCTTCATTACCGCCCGTCCCGTATTCCATAACGGTCCCGTTACGGGCACCGTAAGCCTTCAGGGCGGCTCTTTCGGCACTTGGAAGCCTTACGGAAACGTCGCTTTCCGTCTCTCCCCCAAGGCGAGCCTCAGTACCCACGTGGGCGGACTCATTACCAAGGGCGCATTCCCGCTTTCCGACGGCACCCTCTGGGACAACAACGATATGAAGCAGATTCAGGCCGGGGCCGATCTCTTTGGCCTTCTGAACGGCGGCGACTATCACGCCAAGGTTTCCTACAACGGTGCCGACCGCGGAACGCCCGGTTCCCTTTCCTGGCCCTCTACCGACCGCCAGAAAGACAGGAACCTGGCCGTCCAGGGCCTTCTTCGCAAATCTTTCAGCCCGCTTTATACCCTTAACATCAGCGCCAAGGGCGCCTATGACGACCTCCAGTACCTGAGCGAATGGGGCGACAGCCGCTACCAGCAGACCGAGCTGCAGCTCAACTCCTCCCACAAGTTCCAGCTCAAAGAATGGTGGGCCGTTTCCGTGGCCGCCGACCTGGCCTGGGACAAGGTGGTATCCGAACTCTATACCGACTCCCGCCTGAGCACCGTGGTGGCTCTGGCTTCCGCCTTCCGTTTTGACCGTTTCAAGGCCGATGTAGCCTTGGAATATGCCGGAGTGTTCGACAACGGCCTCACCACCTGGAACAGCCTCTCCCCTTCGGCCGACCTCCGCTTCACCTTGGTGGAAGGTCTGGACGTAGTGGCCTTCGGCCGTCGTGCCTACCGCACGCCTACTTTCAATGAGCTGTACTATCCCGGTTACGGCAACCCGGACCTCAAGCCCGAGGACGCCTGGCTCACCGACCTGGGCATCGACTTTGCCCGTCCCATGGGTGCCTGGACCCTCCAGCTGCGGGCCGACGGTTACTATAACTTCCTGAGCAACAAGATTATATCGGCCCCTTCTCCGGATGACGCCTGGTTATGGCTGCCTTACAATGTGGGTAAGGTACAGGCCATGGGTACCGACCTCCTGGCCGGCGCCAAGTATGCCGCCGGCGACTGGAAAGCCGGCGTGAGCGCCCGCTACGGCTGGCAGAAAGCCCTGGACAAGACCCCGGACAGCGCAACCTACGACCAGCAGATTCCCTATGTGGCCCGTCATACCCTGGTTCTGAGCGGCGATGTGGACTGGAAGGGTTTGTACTTGAATGCCGTTTATAACCTCCGTGCCGGACGCAGGGACGGTAGTGGCGAACTTCCCAACTGGAACACGCTGGATCTTACCCTTGGCAAATCCTTCTGCCTGGGCAAAGCCGGTGTCATCGGCCTCAAGGTGAGCGCCCTCAACCTGCTGGGCCATCATTATGAGGTAATCCGTGATTATCCCATGCCCGGACGCAGCTTCATGGGTGGAATCGAATATAAATTCTAGATGTTACTGAGTCTTTTATACGTATTATTGTCGGGTATCGCCCTTCCCGTCGGCGGTATTCAGATGCAGTATCTGTGGCGCAACCAGCTCGGGGACGTTTATAGCCTGGGGCTGGGCAGCGCCGCCTGTCTGGGCGCAGCAGCCGCCACCATGAGCGGCTGGTGCTCCCTTACGGTGGGCAGCTTTGTGTGCACGCTCATCTGCACCATCATCTGCTTCTTCGTCACCCTCAAGGTAAACACCCAGCAGCTCATTACCTTCGGCATCCTCTTCGGCACCTTCATCGGCTCCCTGGGAACCATTGTGGTGACCAACGCCCCCACCGGTGACCACCTCAAGCAGTATTACCTGTGGGGGGCCGCCAATTTCCGCCTGGAAGGGGTTACCACCGGAGACATTATCTTCTCCCTGGTGCTCTTTGCCGTCGGTTTCGGCGTGGCGCTGTGGCAGGCAGGACGGCTCACGCGCCATTTCAAGGAAGAGATTGAGATTCCCAATGCCCACAAGGCCTGGCTGCTGCTGGCCATCATGTGCCTGGTAACCAGCGCCGTGAGCATCTGCGGTCCCATCGGCTTCATCTCCCTGGGCGTTCCCAACCTGAGCCGTCTCATCTGCAAGAACAAGGATATCCGCAGCCACTACTGGATAAGCAGCGCCATGGGTGTGGGCCTGCTCCTGATTACTTATCTGGTGGTAGAGTTCGTGAGTTTTGGCATTTATCTGCCCATCAGCGCAACAATGGCCATCATTGCGTTGCCGCTGATGGCCATGATCTTCGTGAAATCGCCCGACAATTAAGCCTGGCGCTACATCAACCACCTGGACATGTCTTTGCCGGCAGCCAGGCCTTCGCGGATTTCGGTGGAGGAGATGGTAACCAGCGGGGCTTTTAAAAGTTCAATCTTATAGCCCGGATTCTCTTTGAGGAGCCGGGCTTTTGCATAACCCCGGTGGTAACCCTTGCGGGGGAAAACGGCCACGCCGTATTCCAGCAGGATACGCTCATGATAGCGCCAGCCGGCGAAATTGGCCAGATTGTCGGCCCCTATGATTAAGGTGAACTCGTTTTCCGGTTCCCGTTCCCGCAGGGCATCCAGCGTGCGGATGGTATACTGCGGCGGGGTCATCTTGAGTTCGATGTCCTGTGCCTTCACCTTCAGGTCCGGATGGCGGGCGATGGCGGCCAGAGCGGCATCGAAGCGGTCCTGACCGGCAGGAAGGCTATGGCTCTGCTTGAAGGGATTCTGCGGGGTTACCACCAGATAGACCAGGTCGAAACCCGCTTCCCGGGTAAGGAAACGGATAATGGCCTCATGCCCTTTGTGCAGGGGATTGAAGCTGCCGCTGTATACTGCTATCTTCATAATGACAGGCAAGCAAAGTTACAATTATTTTTCGTATCTTTGTTCAATACCATTTCAATTACAGTATGCCTGGTAAAGTCCTCATCTTTTCGGCCCCTTCCGGAAGCGGAAAGAGCACCATCGTCAACCATCTCCTGGGTCTCCATCCGGAGATTGAATTCTCCGTTTCGGCCACTTCGCGCCCCCCGCGCGGAACGGAACAGGATGGCGTAGAGTACCTCTTTTATTCGGCCGATGTCTTCCGCGCCCTGGTGAAGGAGGGCAAGTTCGTGGAGTATGAGGAGGTTTATCAGGACCGCTTCTACGGCACCCTCAAGAGTGAGGTGAACCACATCTGGGCCAAGGGCCACGTGATTATCTTTGACGTGGATGTGAAGGGAGGCGTATCCCTTAAGAAGTACTTCGGAGATGCCGCCCTTTCGGTCTTTATCCAGGCACCGTCCGTGGAAGAGCTCCGCAAGCGGCTCATTGCCAGAAAGACAGACACCCCCGAGGCCATTGAGGAAAGGGTGGCCAAGGCGGCCGAAGAAATGACCTACGCCCCCAAGTTTGACAAAGTGCTGGTAAACGACGACTTGGAAACAGCCTACCGTGAGGCGGAAGAGCTGGTAAATAACTTCTTAAACAACTGATAATGAAACGAATTTTAGTTACCTTAACCCTCCTTACCGCCGTGGTAGGGAGTGCTTTAGCCGCGCCCGCCCAGGAAGCCCGCCTGCTGCGCTTCCCCGCCACCAACGGCACCGACGTGGTGTTCTCCTATGCCGGAGACCTCTGGACCGTCCCCATCAAGGGCGGCGAGGCCCGCAGACTCACCTCCCATGTGGGCTACGAGATGTTCGGCCGGTATTCTCCCGACGGGAAGACCATCGCCTTCACCGCCGAGTATGACGGCAACCGCGAGGTATACAGCATCCCCGCCCAGGGTGGCGAACCCGTCCGCCTCACCTACACCTCCACCAACAGCCGTGACGACCTGGGAGACCGCATGGGTCCCAACAACATGGTCATGACCTGGAGCCCGGACGGCAAGAAGATTGTCTTCCGCAACCGCATAGGCGACGGCTTCGAAGGCCTGCTCTGGACCATCTCTCCCGACGGCGGCATGCCCGCGCAGATTCCCCTTCCCGAAGGCGGCTGGTGCAGCTATTCCCCGGACGGCAGCAAACTGGCCTACAACCGCGTCATGCGCGAATTCCGCACCTGGAAATATTACCGGGGCGGCATGGCCGACGATATCTGGATCTACGACCCTCAGGCCCAGACAGTAACCAACGTCACCAACAACGACGCCCAGGACATTTTCCCCATGTGGGTGGGAGAGGAAATCTTCTTCGCCAGCGACCGCGACATGGTCATGAACCTGTTCGTGTACAATACCCGCACGGGCCAGACCCAGAAGGTGACCAACTTCACCGAATACGACGTCAAGTTCCCCTCTACCGACGGCAAGACCATCGTGTTTGAGAACGGCGGCTGGCTGTACAAGCTGGATCCGGCCACCCGTGCCTGCGCTAAGATTCCCGTCACGCTGTCCACTGACGCCGTTTTCGGCCGGGCCGAACGCCGCTCGCTGGAGGCCCGTAGCATCACCGCCCAAAGCGCCGCTCCCGACGGTTCCCGCATGGTGGTCACCGCCCGCGGCGAAGTCTTCGACGTGCCCGTGGGAAAGGGTGTCACCCGCAACCTCACCCGCTCGTCCAACTCCAATGACCGCGGCGCCGTATGGAGCCCGGACGGCAAATGGATTGCCTGGATTGGGGACGCCACCGGTGAGACCGAGGTATACCTTTATGATGTAAAGGCCAACACCACTTCCCAGCTCACCAAGGACAATGACACTTATATCCGCAGCCTGGGCTGGGCCCTGGACAGCAAGCATATTTACTACACCGACCGCAAGAACCGCTTCGTGGAAGTAGATCTTTCCGGCAGCAAGCGCACCGTGATGCAGTGCCCCGAGGCAGAATTCCGCTTCGTGGACATCTCCCCGGACAGCAAATGGATCACCTATACCCGTCCCGCCGCTAACGAGATGGATATCGTTTACCTCCGCAATCTGGAAAGCGGTAAGGAGTACCCGGTCACCGAACGCTGGTACAACAGTGGCAGCCCCACTTTCAGTGCCGACGGCAAGTACCTGATTTTCACCAGCGACCGCGACCTGAATCCCCAGTACAGCCGCATCGAGTGGAACTACAGCTTCCAGGACATGAGCGGCGTCTACATGGCCCTGCTGGCCAAAGATACGCCTTCCCCGCTCATCGCCACCGACCCCACGGTGTCCATGGACAAGCCCGCCGCTCCGGAAAAGCCGGAGGCCAAGCCCGGCAAGAAGGCAGATGCTTCCAAGAAGGCCGATGCCCCCAAGAAGCCCGAGGCACCCAAGAGCACCAAGATTGATCCCGACGGCATTCAGGACCGCATTGTGAAACTGCCCGTCAAGGGCCGCAGCTTCTACAGCGACGAAGGCAAGCTCTGGTATCTGGGCCGCGGCGGCACCCGCGTCTACGACTTCAAGACCGGCGAGGACAGCGAATGCTCCGACGCCTCCATGTGGCCCATCCGCGGCACCAAGAAAGCCGTTTTCCGCAAGGGTGGCAACGTGTTCGTAGCCAATATCGGCCCCAAGGTCATGCTCAAGGACAAAGTCGATCTAAGCAACCTGGTTACCAACATCGACTTCTCCCAGGAGTGGGCCCAGCTGTACGACGAGGTATGGCGCGCCTTCCGCGACGGTTACTACCTGGAGAACATGCACGGCCGTGACTGGAAAGCCGTCAAGGCCAAATACGACGTGCTCATCCCCTATGCCCAGACCCGCCTGGACGTGAACTACATCATCGGTGAAATGATAAGCGAGGTGGCTTCCGGTCACTGCTACGTAACCCCCGGCGAGTATCCCAAGCCCAAACGCGTCCCCATGGGCCTGCTGGGTGCCGAATTCTCCAAGGTGGCCGACGGCTTCCGCATCGACAAGATCCTGGAAGGCGCCACCTACAGGCCCGAACTCCGTTCCCCGCTCACCGAACCTGGCCTGGGCGTGAAGGAAGGTGACGTAATCACGGCCATCGACGGCGTTTCCCTGAAGGATGTGGACAATATCTACAAGCTCCTCATCGGCAAGGCCGACGTGCTCACCGAGCTTACCATTAACGGCAAAAAGGTGGTGGTAAAGCCCATTGACGACGAGTATCCGCTGTACCACTACGCCTGGGTGATGAAGAACATCCGCACCGTAGAAAAGCTCTCCGGCGGCCGCGTGGGCTATATATACATTCCCGACATGAGCCAGGAAGGTCTGAGCGAATGGGCCCGTTACTACTACCCGCAGCTGGACAAGGAAGCCCTCATCGTGGACGACCGCGCCAACGGCGGCGGAAACATCTCGCCCATGATCATCGAGCGTCTGCAGCGCAAGGCTTACCGCCTCACTATGTACCGCGGTTCCACCATGACCGGCACCATTCCGGAAGGCACACACACCGGCCCCTAGGTACTCCTCATCAACAAGTATTCGGCCTCCGACGGTGACCTCTTCCCCTGGAGCTTCAAGGCCAATAACCTGGGTACCGTCATCGGAACCCGCACCTGGGGCGGCATCGTGGGTATCAGCGGTTCCCTGCCCTATGTGGACGGCACCGACGTCCGCGTTCCTTTCTTCACCAACTACGACGCCGCCACCGGCCAGTGGATTGTGGAGAACCACGGCGTAGACCCCGACATTTTGCTGGACAACGACCCGCTGAAGGAATTCGCCGGCATTGACGAGCAGCTGGAAAAGGCCGTGGAAGTGGCCCTGGAGCAGCTCAAGGACCGCAAGCCCCTGCCGGGTGTTCCCGCGCCCCGAACCTTCAAGGACTTAGGATTACCTGAAGTCTGGTAATTTAATAAGGAAGTCTCTATTCCCGAACCGTCGCTTCGCGACCCCTCCCTAAAGGGCCCCTCCCTCTTATGAAGCCGAGGGTGGCACAGGTTCTGGAACAGAGACTTCCTTTTGTTAATTATTTTCGCTATCTTTGTGGACTGGAAAAATAATTCTATTTTTTATTATAACTATGGTATCTTACAAAGAATTAGGTCTTGTGAACACCCGTGAGATGTTCAAGAAGGCCGTCGCCGGCGGTTACGCCATCCCCGCTTTCAATTTCAACAACATGGAGCAGCTTCAGGCCATCATCCAGGCCAGCGCAGAGACCAAGAGTCCTGTGATCCTCCAGGTTTCCAAGGGTGCCCGTAACTATGCCAACCAGACCCTTCTCCGCTACATGGCCGAAGGTGCTGTCGAGTATGCCAAGGAACTGGGTTGGGAGAATCCCCAGATTGTCCTCCACCTGGACCACGGCGACAGCTTCGAGCTGTGCAAGAGCTGCGTGGACATGGGCTTCAGCTCCGTGATGATCGACGCTTCCTCCCTCCCTTACGAGGAGAACATCGCCCTCACCAAGAAGGTGGTTGACTATGCTCACCAGTACGACGTGACCGTCGAGGCCGAACTCGGTGTTCTGGCCGGTGTGGAAGATGAGGTTGCCGCCGAGGAATCCCACTACACCCGTCCGGAAGAGGTGATTGACTTCGCCACCCGTACCGGTTGCGACTCCCTCGCCATTTCCATCGGCACCAGCCACGGCGCTTACAAGTTCAAGCCCGAGCAGTGCACCCGCGACCCCAAGACCGGCCGTCTGGTTCCCCCGCCGCTCGCCTTCGACGTGCTCCACGAGATTGAGAAGAAGCTCCCCGGCTTCCCCATCGTTCTCCACGGCTCCAGCTCCGTTCCTCAGGAGTATGTAGACATCATCAACGCCAACGGTGGAAAACTCCCGGATGCTGTAGGTATTCCCGAGGAGCAGCTCCGCGAGGCCTCCAAGAGCGCTGTGTGCAAGATCAACATCGACTCCGACAGCCGTCTGGCCATGACCGCCGCCGTGCGCAAGGTCTTCAACGAGAAGCCCGGCGAGTTCGACCCCCGCAAGTACCTGGGTCCCGCCCGTGACGAGATGAAGAAGCTCTACATGCACAAGATCGTGAACGTTCTTGGTTCTAACGGAAAGGCCGAATAAGCCTCAAAGCCAATGAATTAAAAAGCCGGCTCTTTTGCGAGTCGGTTTTTTTTGTTATCTTCGCAGACAATGGACCAACCCGTCATCAAAACACGCAGGCTAATGCTGCGGCCCTGGCAGGAATCCGACGCCCAGATACTGTTCAAGTACGCGTCGGACCCTGACGTGGGCCCGCGTGCCGGTTGGGA
Organism: Bacteroidales bacterium; assembly: GCA_017617475.1. Next base: position 21,370 of record JAFZWC010000038.1, read on the forward strand.
GCCCCACAAGTCGTTGGAAGAGAGCGAAAAGATTATCCGGGAAGTTTTCTCCAACGACCACACCTGGGCCGTGGTGCGCCGCAGAAGCGGCGAGGTCGTGGGCTGCATGGGTTATTACGACCACTGGAGCAGCAACATCAAAATTGGAGAGGCCGATGTGGAAATCGGCTACTGGATAGCCAAGCCCTATTGGAACAAGGGATACTGCACCGAAGCTCTCCGGGCCATGATCCATTACTGTTTCAACACCCTGGGAGCGCCCACCCTCTGGAGCGATTTCTTCGTGGACAATCCGGCATCGGGCCGCGTAATGGAGAAATGCGGCTTCCGGGACACCGGCCAGCTGAATCTCTGCAGCCACCTCTACCACGGTGACGAAAGACCAGTCAAGGTGATGCGATTGGATTATGCATTATAAAAAAGCCCGGTTGCCCGGGCTTTCGTTTTACTCACTCTTATATTTTGCGGCTTGTTCCGCTATGAGCGCAGCGTCGTCGAAGTAGTTGATCTTCATGGCGTCCTTCATCTCGTGGAGGGTCTTGGCGGCTACCTCACGGGCGGCTTCGGAACCTTTCTTGAGGATGTTGTATACCTCGGGGATGTCCTGCTCATAGGCGTGGCGGCGGGCACGGATGGGCTCCAGGCGGTCGTTGAGCACGCTGATGAGGAATTTCTTGCACTTCATGTCTCCCAGACCTCCCCTGCGATAGTGGTCCTTGAGTTCGTCCAGATTGGCGTACTCCGGCCAGAACTTGGCAAAGTCATCGGCCTCACAGAAAGCGTCCAGGTAAGTGAACACGGTGTTGCCTTCCACCTTGCCGGGGTCTTCCACCCTCAGGTGCCCGGGGTCCGTGAACATGCCCTTGACCTTCTTTTCCATTTCCTTGGGGTCTTCGGAAAGATAGATGCAGTTGCCCAGGGATTTGCTCATCTTGGCCTGGCCGTCCGTTCCGGGAAGGCGGCGGCATGCCAGGTTGGAGGGAAGAAGAATCTCCGGCTCTACCAGCACGTCGCATTTGTAGGTGCCGTTGAAGCTGCGGACAATCTCGCGGCACTGTTCCAGCATGGGTTCCTGGTCTTCGCCGGCAGGTACGGTGGTAGCCTTGCAGAAGCAGATATCGGCCGCCTGGGAAATGGGATAGGTGAAAAAGCCGACGGGAAGGCCGCGGCGGTTGTCATCCTCCCCTTCCGAGTTGAAGCCGCGGAGAACCATCTCGCTCTTTACGGTGGGATTGCGCTGCAGGCGCTGCACCGTGACCAGGTTGGAGAAGAACTGCGTCATCTCGTGCAGTTCGGGAATCTGGCTCTGGATAAAGAGGGTCACCTTATTGGGGTCCAGACCGCAGGACAAGTAGTCCAGGGCCACCTCAATGATGTTCTGACGGACTTTCTCCGGATTGTCGGCGTTGTCCGTAAGGGCCTGAACGTCCGCGATGAACACGAACATGCGGTCATAATTCCCCTCGTTCTGCAGGAGCACGCGGTTACGCAGGCTGCCCACATAATGACCCAGATGAAGTTTGCCGGTAGGACGGTCGCCAGTGAGTATGATTCTTCCCATATATTTCGAATTAGCCTACAAATTTACTCTTTTTTTCCGAATAATTATGGAGCGAAGCGACGGAAGTCCCCCGCAAAGGCGGGGGATTTAGGGGGTGGGTAAAGACAGAAAGAGGCGGCGCGGATAGCGTCGCCTCTTCTGAGCAGGAAGCGCAGCTTACTGCTCGTCCGGACCTTGGTCCTGAGGGCCGGGGTTAGGTCCCTGAGGGCCACCCTGGAAAGGACCGTTCGGGCCGAAGGGGCCCTGCGGACCGCCCTGAGGGCCACCGGCCTGCTGGCCGGCCTGGTACATCTTCTCGAAGGCCTTGTTCAGAGCCTCGGAGTAGCGGTCGATATCGGCCAGGTTCTGGGCCTTGACGGCTTCCTTGAGGGCATTGCAGTTGGTCTCCACCTCACTCTTGATGTCGGCGGGCACCTTGTCGCCGTTCTCCTTCAGGAACTTTTCGGCCTGGAAGGTGAGGGCGTCGGCGCTGTTGATTTTGTCGATGCGCTCTTTCTCGGCCTGGTCGGCGGCTTCGTTGGCCTTGGCCTCGTCACGCATGCGCTGGATCTCGGCGTCGGACAGGCCGCTGGAGGCCTCGATGCGGATGTGCTGCTCCTTGCCGGTAGCCTTGTCCACGGCGCTCACGTTGAGGATACCGTTGGCATCGATATCGAAGGTAACCTCAATCTGAGGTACGCCACGGGGTGCAGGGGCAATGCCGTCCAGGTGGAAGATGCCGATCTGCTTGTTGTCCTTGGCCATGGGGCGCTCGCCCTGGAGCACGCGGATTTCTACGCCGGGCTGGTTGTCGGCCGCAGTGGAGAAGACCTGGCTCTTCTTGGCAGGGATGGTGGTGTTGGACTCGATGAGCTTTGTCATGACGCCGCCCAGGGTTTCGATACCCAGGCTCAGCGGAGTGACATCCAGAAGGAGCACGTCCTTAACGTCACCGGCCAGCACACCGCCCTGGATGGAGGCGCCGATGGCCACCACCTCGTCAGGGTTCACGCTCTTGTTGGGCTCCTTGCCGAAGAAGTTCTTCACCAGTTCCTGCACGTAAGGGATACGGGTGGAACCACCAACCAGCAGGACCTCATCGATGTCGGAGGGGTTCAGGTGAGCATCGGCCAGTGCCTGACGGCAAGGGGCGATGGAACGCTGGAACAGGGCGTCGGAGAGCTGCTCGAACTTGGCGCGGGTGAGCGTCTTGGCCAGGTGCTTGGGCACGCCGTCCACCGGCATGATATAAGGAAGGTTGATTTCCGTGGAAGTCTGGCTGGAAAGTTCGATCTTGGCCTTTTCGGCAGCTTCCTTCAGACGCTGCAGGGCCATAGGGTCTTTCTTGAGGTCCAGGCCGCCGTTCTCGGCTGCAAACTCCTGGGCCAGCCAGTCGATGATGACCTGGTCGAAGTCGTCACCTCCGAGGTGGGTGTCACCGTTGGTGGACAGAACCTCGAACACGCCGTCGCCCAGTTGCAGGATAGAGATATCGAAGGTACCGCCGCCGAGG
>JAFZWC010000039.1 GCA_017617475.1 Bacteroidales bacterium
AAAGATGTAGCCAATCTGGGCTACGCCGGTGAGATCGTAAAGGTAAAGGCCGGTTATGCCATGAACTATCTGGTGCCCCAGGGCTTTGCCACCGTGGCCACCGAGTCCGTGAAGAAGCAGCACGCCGAGACTCTTCGTCAGCGCGCCCACAAAGAGGCCAAGCTGGTTGCCGATGCCGAGGCTCTCGCTACCACCATCAACGCCCAGACCGTCGAGGTCAAGGTGAAAGTTTCCGAGAGCGGCAAGCTCTACGGCAGCGTCACCACCATGGACCTGGCCGAGGCTCTGAACGCCAAGGGTCTGAACATTGACAAGAAGGACATCACCATCCTCGCCGGTGAGGTGAAGGAAGTGGGTGAGTATGAGGCCGCTGTAAAGATTTACAAGGCCATCAAAGGAACCTTCAAGTTTAATGTTGTTGCCGAGTAATTCGCTTAGCAATCAAACCATTAAAAAGACCGACTCTTCCGAGCCGGTCTTTTTGTTTTATTTGATATCGCTGAGCTTTACCGCCTGGAAGGTCATGTGGGCCTGGGAGCTCTCGTAGAGGATGCCCACCGTTTCCCGGTCAATCATGGTGAGGCAGGAATAGCCCCAGCCTATGCCCTCGTCCAGCAGGATTTGCCGCGTCCAGGTATAGCCGCCGTCCAGGCTCATCTTGATGGTGATGTTCTTACGCTCCTTCTTGTCGGCCGGATTGGAGAACAGGAGGATGTCCTTCCACAGGCTGTTCTGCTTGGCCGGAACGGAGATGAGGCTGGCCATGCACACCGGCTCCACCAGTTTGGCGTCGGAATAATGCTTCTTCCAGGTGATGCCCATGTCGTTGGTGGTGTATACTGCGCGGCCGGTCTTGCGGTTGTCACGCATGTTAAGCATCAGGATGCCCGGCTCCAGTTCCACCACCTGGCTCTCGGTGGTATTGCTCTTGGCGGGGTTATGGAAATGCCATGTGGCGCCCCTGTCCCAGGAATACATGATACCGGCCGAAGGAATGCGGTCCGGCTCAGGTCCCTGGAACTGGAAGGGAACCACCAGGGTGCCGTTGGCCATGGTAATGCCGCGGCCGGGGCCCTGGAAGGTAAAGTTCCAGTCTTCCTGCTTCACCTGTCTGGTAATGCTCACGGGCTCGCTCCAGGTGAGGCCGTCATCGGTGGAACGGCTCATCATGAGCTGCGGGGTGGTTTCCGGTTCAAAACCGCTTCCGGCGGCAAACCAGGCGTGTTTTCCGGCCGGAATGCCATGCGCCCAGGCGGCGAAGAGCAGAAGGTCTCCGCTTACCTCGTCAACCAGGATGCAAGGGTCTCCGATTCCGTTTTCATCATTGGGCTTCCCGCCCCATTCTCCCATGTCCATGGCCGTAATCATCGGCCCCCAGGTGAGGCCTCCGTCCGTGGAACGGCTTATGCCGATGTCAATGTCTTCCTGGAGGTCGAAGGAACTGTTGTGCCGGATGTCGTAGGTAGCAACCAGCGTTCCCTTCTTGGTGGTCACCAGGCCCGGGATGCGGTAGGCCTTGACGCCGTCGTCCCCTTCCGAGCGTACCCGGCGGGCCAGGCGGTGCTCCAGGGCTCCGGTCTCCTCAATGGTGAACCCGCTGGCTCTCACCAGAATGAGGAAGGGCCTGGACAGGTCACGGATTCCCTCCGACTTGATGTTCACATAGAGGAAGCCCCCTTCCACATAGTAATTGTACAGGCAATCCCGGGGGATTCCGCTCACGGAAACCTTCCAGTTTGGGGAGGCGCCAGTGGGCACGATCACTTGTGCTACGGCTACGTCCTGGCCCGTAACTACGGGCACCTGCAGGTGATGCAGATGAATCACGGAGGCCATGAGCATGGCCAGAAGGGAAGACAGTATCATAATTATTCCGTATAATAATCAATCATTCTTATGATGGCGCGGGTGCACACGGGGCAGAAAACTTCGCACTCGTTAATCTTCATGCGACATTCCTGCACGGGCCGGTACACGCCCTTGGACTGGTAACCGCCACCCTCAAAAACGCCAACCTTCAGGCTCAGAAGGTCTTTCTGCTCCTGGGTGAATGTTCTCCACCTGCGGCGCACGTCCTCTTTCTCCAGCTCGTCCACCGGCGTGGGAACGGGCGTTCCGGCCGGAAGCATATCGGCCCATTTGCTCTGGAAATCCACCAGGGTGGTGAGGTTGGGTTCCCAGGGCTCGGTGTCGGCGGGGTACTGTGACTCGAACTGGTCGTCGTAGAAATACTCGTCGCCCAGGCCGCCGAAGGCATGGCCGAATTCATGCACCAGCACCGGCACAAACGTGGCGTGGTCGCTGTCCATGATGGTTACGCTGTTGTAGATGCCCCCGCCGCCGTAAATGTCCGTATTCACCAGCACAATCACATGTTCGAAGGGCACGCAACCTATGAGCTGGTACAGGCGCCAGATGGAAGAGGTGGTAAGATAGCGGTCAGAGTAGAAGGTATCGTAATGGGCCGATACGGCCGTGTCCTTCCAGTCTCCCTTTCGCGGTACGCTGACGCCGCTCTGGGCCGACGGGGCAAAAACCGCCCGCACGTTGAAGTCCTTCTGCCGGGAGGCGAAGGGCTCGTGCGAGAAGAGGGCGTCGGCTGCCCGATGGGCGTCGTGAACGAATTTGGCACTGTCGGCCCGGGCATACCCTTCGGAAACGATGACGATGTCTATGCTCTTTTCCACCGGGCCGCCCTGATGCACCAGGATGCCCTGTCCGTTATCCGGAACGGGGCGGATGAGGATGTCGGCCGGATTCAACGGATGCCGGATTCTTCCGGAAACCTTTCCATGCGTGTCCAGCAGCGTCACCTCTATCTCTACAGGTTTGCGCGGGAAGGGCACCTGGAAGCTGTTCTCGAAGGCCCTTTGCACCCGGGTGGCTTCCTCCGTCACCGTCCATTCCTGGAACAGGGAGGAGAAACTGTTGGCATACAGGCAGGCGCCCGTTTCGGGATCATACACTCGGATTTGTCCGTTTCCCTGCAGGAGAGGCTCTTCCAGATGATGCCTCCGACCAGCCCAGACGGGCGATTTGTGGGCCTGCCGGAGATAGATGCTCTGATGCGAGGCATCTCCGGAAAAGGCATAGTCCAGCCGGAGGGTAGAATCGGCAAAATGCTCCGAAAAGGCATCCTGAGCCCTCAGGGAACCCAGGGAGAGAAGGCCGACGGCCAGGCTCAGCAGCAGTTTTCTCATAAGCTGTCAATAAAGGCTTTCATGGCGCCCTGCCTGGCATAGGCGGCATGGAACAGCGCTACCTGGTTGCGGGTGCGCACAAGGTTGTGTTCCGGATACTGTATCTTGTAATAGGTGTCTCCGTTGATGTAATCGGCAAAGAAGCGGACGGCTTGCATGTAAGGGAACAGGCAGGCGGCATAGGGCAGGTTTTCCTTCTCGATGGGCGTGAGGAAGGTGGCTCCCTCCAGGTAGCCTTTGGCAAAGGCTTCGAAAATGTCCATCCGGAAATCTACCTTTTCTACGGCAGGGTCGTCCTCGGCCACTGTATTGGCGGCGGTGCGCAGGAAATCGCCGAAGTCGGAGAAGACGAAGGAAGGCATGAGCGTATCCAAATCAATGACACAGAGGATGTTGCCGTCCTTGTCGAAGAGCATGTTGTTCACCTTGGTGTCGCAGTGGCAGATGCGCTTGGGAAGCTTTCCTTCGCGGTACAGGCGCTCGGCCTTGCACATTTCTTCCTCGAAAGGCTGGAGGTCTTTCAGGATGGCCTGCACCTCGGGTTCGGCCATGCGGCCCGCGGCATCGGCCTGCACGGCTTCCTTCAGCTGGCGGGCGCGGAGTTCCATGTTGTGGAAGTCCGGGATGGTTTCTCCCAGGGTGTCGGGAATATCGGCCAGAGAGGCCTCAAAGGCGCCGAAGGCTTTGCCGGCGTAGTAGGAGTACTCCGGATTCACCATGTCGTAGGTATAGGCGTCCCTTATGAAGACGGATACGCGCCAGTGGGTTTCGCCGTCGGTCCAGTAGGTTTTTCCCGTGGCCTTGCAGGGCAGGAAGGTAAGCGTGAGCCCGCCTTTCTGCCTGATATGAGCCGTAGCGCACTCTATGTTGTGCTGCAACAGCTCCACATCTTTGAAAATGGCGGTGTTGATGCGCTGGAGCACGTAGTCGTCGGCCCCGTCCGTATATACGCGGAAGGTGTCGTTGATGAGGCCGTTGCCCAGGGGCTTTACATCCAGGATGTTTCCCTGGATGGCAAATTCGGAAGCAATCAGTTTAGGGTCTTTCATGGTTTATTTGGCAAAGGCGTAGGAGAATCCGTTCACTTTGTTCCAGCCGCCGCGGGTGAAATCCGGAACGGCCACCGGGGCGCATCCGTTCTCCAGGGAGATGCGGGAAAGCTCGGTGACGCAGCACCATTCGGCCAGGTCGTACACGTCCATATCCAGCGGCAGGCCGTTGTTCAGGCAGTAGACCAGGCGGTAGTCCATGATGAAGTCCATGCCGCCGTGGCCGCCCACTTCCTTGGCCGTAGCCACCAGTTCGGGGGTCAGGATGGGGTTCTGATACTGGGCCATAAGCTCGGCCAGGGCTTCTCCGCGGTAGGTTTTCTCTCCTTCCAGGTTCTGATAATCCACTTTTTCCGCGCCCTCGTTCCTAAGGCAGATGCCCTGGATGGGATATTTTTCGGCATAACCATCCGTGCCCACCAGCTGGTACATGCGGTTGTACGGGCGGGGAGTCATTACGTCGTGCTCTATGAGAACCGTCTTGCCCTTCTGGGTGCGGAGCATGGTCATGGTAACGTCACCGTGGGCGAAAGGCTTGTCTTCCATGCCGGCCGCCTTGGCGTGCTTGGGACCGTTGAACGGGTCCGTATCCATGGCCACCAGGGTGGTGAGGCGGTCACCGCGGTGAATGTTGAGGGCCTGGCACACCGGGCCGAAGCCGTGGGTGGGATAGAGGTCTCCTCTGTGCTTGCTGTTGAAATCCAGGCGCCAGTTGTTCCAATACTCCTTCCAGAACGGGTCCAGATTGTGGTTGTAGGCACCCTCGGCGTGGATAATCTCGCCGAAGACACCCTGCTGCGCCATGGTAAGGGCGGTGAGCTCGAAGAAATCGTAGCAGCAGTTCTCCAGGATCATGCAGTGCTTGCGCGTGCGCTCGGAGGTGTTTACAAGGTCCCAGCAGGCCTGAAGGGTTTCGGCCGACGGCACCTCGATGGCCACGTGCTTTCCATGCTCCATGGCATACAGCGCCACCGGCACATGATGGATCCAGTCCGTGCAGATGTACACCAGATCTACCGCCGGGTCTTCGCAGAGGGCCTTGTAGGACTCCTCCTCACCGGCATACAGATTGGCTTGCAGGCCCTTGTCCTGCAAATACTTCAGGCTGGCCTGGGCGCGGTCTTCCAGAAGGTCGCACACCGCCGCCACATGGCATCCGGGCACAAAGCTCAGGCGCTCCACGGCGTCGGAGCCGCGCATGCCCAGGCCCACTACGCCTATGCCTACATCGGCAATGGGGTCGGCCGCAAACTGAATCATGTCCTGCTGGCCGGCCGGCCGCTCCGGCACCGGCAGTTCAATAACGCCGCCCGTCTTCTGGCCGCCGCACGCCGCCAGAACCAGGACCGCTGCACAAAGGGAAAGGAGTTTCTGTGTCATAACAAATGGGTTTACCTTACAAACTTACAAAATAATCACCTCAATAACAAAATAACCCTCGGCCCGGGCCGAGGGTTATTCTTATTCTTTGGTGGAGGGCTTTTCGGGCTCGTCTCCGTGGGAATCTTTGTACTTGAAGCGGCGGATCTTCTGGGTGGCCGTCTTCTCGAAGGGCTCCTTCATGGCGTCTACCTCGCCAATCTTGGAGTTCTTGCCCACGGTCTTGTTCACCCAGTCCATGACAGCCTTCTTGCGGATTTCCAGCTCCTCGAACCACTTGTCCTCGGTAGCCTGGTCCCAGTCCAGGGCGTTGTCCGTGAACTTCACCAGGGCCACCAGTTTGCCGTCGCGCTCCATCACCAGCGATTCTTCCACGCCTTCGATGTTGTTGATGACCTGCTCAATCTCTTCCGGATAGATATTCTCGCCGGAAGGGCCCAGGATGGTGTTGTTCAGACGGCCCTTGATGTAATAGAGACCGTTCTCGTCCATGGTGGCCACGTCATTGGTATGGAACCAGCCTTCGTCGTCCAGTACCTTGAGCGTGCGCTCGGGGTCTTTGTAGTAGCCCAGCATCACGTTGTCGCCGCGCACCACAATCTCACCTTCGCCGTTGACGGGATTCACGTTGTCCAGCCGGATGTCCACCTTGTAGGAGGCATAGCCGATGGACCCCAGGTGCTTTTTCTTGTCCACCATGACGTTGCACACCAGCGGGGAGGTCTCCGTGAGGCCGTAACCTACGGCATAAGGGAACTTGCAGTCTATGAGGAACTTCTCCACGGCCGGATCCAGTTTGGCGCCGCCGATGCCGAAGAACGTGAGCTTGCCGCCGAAGGTCTTGACCATGCGCCGGCCGATGAACCAGTGCAGGATGTGGGGGATGCGCTTGTCGGCCCAGGACAGCACGCGGCTCTTCTGGATGGTGGGCAGGACGCTGTTCTTGACCACCTTCTCAATGATAAGGGGAACGGAGCACACGATGGTGGGCTTGACCTCCTTCATGGCCTTGAGGAGAATGGTGGGGGTGGGCGGTTTCTGGAGGGTGTAGCAGCTGGCGCCCACATAGAAGGAGTAGAGGGTGGACATGCCCATTTCGTAGGCGTGCGCAGCCGGCAGGATGCTCAGAAAACGGTCGGTCTTGAAGGCCGGCTTGGCTTTAAAGGCCGATGCCAGGTTGCTGGAGAGGTTTCTGTGGCTGAGCATCACGCCCTTGGCCTTTCCGGTGGTGCCGGAGGTGTAGATGATGCAGGCGAGGTCGTCGGGCTGCGGGTCCTTGACCCAGCCGTTGCACTTGAAGTCTTCCTTTTCCTTTTTCAGGAATTCGAAGGTCTCTATGTCGATGATGAGGGTGAGCTTCTGCTTGCATTCTTCGCTGAGCTTGGGCATCATGCGCTGCGAGATGAAGATTACCTTGGATTCCGAGTGGTTGAGGATGTTGGTGAGTTCCGTCTCCGAGCTGTCGGGGAGGACGGGAACGGCCACGCGTCCGAAGGCGACGGCGCTGAAGTAGGCCACAACCCAGTTGGGCATGTTCTGGGAGAAGATGGCCACGCGGTCTCCATGCTTGATGCCGAAGCGCGTCATGCGCATGGACAGCTGGTTAACTTTGCGGCGGAATTCCTCGTAAGTGTATTTCTGGCCGCCGTCTACATACTGGAAGGCGACACGTTTTGCAAAAGTGGTGGTGGCGTAGTCAAAGACCTTGTGAAGGGTGGTGCAGGTATTCTCGCGGTTGCGGTATTTGCGCCAGGCTTTGTACGGGCTCTTGATTCTTTTGGCCATATATAATTATTTAGATTCAGGTACGGCGAATTGGTCCTTGTGGTAACCTTGCAGTCCCAGGGGACGGTAATGGTCGTAGATGCGCTTCATGTCGGCGTTGGCGTCATCCGTCAGTTCAAAGGGCTCTCCCACGCTGATGCGCTTGCGGCCCCAGTCGTAATAACCCAGGTATACGGTGGCGCCGGTGGCTTTGGCAATGAGGTGGTAGCCGTTCTTCCAGCGCTTGACCAGGGAACGGGATCCTTCCGGGGCCAGGGCCAGGTGGAACTCGTCCACGCCTTCCATCACGTCAATGATGCTCTTGACCGTGGTGGCGGGGCTGGAAAGATCCGTAGGAACGGCGCCGCAGGCCCTGAGGATGGGGCCGAGGGGCCATACGAAGAAGCTCTTCTTCACCATGATATGGGCCACCTTGCCGAACTGGGTATAGAACAGGTAACTGACCAGGAAATCCCAGACCGTGGTGTGGGGAACGCCCAGCACTATGGCCTTGGGTTCTTTCATGGGGCCGCTCTGGCTTTCCCAGCCCATCTTCCGCAGCATCCAGCCGCAGAATCTGGCCCAGCGGGGGCTTACCTTAGTTTTAATCTTGATTTTGCTAGCCATAGGTTCAGATATTAACGTCTTCCAGTTCTTTCTCGCTGCGGAGGTTGTCCATGATGAAATGCTGGCGTTCGTAGGTGTTTATGCCCATGTAGAACTCCATGATGGTGGAGATGGATTCTTCATCGGCCAGTTTCACCGTGTCCAGCCTCATGTTTTCTCCGATGAAGTCTACGAACTCGTCGGAGGAGATTTCTCCCAGACCCTTGAACCGGGTGATTTCCACGCCGGTCTTGAGCTGTTTCACGGCCTTGTCGCGCTCTTCTATGGAGTAGCAGTAACGGCGCTCCTTCTTGTTGTGCACGCGGAACAGGGGAGTCTGCAAAATATAGACGTGGCCGCGGCGGATGAGCTCCGGATAGTATTTCATGATGAAGGTGAGCACCAGCATGCGGATATGCATGCCGTCGTCATCGGCATCGGTGGCCACGATAATGTTGTTGTAACGCAGGTTCTCCAGGTCTTCCTCTACGCCCAGGGCGGCTATGAGGAGGTTGAGTTCCTCGTTCTCGGCCACTCTCTTGCGGCTTTCCTTGAAGCAGTTGATAGGTTTGCCCCGGAGGGAGAAGACGGCCTGGTTGTTGGCATTGCGCACCTTGGTGATGGTACCGGAAGCGGAGTCACCCTCCGTGATGAAAATGGAGGTCTTTTCCCGCTGGTCTTCCATTCCCTTGGGGAACTTGTTGTCGCTGAAATGGTAACGGCAGTCCCTGAGCTTGCGGTTGTACACGGCCGTACGCTTGGCCCGCTCGCGGGATTTCTTCTGCACGCCGGCAATCTCTTCACGCTCGGCCTGGGAGGCCTTGATCTTGTCCTCGATGATGGGGACAATCTCCATGTGCATGTGGAGATAGTCGTTCAGATACTTGGTGACGAAGTCGTTAACGAAGGTGCGGATGGTGGGGCCGCGGTCTACGGACGAAGTGCCGTCGGCCGATTTTACCTGCTTTTCCCACATGTACGTGGAACCCAGCTTGGTCTTGGTCTGGCCTTCGAAAATGGGCTCCTGGATCTGGATGGAGATGGCGCCCACAATGCCCTGACGGATGTCTTCGGGCTTATAGTCTTTCTTGTAGAAGTCCTTGAAAGTTTTGGCAATGGCCTCGCGGTAGGCGGCCAGGTGGGTACCACCGTCGCGGGTGTTCTGGCCGTTGACGAAGGTGGCGATATTCTCGCCGTAGCTGTTGCCGTGGGTGAGGACGATCTCAATGTCTTCGGCCTCCAGGTGAATGAGGGGATAGAGCGGCGTCTCGCTCATGTTTTCCGTCACCAGGTCCAGCAGGCCGTTCTCGCTCTTGTACGGGGTGCCGTTGAGGTTGAGGGTGAGGCCTTTCTTGAGGTAGGAATAGTTCTTGACCATGGTCTCCACAAATTCCATGTGGAAGGAGAAGTCGTTGAACATTTCCTCGTCCGGCGTAAAGCGGATGAACGTGCCATTCTTCTCGTTGGAGGGGATGATGGCGCTTTCCAGCAGGATGCCCCGGCTGAAGTGGGCATACGAGCACTGGCCCTCGCGGTAGGAGGCAACGTAAAAATCGACCGACATGGCATTCACGGCCTTGGTACCAACGCCGTTCATCCCCACGCTCTTCTTGAAGTTGGTGTCGTCGAACTTGCCGCCGGTATTGAGCTTGGAAGTTGCATCCACCACCTTGTTCAGGGGAATTCCGCGGCCGAAGTCGCGCACGCTCACGGTCTTGTCTTCGATGGTGATGTCGATGCGCTTGCCGAATCCCATGGAAAACTCGTCGATGGAGTTGTCCACAATTTCCTTCAGAAGCACGTAGATACCATCGCCCTGACGGTCGCCATTGCCCAGGCGGCCGATGTACATACCGGCACGCCGCCGGATATGCTCGTTCCATTCCAGGGTCTGGATGGAATCGTCGTTGTAGGTAGTGTTTACAATCTCAGCCATTCGTCACTATTTAACCTACAAATATAGTAAATAATAGGAAATTTGCCAAGGTATAGCCTCCCAAAACCCCTCCGCTTCGCTCCGGCCCTCCCACGGCCTGCGGCCGCGGGTCCCTCCCTCTAATAGCCGAGGGTGGCTAAGGTTTTGGGAAGCTATACCTTGTCTATCGTACCTCACCTGCTACAAACAGGTTTACCAGCGGGCGGAGGGGAGAATTGGTGGTGAGGGAGATCATGATGACGCACTCTCCTTTGGGGAGGGCTGCGGTGTCCAGGGTCAGAACCATCTTTTCCTTGGCGCCGGGGGCCACGTCTGGAAGGGCGACGGCTTTGAGGGCCGGGTTCTCCGGGTCGGCCTTATAGATATGGAAGGGCGTCTTGCCCTTGTTGGTGCAGATGAAGACAATCTCCTCCGGGGCGCCCTGGTGAATGATGCCCAGGTTCACGGTGCTGGCATCAAAGACGGGAAGGGCGCCCTTGTCCCGCTTGTCGGCATCCCAGGAGGAGAAATTTTCCTGAGTAAATGTGGATACGGTCAGCGCTTCGGCGGCCTTTTTGCCGTTGAGCACGGGAGTGGCGGTATAGGCGGTTTTGCCGTAGAGGGTGCTGTCGGCCTTAATGGTAAAGCTGAGCGTAGCTGTGCTGCCGGCCGGGATGGGGTTGGGGTCTACGGATACGGTGAGCTGGGGAGAGACATCGACCCATGTTACCTGGAGGGGCTTTTTGCCCAGATTGGCCACCGTGGCGGTCTCGCTCACGGTGAGGCCCTGTTTGAGGGTGGCGGTCTTGAACTGGCGGGCCTTGAGACCAAAATCCCCGAGCTTTTGGGCTCCGTAGAGCTCGCTCAGGGATTTCTTCTTTTCATGGACTACGCCTCTGAGGCGCAGCACCACCGGTTTCTTGAGGCCGGATATGTATACCGTAAGGGTTTTGTCGAAGGCGACGGGACCGTCTGAGTTCTTGTAGGTGGCCGATATGGTGCCGCTCTCTCCTTTCCCCAGGGTGCCCTTGGTCCATTTGACATCCGTGCAGCCGCAGGAAGACACTACCTCGTAAACGCTGATGGGATCCTTGCCCTTGTTGGTAACAGTGAAGGTGCAGGTGAGGGGACCGTCCGTCACGCTTACGTCGCCGAAGTCGTGGATGGTTTTGTCGAAGACCACCGTCTCCGGAGCCTGGCTTTCCTCTACGGGCACCAGCTCTACGACTGGCGCGCTATTTGCAATCCGTGAACCGCAGGACGCGATGCCGGCGGCAATGAGAAGGGTCCAAAACATAGCTTTCATGCTTACAAAGTTAGTCACTCTTCTTTTGAAATTCAAATATAATGCCTATCTTCGTGCCCTAAGAAAAGAACACAACAACAATAAATGATTTAAACTATGCCTAGAATGATCAACCCGGAGCTTTGCGTATCCTGCGGCTCCTGTGCAGAAGTTTGCCCCGTGGGCGCCATCACCGCCGGTGATGCCGCTTACCAGATCAACGCCGACGAGTGCATCGATTGCGGCGCTTGCGAGGGAACGTGCCCGAACGAAGCGATTAGCGAAGCATAATCGCAGAGTCTGCAAAAAAAAATAAGACCGACCCACACGGGCCGGTCTTATTCTTTGTATGCCATGGCTTATTCAGCCTCGGCCGTGTTGGCGGGTTTCATTACAACCTCAATGAAGTTGTTCTGGGCCAGGATTTCCTGCATCAGGGAAGTGATGTCTTCCTTGCTCAGGTTGTTGATGGCTTTCTCGTACTCGGCGTCGCGGTCTACTCCGTAGGTGAGGTAGATCTCGATACCGCTGCGCCACCAGCTGTTGTTCTGACGGCTTTCAGGCAGGTTCTTCTGGAGGTTGAGCTTGGCAGCCTGGAGTTCTTCGTCGGTGGGGCCGTTGGTGGCCAGGTCCTTGAAGCCGTCGATGGCGATGCTGCGCAGCTTGTCGCAAAGGGCGGGTTTGCAGTCCCAGCCCACGAGGAACATACCCTTCTGCTTGGGACGGCGGCTCAGGCTGCCCTGGGTGCTGGCGCCATAGGTGCCGCCTTCCTCTTCACGCAAGGTGTTGGTGTAACGCATGTCCAAGATGTAGGAGATGGCATCCATGGCGGCGTCCTTGGTGTAGCTGAACGGAGTGTCCAGGCTGTAGATCTGGTAAACAGTGCTCTTGGGAGTCTGCATGTCCACGTTGATCACATTCTTAATCTGGCCCTTCACAATATCCATGTTGTTGTCAACCCACTGGAGAGGTTTCTTGCCCTTGGGCAGGGAGCCGATGTACTTTTCGATCACGGGCTTGATGGCCTCGGGATTCACGTCACCCACAATGACCAGCTTGGCACCGGCAGCGTCGGCGAAGAGTTTCTTCCAGTTCTTTTCCACTACGGAGAGGCTGGCCTTGTCCACGATGTCCTTGGAGATCATCTGGCGGCGGGGATTATTGCCGTAGAGGGTGTTGTACAGCTCTTTCTGGAACTTGTAGTTGGGCTGGTTCACCAGGTTGGGAAGTACGGCGTTGAGCTGGTCAATACCGTTCTGCCACTCTTCGGGGTCGAAGCGGGGATCGGTCCAGTAGAGGTAGAGAAGCTGCATGGCCGTCTCGAAGTCCTTCACGGTGCTGCGGCCGTTGATGCCGTTCTCCAGCTGGTCAAAGTAAGGGCTTACACTCAGGTTCTTGCCGGTGAGCATCTTGGCGACGGTGGTGCCGGAGAAGGCCGATACACCGCTGTTGCTCTGGAACAGGCTGAAGATGTTGTCGTCAAAGGAAGCGATGTCCTCGGTGGAAACCAGCGACAGACCGCCGTCCTTCACAATGTTGAAGAGAATCTGGTCTTTCTGGAGGTCGGTGGGATAGACATACACCTTGACACCGTTCTTGAGTGTCCATTCCTGGGCGCCGTAGATGGAGGTTCCGGTCTTGGTTACGGCCGATCCCTTGAGCTTTGCGGGATCCAGGAAAGCTTCGGGAATGTCTTCACCGGCGGGAGCGGCAATTTCGGAGGCGTCAACTTCGGCCATGGCCTGGAGCAGCTGCTCGGCGGTAGGAGTGGCGATGCCTTCCTTCTCGGGGCCGCTATACACCACAACCAGGTTGTTGGTGCCGTTCCAGAGGGCTTTTGCGGTCTGGCTCACAAGGGCAGCGTTAAGCTGGCCGCACATCATCTGGACAAACTCGAGTTCGTCCTTGGGCTCAACAAGGGGTTCCTTGTCAAAGAAATGGCTGATGACGGGGCGGACGAATTCGGCGTTCTGGCGGGTCTCGGCGCGGTTGGCACGGGTCTCGTACATGGAGATGATATCGGCCTTGGCACGGTTGAATTCGGCGTCGGTGATGCCGTAGCGCTGCAGACGTACGAGTTCGGTATAGTAGGCCTTGAAGCCATCCAGGATATTTTCTTCCTTGAGGTCTACAGAACCGCCGGCAATGTCGATATCCTCGTAGATGAGGCTGGAAATGCCGAAGCTTCCGGAAAGATAAGGAGAACCGGGCTTGGAGGTGATGTCGTTGAAGCGCTCGTACATGACCTGGCTCAGGATGCCCTTGAGGAGCTCGGTGGCCTGACCGGTGTAGGTGGCGTTGAGGGCTTCAGGGGCGGCCTCGCTGTGCCAGAAGAGTTCAACGCTGGGGGAAGTGGTCTCCGGATCGGTAATGATGCCTACGCGGGCTTCGGCGTGGTCTTCGATGGTCTGGATGGGCTTCTTCACAGGATTCTCCTTGGCGGGGATGGCGCCGAAGATTTCCTTGATCTTGGCCTCGGTGCGGGCTACGTCAACGTCGCCCACCACAATCAGGGCCTGGTTGCCGGGGTGATACCAGGTCTGGTAGAATGCTACCAGGCTCTCGGGCTTGAAGGTCTCCAGGTGTTCCTGCGTGCCGATAAGGGTGCAGGTAGCCTGCTTGGAATCAGGGCCGAAGTAGTAGGGGAGGGAGGCCTCCATGGTACGCCAGCTGGCGTTGCGGCGGGTACGGCGCTCCTCGATGATTACACCGCGCTCGGCGTCAATCTCTTCCGGCTGGTTCAGCACGTAGTGGGAATAGTCGGCCAGGATGAGGAGGCAGCTGTCCACCACGGTTTCGCGCTGCACGGGGATATTGTTCAGCATGTACTGGGTTTCCTCGAAACCGGTGGACGCATTGATGTTGCGGCCGAACTCGGCGCCGATGGAACGCAGGTAATCCAGGATGGCTTTGCCGGGGAAGTGCTCGGTTCCGTTGAAGCACATGTGCTCCAGGAAGTGGGCCAGACCGTCCTGGGAAGGATACTCTTCTTCAATGGCGCCCACGTTGGTGGCCAGGTAGAACTCGGCACGGTCCTTGGGCAGCTCGTTGTGACGGATGAAGTAGGTAAGACCGTTGTCCAGGTGACCCACGGTGTAGGCCTCCGAGACGGGAATCTGCGGCATCTGGGCAATCATTGCCTCCAGCTGCTCGCGGGTAGGCTGCTGGGCCATGGCCATGATGGCGGTCAGGGCCAGCGTTCCTAAGGTAAGAAGGATTTTTTTCATTAATAATTATGGTTAACAAATAGTAGTTTAATGGCCGATGTGTATTAGTTTAATAGTACACCGCAAATGTAGAAACATTTTTTTATTTTACAAACAAAAATGTCTATTTTTGCGTAAAGATATTAAAAGTTTTAAGGATATGTTGGAAGACAGCAAAATTCGGGCCTTCCTGGAGGTAGAAAAGGAACGGAACTTTACCAAGGCCGCCAAAACGCTGGGAATCACCCAGCCGGCCGTGAGCGCCCAGATTGCCGCCCTGGAGGATGCCATGGGACTGGAGCTCTTCCAACGCGGCAGGGAACTGCGCCTCACGCCTTCAGGAGAGATTTTCCTGGGCTATGCTCGCCGCATCCAGCAGGCGTATGATCTGACCAATAACGCCTTCAACAGCGTTTTTGCCAAGTAGGATAGTTTGCGTATCTTTGCAGACTATTTGTACGAACTATGAAAATACTTTTTGTACTGAATAATTATTATAGTACCGGAAACGGACTGTCGGCTTCTGCCCGGAGGACGGTGGAGGCATTGAAAGAGGCGGGAGAAGAGGTCCGGGTGCTTTCCGGTCCCAATCATACTCCCGGCGGTCCTCAGCCTGAATACCTCCTCAAGGACTTTTATTTCCCTTTCTTCCAGCCCATTATCAATGCCCACGGGTATCATTTTGCCAGTACGGACAAACGGATTGTGGAGGAGGCGGTACGCTGGGCCGATGTGGTACATATGGAAGAACCTTTTGTGCTTGAGATAAGGACGGCCAAGATTGCCCGCAAGCTGGGAAAACCCATTACGGGTACCTATCACCTTCATCCGGAGAATATCTTCTATTCTTTGGGAATGGGCAGCTGGAAGTTTCCCAATCAGCTGCTCTTGAAGTTATGGAGAGACTGGTGCTTCAACAAATGGGAGTATGTCCAGTGTCCCACCCAGAATGTGAGGGACCGTCTCGTAGCCAACGGCTATACCAGTGACCTTCGCGTCATCTCAAACGGCCTGGTTCCCGACGCGTGCGTGCGCGTACCTCAGGAGAATAAGCCCTACGTGCTTATCTGCATCGGCCGTCTTTCCGGTGAGAAGGATCCGTACACCCTGCTGGAGGCTATGAAGCACAGCACCCACGCACGCAATATTCAGCTTGTCTTTGCCGGCCGCGGTCCTCAGGAAAAGAGAATCCGCCGGATGGCCCATAAACTGTACAAGGACGGTGTCATAAGCTATGACCCGGTGTTTGATTTTCTGGACAGGGACGGGCTCCGGAATTTGGCCGCCAAGGCCGACCTGGCTATCCACTGCGCCACGGTGGAAGTGGAAGGCCTGTCCATTATGGAAGCCATGCAGCAGGGGGCGGTGCCCATTATTGCCCAGGGCCCCATTACCGGTACGCATCAGTTTGCGCTGGACGAGCGCAGCTGGTTCAACCAGAAGAACGCCTTTGAGCTGGCCCGCAAGATTGACTGGTGGCTGGATCACCCTGCCCAGCTGGATGCGATGCGCAGCGCCTACGTGGAAGAAATGAAACAGTTTTCCATAGAACTGTCTGTACGGGAACTGATGAAGATGTTCCGGGAAGCTGTTTCTTAGAAACTTGATGCCCGGCTTGACCGGGCATCTAAA
Source organism: Bacteroidales bacterium (assembly GCA_017617475.1). The sequence goes on from JAFZWC010000039.1 coordinate 16,038, forward strand.
AAAACGGTGGCCCAAAATCGGGTCACCGTTTTTCTATTCTGTCCTGCGGCTTATTTGCCGGCGAGACGCTTGTAGGTGTTCAGACGAACCTTGGCGAATTCCTCGGTCTTGCCAAGGAGTTCTTCGGCCTGGTCCGGGAACATCTTGTACAGGGAAGCGAAGCGGACCTCGCCTTTGAGGAAGTCCTGGAACTTGGTCCAGTCGGGTTCCTTGGAATCCAGGGTGAACG
>JAFZWC010000040.1 GCA_017617475.1 Bacteroidales bacterium
ACAAATTAAGTTGGAATACTCAAACGTGGTGTAGGAGAGGCCATGGCCGAAGGGCCACTGGACGTCCATGACGGCGTCGTAGTTGTAGAGGCCTTCCATGGTTTCGCGGTGCTCGGAGACTTTGTAGTCGTAGGTGTGGAGGGCGGCCGTGTGCTTGGAATAGGTGAACGGAAGCTTTCCGGAGAAGTTTTCGTCGCCGGCAAGGAGGGCTGCAAGGGCATCGCCTCCATAATTGGAAGGCAGCATCACGTCCACAACGGCGGCGGCCAGGGGCTCGATGTCTCCAATCAGGCGGGGACGGCCCTCGTTAAGCACAAGCACGATGGGTTTACCGGTAGCGGCCAGCTGCTTCACCAGGTCCTTCTGGTTGGCCGATAAGTTAAGATCGTCCATATTGCCGGGGGTCTCGCAGTAGGAGTTTTCTCCAACGCAGCAGACAATGACATCGGACTTGCGGGCAGCGCTGACGGCCTGAGCCACATTTATGGGAATGTCCGTCTGCCACATGCCGTAACGATTGTCGTACACCACGCCAGGCACCCAGGTAACCTTGCCGGGGAAACGGTCAAACAGGGCCTCGTAAATGGTATTGTACTGAGGGACAAAGTCATCGGCAGCGCCCTGCCAGGTGTAGCTCCAGCCGCCGTTCAAAGTACGCAGGCTGTTGGCATTGGGGCCGCAGACCAGAATCTTCTCCGTGCCCTTCAAAGGCAGGATGCCGGAGTTCTTCAGAAGCACCTCGGACTCAACCGCAGCCGCATAGGATTCAGCTGCAAACTCGTCAGAAGCATAGAGGGGGTACTCATAGTCCCAAACCGGGTTCTCAAACAGTCCCAGACGCACTTTCACACGCAGAATCCTGCGCACGGCGTCGTCTATGCGGGACATCGGAATCAAACCTTCCTTCACGCAGGATACAATAACGTCGCAGCAAGTGACGTCATACGGGTCCATAATCATATCGATTCCGGCGTTGATGCCAAGGGCAACGGCTTCCTTCTTGTCGGCAGCAACGTGGTCGCGGACAAAGAGGTAGTCGATGTCGGCCCAGTCGGTGACAAACATACCGTCCCAGCCGAGCTCTTCCTTGACCCAGCCGGTGAGGAGCTCCTTATTGGCATGGGTGGGCACGCCGTTAATTGAGGCGGAGTTCACCATTGCGGTGAGGGCCCCGGCGCGGAAGCACTCCAGGAAAGGAGCGAAGTATTTCTCACGCAGATCGTTCAAAGCAATATATGCCGGCGTACGGTCCTTTCCGGTATGCGGAACGCCATAGCCCATAAAATGCTTCAAAGACACGGCACAATGCTCCATATCCACGTGGTTAGGGTCAGGTCCCTGAATGGCTAAAGTCTCCTCCCGGGACATCTCCGCCTGAAGATAGGGATCCTCGCCCCAGCTTTCCCAGTGACGGGGCCAGCGGGGATCGCGCCCAAGGTCCATCACCGGGGAAAACACCCACGGCACCTGCGCAGCGCGCGTCTCATAAGCCATGGCCCGGCCCATTGCACGGGCATACTCACGGTTAAAAGTGGCACCCAGGTTAATCTCCTGCGGATAAAAAGTACCATCCGTCAGGTAGGTAGCCCCGTGAATCATATCAAGCCCGTACAGGCACGGAATGCCGATTTCCTCCATCGACTTTTCCTGAATCTGGCGCACCATGGCAGCGGTGAACTCGCGGGAATGGGCACCGTCGTGCATAACGTTCAGGATTGAGCCAACTTTGTATTTGCCAATTACCAGGTCCAGTTTCTCCGGGTCGATGGCTTCGCGCGTTGCATCCTCCAGCACGGAAATGTTCAGCTGGACAATCTGTCCGGCCTTCTCCTCCAGCGTCATACCTTTGAGCACTTTTTCTACCTTTGCCTCAACGGCTTTGTCGGAAGGAATAACGGGGTTAACGCCACGGCCGCATGCAACAACGGCCAGGGATGCCAGGAGTATCTTTGTAAACTTCATAGTATCAGGGTTTAAAATCTTAATTCACAGGTCTGGCCGTCATATTCCACGTCCATTTCTGCTGTGGAAGACGGGTCGTAAAGCACCACCTTAAAGTGGCGGGATTCCAGCATGCCAGGGAAAGAGCCGGCGCGGGCTCCGATAGTCAGAGCGCGGGCGGCATCGTCCCAAGTAATAGGAATTGTGGAATAGGCGCCCTTTTCGTAGGCGTAGGTGAGGCCGTCGTCCTCGTAGAGGGTGAAGCTGGCATCGGCGCCGGCGTACACTGCCAGGAGGATATCGTCCGCGGGCTTTTCCGCGCTCCATTCCATATCCGGGCCCATCGGGACGATGCTTCCGCCGCGGACATACAGCGGCATCCGGTCATAGGGAGCGTCCACCGTCAAGCGACGTCCTTTTCCGTCATTCCCGACCTGATCGGGAATCTCCTCGCCAGTGTAGAAATCGTACCAAATGCCCTTCGGGAAATAGACGCTGCGGCTGCGGGCCTTGTACTCGTACACCGGGCAGGGCATGAAGGCGGGGCCAAAGAGCCACTGGTCGCTGAGGTCCCGCACCTCCGAATCGTCCGGATAATCCATCGGCAGGCCCCTCATAATGGTGGCATCGTCAAAACAGACGGCGCCGGCAAGGGAATAGAGGTAAGGCATCAGGCGGTAGCGCAGGCGCATATACCAGAGGATGCTCTCATAGGCGGGCGACCCTTCCGGGGCGATGTTCCAAAGCTCACGCCTGGGCCACTGCCCGTGGGTGCGGAACAGCGGCACAAAAGTGCCAAACTGGTGCCAGCGGGTCTGCAGCTCCTGCCACTCGTCCTGATTTGCAGGGCTGTAGAACTTGCTCATAACGGAGAAGCCACCAATGTCCATACCCCAGAACGGGATGCCGCTCATGGAGTAGTTGAGGCCGGCGGCCATCTGCACGCGCATATCGGTCCAGCTTGTGCCGATGTCCCCGCTCCAGGAGGCGGTGGAATAGCGCTGCAGGCCGGCAAAGCCGTTGCGGGTGAGGAGGAACACGCGGGCGTCCGGGTTCACCTGGCGCTGGCCTTCGTAAATGGCCTGGGCGTTTACCAGGGCGTATGCGTTAAGGTATTCGGTAGATGAACCCAGGGCATTGGGCGTAAGCAGCCATTTCATATAATCCATGGGCAGGCAGTCGCGGAGGTTGGGCTCCGATGCGTCCATCCACCATGCGTCTATTTTCTGGCCAAAGCGGCTGTAAAGAGTCTCGTCCATCTGGCGCCAGAACATCTTGCGGCCGCCTTCCGCGTAGGCATCGTAGAATGTCTGCTTGTGACCCAGCCAGTCCTCCAGGCCGTCTTCCTCGGCGTGGGTGTAGGCGTATCCGGCAGCCTTCAGCTCCTTGTAATGCTCCGTGTTGGTGTAGAACTTTGGCCACACGGAAATCATAAAGCGGGCGTTCATTGCGTGGACGTCGTCCAGCATCTTCTCGGGATCAGGGAAGCGGGTCTCATCAAACTCGTGGCTTCCCCACTGGTCGTCCTTCCAATACTGCCAGTCCTGGACGATATTGTCAATGGG
>JAFZWC010000041.1 GCA_017617475.1 Bacteroidales bacterium
GGATGCGTCACCTTCTCCTGACCAAGCTTTCCGACATGGGCCTGTCCGTACGTGCCTTCAACTGCCTGAAAGCCGCCGACATCGACACCTTCGCCGACCTCGTGTCCTACAGCCGCAGTGAGCTCATGAAGTTCCGCAACTTCGGCCGTAAGTCCCTGAGCGAAATCGACCTGCTGGTAGAGAAGATGAAGCTTTCCTTCGGAATGGATGTCACCAAGTATAATATTGAACCTAAGAAAAAGATCGTTTAACAATGAGACACAATAGAGCAGTCAATCATCTTGGTCGTAAGAGCGGTCACCGCAAGGCTATGCTCGCCAATATGGCATCCTCCCTCATCCTGAAGAAGAGGATCACCACTACCGAGGCCAAGGCTAAGGCCCTGAAGCCTTACGTAGAGCCCCTTATCACCAAGTCCAAAGAAGATACTACCCACTCTCGCCGCGTGGTCTTCAGCTATCTGAAAGACAAAGAGGCAACTGCAGAACTCTTCCGTACCATTGCTCCCAAGGTGGCCGATCGTCCCGGTGGATACCTCCGTATCCTCCACACTGGCTTCCGTCAGGGTGACGCCGCCGAAATGGTACTGGTGGAACTGGTAGACTTCAACGAGGCCGCCCTTGCCGCCGGCAAGAAGGAAGCCAAGAAGACTACCCGCCGCAGCCGTGCCAAGAAGGCCGAAGCTCCCGCCGAGGCCCCTGCAGCCGAGGCCGCTCCCGCCGCCGAAGCTCCCGAAGCACCCGCAGCAGAGTAAACCTGAACCTATTTAAAAAATGCCCGACCTTTTTGCAAGGCCGGGCGTTTTTTGTTAACAACGGGACGGCAATTGAAAAAAAATTGTTATATTTGAGGACTAGTAACCACGAAACGTATACTAACAAATAAAACACAAACACAATGACTAAAAAAGGGAATAGCAGCATTATTGCTATCATTGCGATGATCTTCCTCTTCGGTATGATCTCGTTCGTGACCAATCTGGCCGCTCCTATCGGCAATATCTGGAAGATGCAGCCCGGTATCGAGGGCTCCAACTTCTGGGGCATGATGGGTAACATGATGAACTTCCTGGCCTATGCCATCATGGGTATTCCGGCCGGCAAGATGCTCACCAAATACGGCTACAAGAAGACCGCCCTCATCGCCATCGCCGTTGGTTTCCTGGGTGTGTTCATCCAGTTCCTTTCCGGTATCGTGGGCGTAGGTTCCACCATGGCCGGTCTGCCTTCCAACTTCTTCGTGTACCTGTTCGGCGCCTTCGTGGCCGGCTTCTCCATGTGCATGCTCAACACCGTGGTGAACCCCATGCTCAAGCTCCTGGGTGGCGCCCGTTCCAACCAGTACATCCAGATTGGCGGTTCCTTCAACTCCCTCATGGGTACCCTCACTCCCATGCTGGTGGGCTCCCTGATCGGCACCCTTACCAAGGACTCCCTCATCACCGACGTGAACCCTGTGCTGTTCCTGGCCATGGGCGTGTTCGCCTTCGCTTTCATTGTGCTCCTGTTCGTGAACATCCAGGATCCCGAGGCTGTGAAGGATTCTTCCAACGCCGTGAGCCCCATGAAGTTCAGGCACTTCGTACTGGGTGTCATCGCCATCTTCGTGTATGTGGGTGTTGAGGTAGGTATTCCCGGAACCCTCAATTTCTATCTTTCCGATCCCAATGGCGCCGGCATGGATCCTTCCACCGCCGTTGCTATCGCTGGTTTCGTGGCCGGTACCTACTGGTTCCTCATGCTCATCGGCCGTCTTACCTCTTCCGTCATCTCCGGTAAGGTAAGCGCCCGCGCCCAGCTCACCACCGTGAGCGCCGTGGCCCTGGTCCTCATCGTCCTGGCCATCATCCTGGGCAACTCCTCCACCGTCTCCATGCCTGTGTTCAAGGGCGTTCAGGACGGCTTCGGCATGGTTCAGGTTCCCATCGCAGCCCTTCTGCTGGTTCTCTGCGGCCTGTGCACCTCCGTCATGTGGGGCACCATCTTCGACCTCGCCTGCGAGGGCCTCGGCGCTTCCACCAACCAGGCTTCCGGTATCTTCATGGCCATGGTCGTGGGTGGCGGTATCGTTCCGCTCATCCAGAACGCCATCGCCGATGCCGTCGGCTACATGCCCAGCTACTGGCTGCTGGCCGTCTGCGTAGGCTTCATCCTCTATTTCGCCGCCATCGGCTCCAAAGTGAAAAAAGCATAATTCAATATCATGGCACAAGACTTAGTAATCGGCATTGACATTGGTGGTCAGACCACCAAATGCGGCATCGTGGATGCCCGTGGTACCGTTCTTTCCCAAACCGTAATCCGCTCGGACAACCATACCGAAGTGGCTCCCTATATTGCCGAACTGGCAGAGGCCCTCAACCGCATCATTGCAGAGGCCAAGGCCGAAGGCCGCATCCGCGGCATTGGCGTAGGTGCCCCTAACGGCAACTACTACACCGGCACCATCGAGAGCGCCGTGAACCTCGTATGGGGTGGCACCAAGATCATTCCTTTTGCCAAACTCCTCAGCGAGCAAATGAACGGCATTCCCGTTTCCCTGACCAACGACGCCAACGCCGCCGCCATGGGTGAAATGACTTACGGCGCCGCCCGCGGTATGAAGAACTTCATCATGATCACGCTGGGCACCGGCGTAGGTTCCGGTATCGTCATTGACGGTAACGTGGTCTACGGTCACGACGGTTTCGCCGGCGAGCTGGGTCACACCTGCGCCGTGCGTCACAACGGCCGTCAGTGCAACTGCGGAAAGACCGGTTGCCTGGAAACGTACGCCAGCGCCATCGGTGTTGCCCGTACCGCCCGCGAATGGCTGGAAATGAGCGAAGAACCTTCCGTCCTCCGTTCCCTGGACAAGATTACCTCCAAGGACGTTTACGAGGCCGCCAAGGAAGGTGACAAGCTGGCTCTCAAGATCTTCGACTTCACCGGTCGTATCCTGGGAGAGAAGTTTGCCGATTTCATCGAGTTCTCCGCCCCCGAAGCCATCGTGCTGTTCGGCGGTCTGGCCCGCGCCAAGGAGTTCCTCGCCGCCCCCATCCAGAAGGCCATGGACGAAAACGTCCTGTCCCTGTGGAAGGGCAAGGTGAAGCTCGTCTTCTCCCAGCTGAAGGAATCCGACGCCGCCATTCTGGGCGCCTCGGCCCTTGCTTGGGAACTTTAAGGCTTTGACATAGGGCGGCTTTGCAGACAAGGCCGCCCTTAAACATTAATATGATTGTTATGAGGAAAGTTGCACACAGTCTTCTTGTATTTTTGGCTATGGTAGCGGTGGGTTGCTCTTCCAGCAACTCTGCCATCGAGCAGGAACTCAAGCAGATGACCCTCCAGGAAAAGGTGGGTTCCATGTTTTTTATCCGCCCCGAAGCCCTGGATACAGACATTTATTACGACTCTCCTGCCGTATTGAAGTCCTATAATCTGCAAGGAGTAAACGACAGAATGCGCGAGACAGCCCGCGTATATCCTCCGGGAGGCATCATTCTGTTCGGTCACAACATCAAGGACCCGGCCCAGTTGTCGCAGTTCATAGGCGACCTCCGCTCCCTTCCCAGCAAGCCCCTGCTGTGCGTGGACGAGGAAGGCGGTTCCGTTGCCCGTCTGGCCAACAATCCCAATTTCCGCGTTCCCAAATTCTCGCCCATGGGCAGTATCGCCGCCTCGGGACGCACCAAGGACGTCCTGGATGCTGCTACCGCCATCGGCGAATACGTGAAGCAGTATGGGTTCGACATTGACTTCGCCCCCGTGGCCGATGTCAACACCAACCCCCGCAACGTCGTTATCGGCGCCCGCGCCTTCTCCAACGAGCCCAGTGTAGCCGCCGAAATGGTGAAGAGCTACCTCAAGGGCTTGCAGAAGAGCGGTGTTATCGGCTGCCTCAAGCATTTCCCCGGTCACGGAGACACCCAGGCCGATTCCCACTTCGGCTATGCCATGAGCCGCAAGACGTGGGAAGAGATTGCCAACTGCGAGATGATCCCCTTCAAGGCAGGTATCAGTGCCGGCGCCCAAATGATTATGACGGCCCACATTTCCCTGCCCAACGTGACGGGCTCCAACGTGCCCTCCACGCTTTCTTCCATGATTCTTCAGGACAAACTCCGTGGAGAGCTGGGATTCCAGGGACTCATTATTACCGACGCCATGGAAATGGGCGCCATCCTGCGCCAGTATCCGGTTGAGGATGCCGCTATCATGGCCATCAAGGCCGGTGTAGACGTGCTCCTCTGCGTCCGTGAGTACCCCAAGGTGTTTGACGCTGTGGTTGCTGCCGTGCGCCGCGGAGAAATCCCGGAAAGCCGCATTGACGAGAGTGTCCGCCGCATCCTCAAACTCCGTCACCAGTCCATTACCTACGGAGCCAAGTAATTTTTGAAAAAAGTTTCTAAAAAGTTTGCAAGTTCGGATTTTTGCCGTATCTTTGCAGTCCCGTTCAACGGGAGCTCTTTAGAGATTTGCGGAAATAGCTCAGTTGGTAGAGCACGACCTTGCCAAGGTCGGGGTCGCGAGTTCGAGTCTCGTTTTCCGCTCAACGTTAGAAAGGCAGTCCTAGTGACTGCCTTTCTGCGTTGAAGGAAGAGACTCGAACGATGTGAGCCCGGCCCCCCGAGGGGGCGGCCGCCGGGAGGCGGCGGGGGGCAACGTGGTTTTCGCGAGGGCCGAAGGCCCCTGCCCGCGTCAGCGGGCTCGAGTCTCGTTTTCCGCTCTTCGAGACGCCTCACTGCAAAGTGGGGCGTTTTCGTTTATCTGGAACTTTCACTATATTTGCGGTGTTATGAAGTTGATTCGTCGTAATATGGCGCAAATTGTGGCTTTGTGTGAAAAACACAAGGTACTGCAGCTATATGTGTTCGGATCCATTCTTACAAACAAATTCAATAAGGACAGCGATGTGGATTTCACGGTTGTTTTTGACCGTGATGCTCTTCCGCTTCTTGTGTATGGTGAGAATTATTTCGATTTCAAATTCGCTTTGGAGGACCTGTTGAAGCGCAATGTGGATTTGGTGGAATATAACGCCGTAAAGAATCCCTATTTCAAGGAAGAACTTGACGAAACCAAACAGCTGATTTATGGACAGGCATCTTAAAGCTCACTTATTCGATATCGAAACGGCCATTGGAGAAGTATATTCTTTTTTTGAGCAAGTTCCGAAACGCTTTGATGAGTATCAAAAAAATTTGATGCTCAGACGTGCCATAGAAAGAAACATCGGCATCATCGGAGAAGCCATTAATAAGCTTTTAAAAGAGAACCCCGACATTGCCATTACAAACGCCAAGGCCATAATCGCTACACGAAACCGCGTAATTCATGATTATGCTGCCGTGACGGATGATGTCATGTGGAAAATCGTGGTAAACGATTTGCCGAAACTCAAAGAGGAAGTCTCTTTTTTGCTTTCAAATGAGGCATAACCCTGCTAAATCGGGGTTGCGAGTTCGAGTCTCGTTTTCCGCTCACGCTTATTCCTTAACTTTCAGCGCAGCCTGAACCAGGCCATTGAAGAGCGGATGCGGGTTCTCCGGGGTGCTCTTGTACTCGGGGTGGAACTGCGTGCCTATGAAGAAGGGATGGGTGGGAAGCTCCACCACTTCCACCAGACCGGTGTCGGGGTTGTAGCCCGTGGCCTTGAGACCGGCGGCCTCAAACTCTTTCAGGTATTCCGAGTTGAATTCGTAGCGGTGGCGGTGACGCTCGCGGATGTCTGTTTTGCCGTAAAGTTTGGCGGCCAGGGAACCGGGCTCCAGGTGGCAGGCGTAGGCGCCCAGACGCATGGTGCCGCCCTTCATGGTGGTCTTCTTCTGCTCTTCCATCATACAGATGACGGGGTGGGCGCTATTGGGATTCACCTCGGCCGAAATGGCGTCGGCCCAACCCAGGACGTGGCGGGCGAATTCCACAACGCACATCTGCATGCCCAGGCAGATTCCTAGGAAGGGGATGTTGTGCTCGCGGGCGTACTGCACGGCGCAGACCTTGCCTTCCAGACCGCGCTCACCAAAGCCGGGGGCCACCAGGATGCCCTGGGCGCCCTTGAGCATATCGGCCACATTCTCGGGAGTCACGTGCTCGCTCTGGACGGTGCGTACGTTCACCTTGCAGTGGTTGGCGGCGCCGGCGTGCACAAAGGCTTCCTGGATGGACTTGTAGGCGTCCTGCAGTTCTACGTATTTGCCCACCAGCGTAATGTTCACCTCCTGTTTGGGGTTCTTGAGGCGGCACAGGAATTCCTTCCAACGGTCCAGATCCGGCTGGTCGAAGTTCTCTATCTGAAGCTTACGCACAGCCAGTTCGTCCAGATGCTCCTCGTGCAGATTCAGCGGCACCTGGTAGATGCTCCAGGCGTCGATGCTCTGTATTACGTGACCGGGCTTTACATTGCAGAACAGGGCGATCTTGCGGCGAAGTTCCGGGGAGAGGGGATGCTCGGTCCGGCAGACAATGACATCCGGCTTCACGCCGCTCTGCTGCAGGTTCTGCACGGAATGCTGCGTGGGTTTGGTCTTGAGTTCCTTGGCGGCACTGAGGTACGGGATGAGCGTAAGGTGGATAGTCATGCAGTCCTCGTCCGGAAGCTCCCACTGCAGCTGGCGCACGGCTTCAATGAAGGGCTGAGATTCCATATCGCCCACGGTGCCGCCGATCTCGGTGAGGATGACGTCGTAGTCGCCGGTCTGGCCCAGCTTGAGCATGCGGCGCTTGATTTCGTCCGTGATATGGGGGATAATCTGCACGGTCTTTCCCAGGTAGGCGCCTTCACGCTCCTTGGTGATGACGGTATGGTATATCTTGCCCGTGGTTACGTTGTTGGCCTTGGACGTGTACACGCCCAGGAAACGCTCATAATGACCTAAATCCAAGTCTGTCTCCGCGCCGTCTTCCGTCACATAGCACTCACCGTGCTCGTACGGGTTCAGCGTACCGGGGTCTATATTGATATAGGGATCGAATTTCTGGATGGTGACACGCAGGCCGCGTGCCTGAAGAAGTTTGGCCAGAGAGGCGGCCACAATGCCTTTTCCCAGGGAGGAAGCCACCCCGCCCGTTACGAATACGTACTTGGTGTTCATCTGTTAAGCAGTTTGATAACGGGACACAAAATTAACACGAATCTCGGGAATAGACAAGAAAAAATTCGCTATCTTTGTGTAATCAAAAACCTAATACTGATATGAGCCAACTGCACGTGATTAACCACCCCATGATTCAGCACAAGCTGACCATCATGCGTGATAAGGAAACCGGATCCAAAGATTTCCGTGAACTGTTAAAGGAAATTTCCCTTCTGATGGGCTATGAGGTAACCCGGGACATCCCGCTGATGGACGTGGATATTGAAACCCCCATCTGCAAGATGAAAGCCAAGATGGTCAATGGCCGAAAGCTGGCCATCGTTCCCATTCTGCGTGCCGGTCTGGGTATGGTGGAAGGTCTTCACGAACTGGTGCCCGTGGGTAAGGTGGGCCATATCGGCCTGTATCGCAACGAAGAAACCCACACTCCCGTGGTGTACTACTGCAAGTTGCCGGAAGATATCCAGGACCGTCTGGTCATTGTGACGGATCCCATGCTGGCCACCGGCGGCAGCGCCTGTGACGCTCTGTCCATGCTCAAGGAGCGCGGCTGCACCAACATCCGACTCATGTGCCTGGTGGGCGTACCGGAGGGTATCCGGCGTGTCCAGAAAGAGCATCCGGACGTAGACATCTACCTGGCTGCCGTAGACGACCACCTGAACGAGAACGCCTACATCGTCCCCGGCCTGGGAGACGCGGGAGACCGTATTTTCGGAACGAAATAAGATTAAGAGGTGGCTGAACAAGTCCCTCCCCCGAGGGGAGGGGTTTCGGGAGGGGGTAACGTTAGAAAAATTCTGTGGCCGAAAGAATTTCGGCCACTTTTTTTGCATCCGTCACCTTCCTTCCGTCCGGCAGGAGGGTGGAGGCCGATGCGTGCAGCTCGGTGCAGCCGGAGAGCTCAAGGATGCGGCGGGCGTTGGAAGCGTTGATGCCTCCGCCGGGCAAAATAATAAGGTGAGCCCGCTCCTGCAGATCCCGCAGCATGTCCGTCCCTTCCTGGGCCGACGGAGCCTGCCCCGAGGTAAGGATGCGGTGGAAACCCATTCCTTCGATGGTTTCCAGGGCGTCAAAAGGCCTTCGGCAGACGTCAAAAGCCCGGTGGAAGGTTAACGCCGGCCCTTCGGGCAAAGGCCGTATGAAATGGCTGTCGTTGGCGGCGTGGCAGCCGTCTCCTGCCAGGGCATGCGCCAGGGTCCAGTCGTCCACCACGGCCAGCAGTTCCTCCATCACGTCCTTGTCCACGTCTCCTTTTTCGTCCAGGGCGCCCAGAACCAGGCCGTCGGCCCCCAGCGTAAGAGCGGTTTCTATATGGGCCGACATCAGGGATACCTCATCGGCCGAGTAACAGAAGTCTCCTCCCCGCGGCCGGATGAGGACGTGAATCTTAAGAGAGGGGAAAAGCCTGCGGGCCACGCGGAGGTCGTCCCACACGGGGGTAAGACCGTCCAGGTCCAGCCGGGAGCACAGTTCCACGCGCGGCGCGCCACCTTCCACGGCCGCCTTCACGCTTTCCAGATTCCCGCAGCAAACCTCTAAGGTCATGGTCTATTTCCTCTTGAGATAAGCCCAAACAAACAGGGCCGTCAGGGCCAGCCCCAGCAGCACGGAGATGATGGAAGCTTCGGCACCGAAAGCGCCGCCCGTGAGAATATCCGGACCGTCCGGCACCACTCGCAGCCACGAAGTACCCGCATCGGTTCCCGACACGGCAAAGCCGAAGATGTTCCCCTGCGTGTAATTCCATGTCCAATGGATGCCGATGGGAAGCCACAGCGAGCCGCTCCACTTGTAGGCGGCACCCAGAAGGAGCCCCGCCTCAATGGAAATGGCCAGGCTGGACCAGATGGTAGCGTTGTCGTTGGTCAGATGGACAAAGCCGAAGATGAGCCCCGACACAATCAGGGCCACCCACAGGCCCCAGCGCTTGTCAATCCACTTGAAGACGACTCCCCGGAAGAGGACCTCTTCTCCCACGGCCACGCCCAGGAACATCAGGAAGGCCTTGATTTGCGCATTCCAATCCCAGGAGAGCTGTTGGATGGAGCAGCAGCCGCAAAGCCACATAATGCCCACCACCAGGATAAAATAAACCACGCCTACGGCCAGGCCCAGCAACAGGTGCCAGACCGCGTTTTTGGTAAGGATGTCGGGGGCCCACTCTTTCTCGAACCAGCGGACTACCAGAACGTAGAGTGCAATAAGCACAAGGGGTGCCAGCAGGGCCACCACCGACGAATGGGTGGCTTCCGTAGCGGCCACTACCAGGCCGTAGCCCGTCAGGCCCAAGAAGATGGCAGCCATCACCATCAGGATCCACTGCCAAAGGGGTGCGGTTTTGATATTCATCTTGTTGTATTTACCATTTCTACTATACAAAGTTAGCAGTTTCTGCGGAAAAGTGTTATCTTGTGAAGGTTAAGTCAGATTCTTATGAAAAAGATTGTGCTCTGCCTGCTGGCCCTGGTGGCCGCATTGTCCAGCGCTACTGCGCAAAACATTGATGAACTGCTTCCGGTAAGGGGGTTTGCCATTGCAGCCCCCGCACCGCAAGGGGTGGATGCCTTTGTCCGCTTCATTGACGAGGAACTCGCTCCCGCCAAAATCAATCTTCTCATTCTCCGGGTAGACTGGGGCTATGCCTACGAATCCCACCCCGAACTCCGCGACCCTGATCCCCTTTCCAAGGCCGACGTGGGGAAGCTCGTGGCCGCCTGCCGGAGAAACGGAATCCGGCTGGTTCCGCAGGTGAACCTGCTGGGGCACCAGTCCTGGGCGCAGGAAACCAACGCCCTGTTGAGGGTGTATCCCCAATTTGACGAGACGCCATCCATCAAGACGGAGAACTACACCGGCTGGCCCAATCCGGACGGGCTGTACTGCAAGAGTTACTGCCCGCTTCATCCCGATGTGCACACGGTGGTATTTGACGTTGTAGACGAGGTTTGCAAGGCCTTTGAGGCCGATGCCTTCCACGCAGGAATGGACGAAGTGTTCTATATCGGCGAGAAAGAATGCCCCCGCTGCAACGGCCGAGACAAAGCCGAACTCTATGCCGGAGAAGTAACGCTGATCCGGAACCACCTGGCCCAGGACGGAAGGCAGCTCATGATCTGGGGCGACCGCCTGCTGGACGGCCGCACCACCGGCCTGGGAGAATGGGAAGCCAGCTACAACGGCACCTGGCGCGCCATCGACCTCATCCCAAAGGACGTTCTCATATGCGACTGGCATTACGAAAGGGCCGATTTAAGCGCCGTATACTTTGCCATGAAAGGCCTTCCGGTGGCCACATGCGGATACCGCAACCCCGAAGTGTCCCTGCAGCAGGTCAAGGACATGATCCAGTTCCGGAAACAGGCTTCGGCCGAGACGGTGAATCATCTTCAGGGCTATATCCACACCATCTGGAGCGGCACCGCGCCTTTCCTCCGTTCCTACTATTCCCAAGACGAGGACAAAGGCCGCGACGGCGGAGCCAAAGCCGCCAAGGCTGTCCTTAACTATCTCAAGGAGCTATAGCGGCTATAACAAGGCTTCCGTATTTTCCTGTTCGATATCCGGCATCAGGCGCTGGACGACTTTCTTGTGAGAGAAGAAGCGTGCGGCTATGACGCGGATCACCGTGTACACGGGGATGCCCACCAGCAGGCCCAGGGTTCCGCCCATATGGCCGGCCATGAGCAGGACGATGAAAATTTCCAGCGGAGAAGATTTGATGCTGGTAGAGTATATGAGCGGCTGGTACACGAAGTTGTCAATGAGCTGGGCGGCAAGCATGATGGCCAGTACAATGATGGCAAAGACCAGGATGGGAACGTTCAGGCCCACGCCGGCACCGTATTTCAGCACCACGCACAGCAGGACGCCCGTGACTTCGCCGATGAGCGGACCCACATAAGGAATCACGTTCAGGATGCCGGCAATGAATGCAATGCCCAATGCATACGAAGCGCCAATCCGGGCAATGAGCCAGAGGCCCAGAAAGTCCACCAGAATAACCCCGGCAACCTCGATCAGCAGGCCGATGAAGTAGCGGGACAGAAGGTGGACGATGTCTTCGACCGTCTTTTCCACGGAACTTTCAACGCGGTCAGGGACCAGCGCGCTGATGATTTTGCAGAAGAGCTTCTCGTCCTTGATGAAGAAAAAGGAAATGAAGGTGATGGAGAACAGGCCGACGCCGATGGTCACGGCGGCCGACGCCACATTGCCCACCAGGGTGCTCACACTGGACAGGCTCATCACGGAACGGATCTTTTCCAGGATGGTGCTTACCAGGTCAAAATTGGGGCCCAAGCCGGGGATGACGCCTATAAGCCAGTCGTTCAACTGGTCCAGCAGCGAGTTGTACGGAACATCCTTGGCGTTCATGACGGAGGCGTCCCGGACTATGTGCAGCACTACGGGGACCACCTGCGTGATTACCAGGGAGAGTGTCAACAGGATGATGAGGATGGTAATGACGGCGAGCAGGCCGTCCGGCAGCGATTTCCCCTTGATCTTCACTTTCCTGAGCAGTTTCATGATGGGGTGACCGATGAGGGACACCACGAAGGCGACCAGGATATACACGAGGACGCTGCGGAAGTACCAGCACGCAGCCAGGATGATGGCCAGGATACCCAGTTTCAGCACCCATCCTGCCAGTTTTTCACCATTCTTTTCGTTCTCCATTATTTCTATTGTGCCAACTGCATTTTGATGAACTGGCGTTTGAGGTCGGGGCCGTAGGCGTAGGCGCCCACGTCAATGCTGTCCAGCAGGTACAGGTCTTTGCCCTTGAAGAGGGTTCCCAGGGCCGATTCCCGGATTTCCTGCGCGCGGTCCATGGTCTCTTTGGGGACGATGAGGTGGCAGGGAATCACATAGGCAACGGGGTTCAGCGCCACGGCGTGGGCTACGGCCCGCACGCCGGCGGGGTTGTCCACCAGTTCGGCCAGGTCGGAATAGCTGTACAGCCGCGGCTCCAGCTCGTAGAGCTTCTTCCAGACGCTTATCTGGAAGGGGGAGCCGAAGAGCCGGAGATCGTCCCAGGTGAGGAACTTGGCAAACTCGGCCAGCTCTTCCGTGCAAATCTTGCGCGTGCCGATGGAACCCACCTCCTCCGGAGGAAGCGCCGCCACTTCGGCAGCAATGTGGGGCAGATGACGGTAGTCGGCCGCGATGGATGCGACCTTCCCGTCTACCTCAGTCACAACCCAGTCCATACCGATTATTTTAAGAAAGGTTTCAAATCTTCCCAGGAGAGGGAGGCGCTTACTATGCCCAGGGCATAAGGGCCCACCTCATAAGGCTGGTAAAACCATTCCATACCGTTTTCGCCCACGGAGAAATTGCCGTTGGGTACCACTTCTTCCAGATGCACCAGCTGCATAAGCTCGGGGTCTTCCTCTTCCATGGAAGACTGTACGGCCAGGCGAAGGAGCTGGGCCACCGGGGCTTCGTAGCCCGGGGCGAAGAGATCGGCCTCCTGGACCTGTTCTCCCGTTTTGGCGTCGAAGACTATGTTGCTCAGGGTCTGGATGCCGTGGGCGCCCCCGCGGAAGGAATAGTAGCTTACGAGATAGTTCCTGTAGTTTTTGTATTTTTCCTGGAAGGATCCGCTCAGGCGGTCTTCCCAGGAGCGGACACCGTTCTCCAGGACGGCGTTCTCGTTCATGTACTCGTCTATGAGGTTCTCGCGGTAGCGGATGGCCGTCTCTTCCAGGGTTCCGGAGCCGCCCTCCAGGTCGAAGGCCTGCGCCACGATGGCGTTGTTGATGTTCTGCCTCACCTCTACCTTCATGCCGGTGACCACGTACTCGATGCTCACGGAGAAGAAGAGGGAGTCCTGCTGGCCGTCTTCCAGGGGCATAACCAGGTCGTCCTGATAGGTTTCCGTCCGGACCATGTCGCAGCTTGCCAGAAGCAGGAGGGCCGATAGAAGAATAAATGCTCTTTTCATATCAATTCAACAGATTCTTCGCTTCGCTCAGAATGACAAAAACTAATCATTATTCAGTTCCGGGATGTCGATGGGGCGCTCGCGGGTGTCGCCTATGAGCCAGCGGGAGTACCAGTCGGCCATCTTCCAGAAGAAATACTCGTTCATGTCTCCGAAGCCGTGGCGCTGGCCGGGGAGGATCACCAGTTCGAAGCGCTTGTTGGCCTTGATGAGGTCGTTCACCACGCGGATGGTGTTGGCGGGGTTCACGTTGTTGTCCTGGTCTCCGTGCACCAGCATCAGGTGACCCTTGAGGCGGGAGGCAATCTCCTGGTTGGTCTTGATGCTGTAGACAAACGAGGTGTCTCCCTTGGAAACCTTCTCCTGGATGCCGTGGTGCTGTTCGCTCCACCAGCGGTTGTAGATGCTGTTGTCGTGGTTGCCGGCGCAGGAGACGGCGGCTTTGAAGAAGTCGTTGTACTGAAGGATGGCGGCCGTGGACATGAATCCGCCGCCGGAGTGGCCGTGGATGCCCACGCGGTCCAGGTCTATCCATTTGTAACGTGCACCCAGTTGCTGGATGGCGTACTTCTGATCTTCCAGGCCGTAGTCCCGCAGGTTGCCGTAGCCGTAGTTATGATACCACTTGGAGCGGTTGGGATGGCCGCCGCGGTTGCCTACGGTAACCACAATCATGCCCAGCTGGGCCAGGCGGTCGGTGCGCAGGTTGAAGCGCCAGGAGATGTCGTTGGCTTCCACCTGCGGGCCGGGATAAACGTAATCGGCAATGGGATATACCTTGGTGGAATCGAAGTCGAAGGGCTTGTGCAACTCTCCCCACAAGTCGGTGATGCCGTCGGCCGCCTTGACCTTGAAGCGCTCCGGGAATTTGTAGCCGGCCTCCAGGAGGCGGGAGAAATCGGCCTCTTCCAGGTGGGTGCGCTTGCCCGTGGCGGTGTTCACCAGCATCACGGCGGGCTTGTAGTCTACGCGGGAGTAGTTGGCTACGATGTACTTGCCGTCAAAGGAAGAGGTGGCCAGCACGTCCATGTCTTCCATGTCCAGCTGCACCATGGGACCGCCCGCGAGCGGAACGCGGTAGTTGTGCATCTGGTAGGGGTTCTCGTTGGGATTCACTCCGCAGGCGCTTACCACCAGGTAACTGGCGGTAACGCCCAGCACGTCTTCCACATGGAAGGAGCCCTCGGTGAGGTTTTTCTTGAGGGTGCCGTCGGCCCCGTACAAATATAGGTTGGCCCAGCCGTTACGCTCGCTCCACCAGACAAAGTCTCCGTTGGGGAGGAACTTGGGGTCGCGGGTTTCCACGTAGGTGTTCATGCGTTCGCCCACGATGGTGCGGGTGCTGTCTGCTCCGACGTCCACGCGGCACAGGTCCCAGCGCTTGAGGTCGCGGCTGCCGCGGAGCATGTAGAAGCCCTTTTCGTCGCCCAGCCATTTGGAACAATGGTAGTCTTTATACTGGTCGGCAGGGGTGGGTTCGGCCGACAGGATGCTGCCGTCCTGGTCCTTGAAGGCGTTCCAGGCCACTTTCTGCACCTTGCCGTCCAGGTCCAGGATGCACAGCTCTCCCTTGGGGCCGGGTTCTCCGGGCATCTGGTAATGATAGGCTTCCAGTTCCGGACGGGGCTTGGCTATGGAATTGATGACCCACAGTTCCTTGACCATGCTCATGTCCCAGCGGATGATGGCCAGATGCTTGCCGTCGGGGGCCCAGCTCACACCGGCAAAGCGGCGGGCGGTGGTATCGGCCTCCATGTCACCCGTGTAATTGTCTCCGTTCCAGGAGAAGTCCTTGGTGCCGTCCGTGGTGAGGGCGCGCTCCACCAGGGTGCTGTCCTTGTCGTCTTTGGCGGCCTTGGCCAGGTTCTCCTTGTCCATCACCCACAGGTTGTGGTTCTTCAGGTAGACGCCCATGCTGCCGTCCGGGCTCACGTTGGCCCAGCGGGGATACTCGTCCTTGTGCTCCTCGGTATCCCAGGTGAGCTTGCCGGTGGCTATGTCATAATAGAAACGGTACTCCACGAACTTGCCGGTGGTGTTGCCGGCGCTGTCCCGCTTCTCCGTCTTGCTCTTCATGTCCCACTGGAAGGTTTTGTCTTCCTTCAGTTCCAGCCGCAGCGGCAGGTGCTGGGCGTCGTAGGGGTCGTGGGTGATCTCCGTAATCTGGCGGGCCAGTTTGGCCATGTCAAAGACTTCGGTCTTGACGCCGGTAGCGGGGTCCACAATGAAATAACGGGTGCCTTCGGCCGTTTTCCAACTGTACCAGAATTTATCTGAATACTGGAACCAGTTGGGACGGATGCGGGTGCTGTACACCAGGTTCTGCAGCTTCTTGGTGCTGAAGCGGGCTGCCTGTTCGTAATTGGCTTTTTGGGGGGCATGTTTCTGACCCCAGGCGGCCGCAGTCAGAAGCACCAGGGCGCCCATCAGGAGAAATCTCTTCATAACACGAAAAATACACGAACTTATATAGGGCGAAGATAACAAAAAAAAGCTATCTTCGCAAGGACAGAACATTACGCCGATGAAAAAGATCATTTCCCTGTTGGGAGCCTTGTTATTCAGCTTCTCTCTGGCTTGGGCGGGTACGCCCCGCAGTACCCGGGACAGCCTTTCGGCCGACGGGCCTTATATCCTTTACCGCCCCGCCGGGGTGGAAGTCATCACGGTCGATGTAAAGGGTTCCATTTCCCGGCGGCAGTTCCCGCAATTGCCGGAAGGCTACCGTTTCCTGGTTACCGACCACCGCGGGCAATACCCCTTCGAGGTGAGCCTGAGGCCGGTGGCGCGCTCGGCGTGGAAAGAGGAGGAGGTGCCGGCGCGCACCTTCGTGATGTCGGACCCGCATGGCCGTCTGGACTGCGTGATAGACCTTCTGCAGGGCAACCGGGTCATTGACGGCGGTCTGCACTGGGCATACGGCACCGACCGCCTGGTGGTCATTGGAGACATCACCGACCGCGGCAAAGACGCCACAGCCATCTACTGGTTTTTCTACAAGCTGCAGCAGGAAGCGGCCGATGCCGGAGGCGAGGTTGTTATGCTCCTGGGTAATCACGAGCCCATGGAGTTTGCCTCAGACATGCGCTATGCCGAAGACAAATACAAGATTCTGGCGCGGGAGCTGGGGATGGCGTACGCCGATTTGATCGGCCCGGATTCTGAGCTGGGCCGATGGATAGCCACCTGGAATACGATGAGCATCCTGGGCCGAGACCTGTACGTACACGCGGGCATCGGCAAAGATTTCTACGACTGGAACCTGCCCATCCCGGAAGTCAACGCAAAGGTCAGCCGGGCCCTCTTCAAGTTAAAGGGGGGCCGGAAGGCTGTCGGCGACACGGCGGCCTTCCTCCACGGGTCTTACGGCCCCCTCTGGTACCGGGGTCTGGTAAGCAAGGAGGCCAAGCGCCGGCCCGTCTCGACTGACACGCTGGACCTTATCCGCGCGCGGTATGAGGTGGAGCACATTATCGTGGGCCATACCATCTTCCCTGACGTGAGTACCTTCTACGACGGCCGGGTCATCGACGTGAATGTGAACAATCCCCTAAACCGCAAGAAACACCGCACCCGGGCTCTCCTCATAGACAAGGGCCACTACTTCGCCGTGACGGACCGCGGCAAGCGCAAGGAGCTTCCCACCCCCGTTCCCGCCCCTGTTCTGCCGGCGGGCCGGCAATCCTGGAACGCAGACTGGACTTTTACCAAAGACGGCGAGAGCCGGGTATTGACCCTTCCGCACGACTGGGGCGTAG
Organism: Bacteroidales bacterium; assembly: GCA_017617475.1. The sequence continues at coordinate 16,787 of JAFZWC010000041.1, forward strand.
AGCAGCCCTTCCTGCAGGAGAACCCCGGAGAAACCGGCAAGCTGGCCTGGTGGGGGCAGGCAACTTATGCTAAAACCCTCACCGTCGGGTCCGAAGACCTGTCTCACAGGCTGCGCCTGGAGGTGGACGGCGCCTTCTCCAACGCCAGGGTGTATGTGAACGGTGCCGAGGCCGGCGGCTGGCCTTACGGCTACGCCTCCTGGGCTGTGGAACTGAATCCCTGGCTCCGGGAAGGGGATAACCTCATAGAAATCAAACTGGACAACAAGGAGGAAAGCTCCCGCTGGTATCCCGGCGGCGGCATCTACCGCAACGTCTGGCTCACCCGCACGGCGCCTACGTCGGTGGCCCACTGGGGCACGTTCGTAAAGGCCGACGCCTCGGGAAAGGTCTCCGTGGAGATAACCTTCAGGACGGACAAGCCCGTGCTGGGCAAGGTAACCACCTACATCCTGGGAACATCGGCCGAAGTTGTGACGGAAGGGCCGCTCAATGACGGCAGCGTGCTCACCCAGACCCTGTCGGTAGAGAATCCCAGGCTCTGGTCTCCGGACACCCCGTCTCTCTACGTGGCCCGCACAACGGTGGAAACGGTCGACGGAACAGACGTTTATGACACACCCTTCGGCTTCCGCGACGCACAGTGGCGGGCCGACGGCTTTTACTTGAACGGAGAGAAGACCTTCCTCAAGGGCGTGTGCCTGCACCACGACGCGGGGGTGCTGGGTGCCGTGTGGAACGACGACGCCTGGGAGCGCCGGTTTACCATGCTCAAGGCTATGGGCTGCAACGCCATCCGTACCAGCCACAATCCGCCGGCTCCGGAGTTCCTGGATTTGTGCGACCGCATGGGCTTCCTGGTGCTGGACGAGCTCACGGACACCTGGACCTGGCCCAAGAAAGACAACGGATACGCCACTTTGTTTGACGAATGGGCCGAAAAGGACCTGGTGGCCATGATCCACCGGGACCGCAACCACCCCAGCGTGATTGCCTGGAGTATCGGCAACGAATGCGGGGAGCAGGGAGACAGCACCCGCTGGTGGATTCCCCAAATGCTCACGGACATCTGTCACCGCGAGGACCCCACGCGTCCCACCACCGCCGGCAACGATAACCCCGGTGCGGCCTTTACGGGTTATGCCTCCACCATAGATGTTTATGGCTTCAATTACAAGCCGCATTCCTATGCCCGCTTCCGGGACACGCACCCCGGCCAGCCTGTCTACGGTTCCGAAACGGCATCCTGCATCTCTACGCGCGGGTATTACCGCTTCCCGGTAGAACAGGAAAAGGGGAAGGGCTGGACCATGGAAGCACCTTTCCAGGTAAGTTCCTACGACCTCTACGCCCCCGGCTGGGCCTCCAAGCCGGATTATGAGTGGAAGTATGAGGACGAGGTGCCCGAGTGTGCCGGTGAGTTCGTCTGGACGGGTTATGACTATCTGGGCGAGCCCACGCCTTTCAACATGGACCCCTCCGTCCTCACCAATTTCCATACGGAGGAGGAGCGCGAGGCCTTCAAGAGAATGGTGGCCGGTTGGGGCCAGGCCATTGCCGATGTCCCGCTGCCCAGCCGCAGCAGCTATTTCGGCATCATAGATTTGGCAGGCTTCCCCAAGGACCGTTACTGGCTGTATCAGAGCCGATGGGCGCCTGAGGTGCCGTCGGCCCATATCCTGCCGCACTGGACCTGGCCCGGCCGCGAAGGCCAGGTGACGCCCGTGCACGTGTACACTTCCGGCGATGAGGCCGAGCTGTTTGTGAATGGGAAATCCCAGGGCCGAAAGTCCCGTGACGGGTATCGCTTTGTCTGGGACGGCGTGGTCTATGAACCCGGCACCGTTGAGGTGATTGTGTATAAGAACGGTAGCGAGTGGGCCCGCGAGCAGGTGCGTACGGCTGGAAAGGCCTCTACGCTGGCAGCTTCGGTAGATTACTCCGGCGAGGACCTTACCTATATAACTGTTGACGTGCTGGACAAGAAGGGTATCCTGGTGCCCGACGCTGACAACCTGCTTTCCTTCAGCGTCCAGGGTCCGGCCTGCATCATCGGCACCGACGCCGGCGACCCTACGTCCCACGTTCCCCTCTACAGCCCCGAGCTTCCCGCCTTCCACGGGAAAGCATCGGCCGTTATCCGCCGCACAGGGGAGGGTCCCGTCAAGGTTATCTGCAAGTCAAAAGGGCTTAAAACCACGAAAATCACGCTGTAACAGGTGGGATTAGCCTGTGAATAACTTTGTTAATTAAAATATTTTGCTTATCTTTGCAGCCCATTTTGCGGAAACATAAGAGCCGTAAAATGGGTTGTAACTATAATTTATTTATTAACAAACATTTATGCCTACAATTCAACAACTTGTCCGTAAAGGACGCGAGCAGCTCGAAATCAAGAGCAAGTCTCGTGCGTTGGATGCATGCCCTCAGAAGCGTGGCGTATGTCTGCGTGTTTACACCACTACGCCTAAGAAGCCGAACTCCGCTATGCGTAAGGTAGCCCGTGTTCGTCTTTCCAACGCCAAAGAGGTCAATGCCTACATCCC
>JAFZWC010000003.1 GCA_017617475.1 Bacteroidales bacterium
TACCGCAGAAGTTGGAGCCGCTGCCGACGCAGGCGATCACGATGTCCGGATACTGGCCGGTCACGGCCATCTGCTTCTCGGCCTCCAGGCCGATGACTGTCTGGTGCAGGCACACGTGGTTGAGAACGGAGCCCAGGGCATACTTGCAGTTAGGGGTGCTCACGGCCAGCTCGATGGCCTCGGAGATGGCGCAGCCCAGGGAGCCCTGGTCGTTAGGGTTTCGGGTGATGATGTCCTTACCGGCACGGGTACTCATGGAAGGGGAAGGCGTGACGGTGGCGCCGAAGGCCTGCATGATGGAGCGGCGGAAAGGCTTCTGTTCGTAGCTCACCTTTACCATATAAACAGCGCAGTCAATGCCGAACTTCTTGGTGGCATAGCTGAGGGCTCCGCCCCACTGGCCGGCACCGGTCTCGGTGGTAAGGTTGGTAACACCCTGCTCCTTGGCATAGTAGGCCTGCGCAATGGCGGAGTTCAGCTTGTGGGAACCGGCAGGGCTCACGCTCTCGTTCTTAAAGTAGATGTGCGCGGGAGTACCCAGGGCTTTTTCCAGCTCATAGGCACGCACCAGCGGGGTGCAGCGGTAAGCGGCGTACTGCTGGCGTACTTCTTCGGGGATGGGGATCCATTCGTCCGTCTGGTTCAGTTCCTGGTCGGCGCAGGCCTTGCAGAAGATGGGATACAGGTCTTCGGGCTTGAGGGGCTGCTTGGTAGCCGGGTGCAGGAAAGGCAGCGGCTTGTTGGGCATGATAGCCTGGATGTTGAAGTAATGGGTAGGAATCTCACTGTCCGGGAGGATGTACTTTTTCTGTTTCATGGTGTTATGTGTTTATATTGTTAATTGTTATTCCATTGGGAAAAAGGCATGAAAAAAGGCCTGCTGTAAGTCAGCAGGCCTATCTCTATACTTATAACTACGGCGAAGCGACTTACAGGATTGAGCTGTAAGTGCGCCACCAGTTATTGTTGTTCTTTCTCATGCTGTTGCAAAGATGAGCAATCGAATTTAGAAATGCAAGAAAAAATTTAAAAACTTGCAAAAAATTTTAAAAATTGGCCAGCAGGGCCTGGGTGTACTGGGCCGATGCGGTGCCGCCGAGGCTCTCCATATAGGCGTTTACGGCGGTGGCAACGAACAGCAGCACGATGGCGGCGGCAATGATGATGCCGATTACCTTCAGGCGCTTGAGCCACTTCTTGTTATTCCAGCCAATGGTCTGGAACATGCTCCAGAAACCGTGCTCCAGGTGGAGGAACAGGGCGATGAACCATACGATGTAGCAGGCCACGATAACCGGATTGCGGAAGGTGGCGATGAGCAGGTAGTACGGGTTCTCCGCCTCTGCGCCCATGAATTCCTGAAGCTGCATCTTGGCCCAGAAGTGGGTGAGGTGGAAGGCCAGCAGACCCAACACCAGAATACCCAGGATGGCCATGTTCTTGGCGCTCCAGCTGTCGTTCTTGGCCTTGGAGGCTACTGCGTAACGCTTGATACCGCCGCGGCGGATATAGTTGTCAACGGTGAGCCAGATGCCCCATACAATGTGGAGGATAAAGCCCAGGGCCAGGATGGGAACCATGATGCTGATGAAAGGGGAGGACATGAAGTCGCAGCCCAGCTGGAACCAGCCGTCACCATGGGTGTACGGGAATGCGTCGGCAGCTACCTTGCCGAAGTTGCCGTGCATGGAATCCAGGACGGAGAAGAAATTAATGGTACCGTGCAGGAGCAGGAAGATAATGAGGAAAGCACCCGTGATGCTCTGGATGAACTTCTTGCCGATGGAGGAGGTTAGGAAATTAGCCATTTATTGTTGTTTTGTTAATAATCTAAGTATGCAAATATAGGAATCTTTCTTGGAAGTTTCCCAATATTTCGATACTTTTGTTACAATTAATAAGGAATTCCCATGTACAAACGCGTTTTACTAAAACTCAGCGGCGAGAGCCTTGGCGGGCCTGCCGGAAAGGGCCTGGATACGGCCTGGTTGGAAAAGTATGCGAAGGAAATCGCAGCGGCCGCCAAAGCCGGCCTGCAGATTGCCATTGTGAACGGCGGCGGTAACATCTTCCGCGGCCTGCAAGGCGTGGGCAAGGGCTTCGACCGCGTGGACGGTGACAAGATGGGTATGCTGGCCACGGTCATCAACTCCCTGGCCCTCAAGATGTTCATCAAGGCCGAAGGCGTTGAGGCCGAGGTCTTTACCTCCACCCCCATGGAACCCCATGCCAAGTATTACATGAGGGATGAGGCCGTCAAAGTGCTGAAGCGCGGGGGCGTTGCCCTTATCGCCGGCGGCACGGGCAATCCTTTCTTCACCACAGACAGCGGCGCCGCCCTCAGGGCTCTGGAAATAGGGGCCGACGCCCTCCTCAAGGGCACCCGCGTGGACGGCGTATACACCGCCGATCCGGAGAAAGACCCTTCGGCCACCAAATATGACGAGCTGAGCTTCGACGAAGCCATTTCCAAGCACCTGAAGGTAATGGACCAGACAGCATACGCCCTGTGCTCCGACGGCAAAATGCCTATCATCGTCTTCGACATGAACGCCACCGGCAACCTCACCAAGCTTCTGGCCGGGGAAAAGGTGGGAACATTAGTACATCCGTAACCGGCTATGAAAAAGTTATTCCTTACCCTTATTCTGGTACTGGGCGCCCTGGCGGCATCGGCCCAGAGTAAGATTGTGACGGACAGCATCCAGAGCAAGTTCCTGGGCTGCGAGCAAAAGTACAACGTATACCTTCCCAACGGCTACAAGGCTACTGAGAGCTATCCCGTCATCTACCTGCTTCACGGTCTATACGGAGACTACACCAACTGGGCGGGCACCGGCCGTATGAAAGACGTGGCCGACGAGCTCATCGCCAGCGGCGAATTGGTGCCTACCGTCATCATTATGCCCAATGCCGGAGACAACGACGTCCACAACTACCAGAACGGCTACTTCAATGTAAAGGACTGGCCTTACGAAGATTTCTTCTTCCAGGAGTTCCTGCCCGCGGCCGAGAAAAAGTACAGCTGCGGCGGCAGCAAGGGAAAGCGCGCCATCATGGGCCTTTCCATGGGCGGCGGCGGCTCCATCGTGTATGCCCAGCGCCATCCGGACCTGTTCTCCAGCTCCTACGGCATGAGCGCATGGCTGGACAACAAGCACCGCGAGGTGCGGGGCAGCAACAAGCCCGGCAGCAAGCTTACCATCACGGACGAGTCCGTGCGGGAGCACTCCGCCCTGGATTTCATGGACAAGGCCGACGAGGCCACCATCGGCCAGCTTAAGACGGTTCAGTGGTTCCTGGACTGCGGCGACGACGATTTCCTCCTGCAGCTGTCCGTAGACCTTCATTTCAAGATGAAGAACTCCGGCCTGCACAGCGAACTGCGTGTGCGCAACGGTGGTCACACCTGGGAATACTGGCACACGGCCCTGCGCACCTCGCTGCCGTTTGCCTCCCGCAACTTCAGCAAGTAAGCCTGGAATCTATGAGTCAACGAGCCCTCCCGCTACACCGGGAGGGTTTTTTCTTTCAGCCAGGCGGCCACCTCGGCAGGGAGGCGGGGGCTGAGTTCGCGGTACACGCGCTGGTTGTAGGCGTTGAGCCAGTCCCGCTCGGCCTGGGTGAGGAGGGAAACCTCCAGGCAGGAGGTGTCGTAATGGCAGAGGGTCAGGGGCTCGAAACCCAGCCAGGAGCCGAACTCGTTATCTCCCACTGAACGCACCAGAACCAGGTTTTCGTGGCGGATGCCGTGCATGCCCTCGCGGTAGATACCGGGCTCGTCGGAGAGAATCATGCCGGGCTCAAGAGGTATACTGTTGAAGTTCTGGCGCACGTCCTGGGGCCCCTCATGGACGCCCAGGAAAAAGCCTACACCGTGACCGGTGCCGTGGCCGAAGTTGCGCCGCGCCTGCCAGAGGGGTTCGCGGGCCAGGGCATCAATCTGGCAACCGGCGGTGCCACGGGGAAAGACCGCCATGGAAAGGCCGATGTGACCGCGCAGCACCAGGGTATAGTCTTCCCGCTCCAGGGCGGTGCAGGGGCCCATGGGCACTGTGCGCGTAATATCCGTAGTACCAAAGAGATACTGTCCTCCGGAATCGACCAGATAGAGTCCCTTGGGCTCAATGAGCAGGGAACCCTGCTTCGGGGTAACGTAATGGGGCAGGGCGGCCGAGGGCCCGTAGGCCGATATGGTCTCGAAGCTCTCTCCCCGGAAGCCGGAAACCTGGGCCCGCAGGGAGTGCAGATACTCTGAGGCCTCCCACTCGTTCACCTGCCCGCCGCGGGAAGAAAGCCAGTAGAGGAACTGCTCCATCACCAGGCCGTCTTCCAGATGCGCTTCCCGCATGCCGGCAATCTCTACCGGATTCTTGACCGCCTTCTTGAGTGCAATGGGGCTGGGGCACTCCTTGACAAAAGGCATGCGCTCGCCCTCGTCTATGGCCTCCCGCAGATATACGCTGGTGCTGGCCGGATCCAGACAGATGCAGTCTACGCCCGATTCCTTGAGGGACGTGAGGGCAAAGCTTACGTCCGCGTAGTCGCGGATCTGGACGCCGTCGGCCTTCAATTCCTCAAAAGTATCCTGTGTGTCCGGGTCTACAGAAGCGAAGGCGTCCTTGCGCACGAACCACTGCGCGTCTTCCAGGGTAACCAGGAGGTAGGAAATGACCAGCGGGTTGTACTCGATATCGGCCCCCCGGACATTCAAGAGCCAGGCAATGTCGTCCAGGGAGGACAGCAGGATGGCATCGACCTCCTGGATGACCAGCCACTTCCGCAGCCAGGCGAATTTGCTTTCCCGGGACTGGCCCACCAGGTCTTCCCCCAGGGTGATGACGGGCGATGTGGGTACGGCGGGGCGGTTTTCCCAAAGGCTGTCCAGAAGGTCGGGGACGGGGAAAATCTCGGCCCCGGGGACGAATTCCCGGAGATTCCGGATGTCTTCCATGGTCTGACAAAGCCCGTCAATGGCTATGCACGGTTCGTCCAGCCCCAGGGAGGCAATCCACTGCGGAATGGGCACCTGCTCCGGCACCCGCATCTTGTGGAGGACGATTCCGCTGCCTTCCAGCTGGCGGTTGGCTTGGATGAAATAACGCGTGTCGGTCCACAGTCCGGCATGGTCGGCCGTGACCACTATGTCCCCGGCTTCCCCGGTAAAACCGGACAGCCATTCCACCTGTTTCCACCGCGGTGCGGGGTATTCACTGGCATGGGGGTCGCTTCCCGTAAGGATGACGATATCCCAATGATTCTCCTTCATGAGGGCGCGGAGCGCCTCTACTCGCTGGTAAAAGATACTGGCCATAGCACGTTATTTGCACAAATATAACTATATTTGCTTGATTAATTGAATGGATTAATAGGATTTAAAAGATTATACGCCATGACTGAAGATCCCCTCGAGAGAATTGAGCGCGAAGAGCGCGAACGCAGGGAAAAGAAAGGTCCCCGCACTCTGATGACGGTACTGGCCGCAGTGGCCGCCGTCCTGGCCCTGGTATTGGGATATCTGCTGTACCAGCGCAACAGCCTGGTAGGCCAACTGGAAGTGGAAAAGGCCGAACTGGCCCAGCAAATGGTTCAGCTCCAGTCCGATTTCTCCTCCCTCAGCTCCGATTACGAGTCTATCAACCACCAGCTGGACACTTCCCGCGAACAGGTGGCCCAACTCATTGAAAAACTGGCCAAGACCGAGGCAACCAACCGTTCCAAGATCCGCCAGTACGAGAAAGAACTGGGCACCCTCCGTACCATCATGAAGGGTTACATAGTCCAGATTGACTCCCTGAACAACCTGAACAAACGCCTGACGGCCGAAGCCACCGCCGCCCGCCGCGAAGCCGCCGAAAGCCGCCGCGCCAACGAGCAGCTCACCCAGCAGGTGGAAACCTTATCCTCGCAGGTGAGCGCCGGAAAGGTCCTGAAGGCCCGTGCCATCTCCCTCAACGCCCACTACAGCAACGACAAGGTGGGTGACCGCCACAGCCGCGTACGCTACATGGTGGCCAACCTCACCCTGGTGGAGAACTCCCTTGCCGACCATGGTCCCGTACGGGTGTTCGTCCGTGTGAAGGATCCGGATGGCGTGCTGCTCATGAACAACGAATCCCTTGAATTCACTGTGAACGGCGAACCCCTGCAGGCAACCGCCTCCCGCGAGGTGGACTACGAAGGCCAGGAAGTGGATCTTTCCATATACGTGAACGATACCGGAGAGTTCATCAAGGGTATTTACACCCTGGAAGTATATACGGAAAAGAGCCTCCTGGGCCGTGCAGAATGCATGCTTAGGTAAAACATGATTTACATTCACGTCCCTTTCTGTAAAAGTTTCTGTATCTACTGCGACTTCTACTCCGAGATAGCCGCAGACGGTATGGCGGAAGCCTACACCCGGGAAATCTGCGCGGAAATCAAGCGTCGCGCAGGCGAAATGGACGACAGTCTCAAAACCCTTTATTTTGGCGGTGGCACCCCCTCGGTGCTGCCGCTGGGTTGTTTAACCCGCATCCTCCTGGCCCTGGAAGAAGCCGGCCATGGCGGTCCTTACCAGGAATTCACCCTGGAGGTGAATCCGGATGACATTGTAGAGAAAGGACTCCCCTATGTGGAGAGTCTCAAGATGCTGGGCGTCAACCGTATAAGCATCGGCATCCAGTCCCTGGACGACGACCTCCTGCGGTGGATGAACCGCCGGCACGATGCCCAGAAGGCCAAAGAGGCTTTCCGGATTGTGCGGGAAGCAGGCATCCGGAACATCAGCGTAGACCTCATCTTCGGCCTCAGCAACCTCTCCGACGAGGTTTGGGGTCACACCATCGACCAGGTGCTGGAGCTGGGCCCGGAGCATATCTCCTGCTACCAGCTCACCATAGAGGGTGACAACGTGCTGGCCCACCGTCTGGAAAACGGAGAGTATGAAGAAGCCTCCGAAGAGCTTTGCCGCGGCCAATACGACCTCCTGTGCGCCAAGCTGGCGGCCGCCGGATATCGACACTACGAGATTTCCAACTTCGCCAAGCCCGGCTACGAGGCTGTGCACAATGGCGGATACTGGTCCCGCAGGCCGTACGTAGGTCTGGGTCCGTCGGCCCATTCCTTCAGCGGACGCGGCCGAAGCTGGAACAGCGCCGAGCTCACCGGCTACACGCACACCCAGGAGTCCCTGAGCGTGGAAGACGAAAAGGTGGAAACCCTGATGCTGGCCCTGCGCACCTCCAACGGCATAGATGCCGAATTCCTGGAAGCCAATTGCCTGAAGGCCGATATCGACCGTCTTTGCCAGGAAGGGGCCCTCTCCAAGGAAGGACGCCGCTACCGCATTCCCGAAGACCATTTCTTTGTTTCTGACGAAATTATCCGAGAACTCATATGATTACCCATCTCAGAAGAGCCCTCAAGTATTTTATCCAGATTACCCTCATCTTTGCCGTAATCATTGGCGTCCTGATGCTCACCAACATGGCGTCCAAGGACATCAATACGGCTTTCCGGCATGGCTGGCAGTCAGTAGAAATGATTCTGGCCGCCTTTGCCGTCATGAGCCTCATCTACCCCTTCTTCGGCTACGGAAAACGCCAGATTAACGCTGCAGGAGACCCCGCAGACCATTGGAAAACCATTGAGGAAACCCTGGATCTCCGTGGCTATGCCCCTGCCGGAGAAACCCCGGAAGGCGGCCGCAAGTTCAAGCTGAAGAACGGCGTGAACCGGGTGGCCCGCCTGTGGGAAGACACCATTACCATTAACCCCGTCCTGGGCGGCTTCCAGGCGGAAGGTCTCAACCGTGACCTTGTCCGCGTGGTGATGGCCCTGGACCGCAAACTCAATCAATATGACAACTGACACCCAAGGATTCAAAACCGTAGCCACCTTTGTGGACAAGAACCAGGCCGATCTTTGCGCCGCCCTGCTGGGAGACAACGGCGTGCCGGCCGGCGTCTTTGTGGCCGACTCTTCCTTCCCTTCCCTGGGCTATGCACGGCCCATCGAGGTCAAAGTGAATGAAAATGATTACGAAGCCGCTATGAGCATCTTGGCGGCTGCCGACAAGGCCGAGTAAAACTCCTCGCCAAAGGCATCTGTAAGCGGCCCGCGGAGGAATTCGTAAACCCGGATTCCTTCGCGGCGCCCTTTTTCATAGGCCTCCTTGCAGATGTCCCAACGGTGGAGGTTGAGTCCGCATCGGCCCCCTCCCAGATCTACTACGCGAATGGGATATAGGGAACAGGAGATGGGCTTTTTGAAAGTGATAAGCCCCTTGCAGAACTGCCGCTCTATGGCGCAGAAGCAGTTGCCGTCCTCAAAATGGCAGTAAGCGCATTCCTCGCTGCCTGGCACCACAGGGGTAACCAAGTCTCCGTCACGGTCCACCTCGAAGAAACCCTTGTCTTCCGCTGCCTTCCGTCCTTCCGGACTCATGAGGTCCTTGAAAGCCGGGTAATTGGCTTCAATGGGTTCCAGTTCCTCTTCTTTTAGCGGCGCACCGCTGTCCCCTATAATGCAGCACTTGCCCTTGCACACGGCATAGTCACAGGCGAAGTACTCCAGGATGACGTCCTCTGAAACCAGGACGTCCCCAATCTCCACTATGGTGCCAAAATCTTTCCGCTTCATGGTACCAGATATTCGATGCGGCCGCCGGCTGCCAGGGTACCCAGGAATTCCTGTACCCGGCCCTCGTTGATGGCCGATATGCTCTCCGAGTAACGGCTGGCGATGTCTTTGTTGTTGGCGTAACGGTCCAGCAGGGTACTCACAAAGCCGGACGGGCTGGCCAGCTGAAGCTTGACGTCGGCCAGAAGGCGCTCTTTCCAGCCCTTGAGATCCACCGGATCCACCGGCGCTTTGGCTGCGGCTGCCAGCGTTTTCCGGATAACGGAGAGGACTTGCTCACTGTCCTGAGGCAGTGTGCCGGACGGAAGGCCGCTAAGCGAAGCGGGCTGACAGGTGATCTGCAGCTGGAAACGCTCCTGGGGCTGGGCGAAGAAATTGGTTTCGACCTGAGCCGTGTAACCGTAGGGCGCCAGGGCTTTCACCAGAGACTGCCGGAGAACGCGTGCCGCCACCTGGGAGGTGTAGTAATGGTCCGAGGTAAGGGCGTATTCCCCGTCCATAAGAATATAGATACCCTGGGGATATCCTTGAAGCGTGTGGGTCACTGCTCCTTTTTCCACATTCATGGAAACCTGCTTGCGGCCGACGGCTCCCTTCTGGGTTTCAAAAGCGCCCAGGTAACGCAGCAGAAGGCGTTTGACCGCCTCTTCCTGCAAGTCTCCGGAAAGGATGAGCACACCGTCCTGCATGTTGGAGAAGCGCTCGTTGAAGTATTTATGGGCCTTGGTGGGAGTGTCTTTGGTCAGTTTGCCCGGCAGCTTGTTGGAGGTGTACACAAAACCGGGCACCAGCCGCTGGTACAGCAAATCCGTGACGGATGGTTGTGCCAGAGCCTGGTTACGGCTGTACAAAGCATACTCGTCCAGGTTGAGCCGGCGCTCATTGGCCAGGGCCACGAGGACTTTCAACAGGAACTGCAACTGGCTGGCGGGAGCCTCACCCTTTAGGGAGAAGCTGTTTACGGAAAGCTCCGTTTCCATGCTTACCCCGCCGGCCGACAGGATGTCGCGGAAAACGGGGGCCGGAATACCCGCCACGTTATAGAGCGTGAGCATGTCTCCAATATAGCCGCCTTCGCCTTCCTTGAGGCCCGCCACGGCGCCCAGACCGCCGTTAAGCTGAAGGGCGTAGTGGAACACCCCGCTCCCGGTCACGGGCTTGAACACCACCCGCATGCCGTTGGAGAAGGTCCATACGGTGCCGCCCGTTACGGGTTCCTGCTTTTCAGCCTTGATTTTTATCTTGGGGCCGGTCACCGCCAGTTTTGCGGTGTCCGCGCTGTGCCAGCTATACTCTTTTCCGCTGGGAATCACGGAACCGTAGAGATAGGCCAGGTTGTAGTCGAACAGAGCCTGGTCCTTGTCCAGCGAGTCCGGGGCCCCGTAAAACTCCAGCGTAAGGTTCTCCAGCTGGTTCAGCAGGGCGTCAGAAAACTGGTTGAAGAAACGGGTCTCGGTGGTGTCGGCCAGGTTTTTCCGGGCAAAGTAACGCATGGATTCCGAATAAGGGGCCAGGTGGGCACCATACAGGAAATTGGCGGTGCAACGGCGGATATCGTCCTCCGGGGAAGGTGTGGTGGCGGCCCGACTGCGGAGGCTGGGGGTCAGTACCTTTTTGGCGTCGGAGAATTCGGCGGCCGATGCTCCCTTCTCGTCCAGTTCGGCCAGGGTGGAGGCCACCACGCGCATGGCGGCATCGGCCTGCTCACGGGCCACGCTCACCTGCACGGTGTAACGCTCGTCGCCGCCGTAATCCATGCTGCGGAGGCTCTGGAAGCCGATATTGCCGTAGGGAATGCCGGCGTCCTTGAGGTTGCGGGCCAGGCGGTGCCGGAGCACAACCTGAAGTTCGTCTCCAAACAGATCCGACACAATGGCCTGCGCCGTATTCATGTAATCAAAGGGAACGCGGGCCCCGGCGTATGTGACCGAGACCACAGCCACGGGCGAATCGGCCGGATACATCTCTACCCACGGGGCGGGAGAAGGCTCCCATACATAGTCGGGCTTATGGTTTTCCTTCACCAGCATGCGGGGAACCATCATGGAGAAAATGTCCATTTTCTTCTTCAGTTCCGTGGGATCTATGTCGCCGCTTACCACTATGGCCTGCTGCGCCTTGGACAGGGTTACCTGGGCAAAGGAATAGAGAAGCATGGAATCCAGGACCTCGGACCTGTAGCAGGGTACGTCCCGGAAATGATATACCGTAGAACCGTCCACGTCGCTCAGATAGCCTTCTTTGGACGGGGCGACTCCCATGCGGGAGAGAAAACCCGCATCCAGTTCATCCAGGGGCACGGCGGAGCTGGGCTGGTCACGCTGGATAACGGCTATGTCGGCATAACCCTTGGCGGAAGAATTGGTTACCATGTAGTAGGTAACTCCGCTGCGAAGGGTTCCTTTCTGGATGCGGCTGTCCATGGGAAGGCTGGGCAGGGACTGTGCTGGCACAGAACTTGCGAAACACAAGAACGCCAGACACGAAAGGACTATATGATGAAGCCGGCTAGGAGTCATTTTTGATAGAATTCATGCAAAACTACAACTTTTTTTGCTATTTTTGCAATTCGTGTGCTAAACGAATGTTTAACTTATCTTAAATAAGAAGACGATGAAAAAACTATTTGCTGTTCTCGCGGCCCTGGGCCTTGCAGTTGCTATGGCCGGTGCACAATCCCTCAACGAAGCCAAGGAAGCATTCAACAGTGGTGTAGAAGCCATGGAAACCAGCAAGACTGATGCTCTTGCCAAGTTCCAGTCTGCCCTGGAGATTGCCAACCAGTGCACGGAAGAAGAAGACGCCGCCGAGTTCATTGGTACATGCAAAACCGCCATCACCGGCGCCATGATGTCCATCGCCAAGGAACAGATCAACGATGGCGCCTATGACGAGGCCCTCGCCACCCTGAGCAACGCCAAGGCTACCGCCGCCGATTTCGGCCAGGACGATGTGATTGCAGAGGCCGAAGGTCTGGTTCCCAACGTATACATGCGTAAAGGTTCCACCCTTCTTAAGAATAAGGATTTCGCAGGCGCCGCCGATGCTTTCAAGAGTGTGATTGCCGCCAAGGCCGATGACGCCCAGGCTCATCTGCTGCTGGGCCAGGCCCAGATGCAGCTCGGTGCCATGGATGCTGCCATCGAGGCTCTCACCAAGGCTCATGAACTGGGTGAAGGAAATGCCGCCAAGCTGCTCTCCTCCGCTTACCTCCGCGAAGGCCAGGCCCTTCTGAAGGCCGGCAAGAACCTGGAGGCCGTGGAAGCCCTGGAGAAGTCCAACAGCTTCGTAGAGAGCGCCAACGCTTACAAGCTCATCGCCAGCGCCTACACCAAGGCCGGCAAGAGCAAGGACTCCATCAACGCTTACAAGAAGTATCTGGAAGTGAGCCCTAACGCCAAGGACGCCGCCGACATCATGTTCACCATTGCCGCTACCGCCCAGAAGGCTGGCGACAAGGCTACCGCCAAGGAGTATTATGGCAAGCTGTCCGGCACCAAGTATGCCGATCAGGCCGCAGCCCAGCTGAAAACTCTGTAATTAGCTTACCGTCATTTCACAGACGGCGCAGTCGAAAGACAATTGGAGCCGCTCTTTCCCGTTCCGGAGGAAGAGCGGTTCTGCTTTTTTAACTCTCCCCTGCTTGGGGCACAGGCCCAGCTCGTGCCGGATGCAGTATTTGCTGCGCATCAGTTCTCCGTGGGAATCATACTCGAGCCGGAAAGAGGAATCCGGCGTCCGGACACCCCGGTATAGGGGCAGAGCGTTCACGGGTAACTGGTCCAATTGGCCAGCCAGATCCCGCCTTAAGCCATTTAGGGCCGATGTGGGGAAAAAAGGAACCGGCCCCTCCACGTCGATATCCGGCAATTGGAAAGCATATTGTCCGCTGCGTTTTCCCAGCTGTTCGCGAATGGTTTGAAGCATGCGCCCGGAATCGCGGGCCTTGTCGGCAGGAGCAGGCAGCGACATATTGGCCTTTCGGCCGTCTTCACTGACAGCGCTGGCCGACAGCTGCCCGTCTTTCAATGCAAGGTTCAGCTTGACATCCATTTCCCGTATGGGTTTGCCTGCCTCTACCTGCCGCTCAAAGGCAGCACTGATGTTCCGGTAAAGCCTGACGCCTTCCTTAAGGCCCTCCGGGCGCTTGCAACGCACCGTGAAACCGTCGCAGACATCGGCCCGGAAGCCTACTATGCTGCCGTTTTTGGCCACGAAGGCGAATCCGTCTCCGTTGGCCAGTTGCAGGCCGTTTCCAGCCGGTTGCAGCACCAGGCCATCCAGCGTGAGGCGGGCTACCGTACCCACATATTCACCCATGGATTTGGGCGCGTCCATAGAGGACCATTGGCCTCTTTGTCCGTCCAGGAACAGCTCCGTATAACCGCGGTTGAAAGTCTTGTTCAGATCCGGCACAAATCCGCCCCTTACGTGGCCGAAGGAGGAGCGGCGGTAAAGGTCCGTACGGCGGACCACCAGAGCGTCCAGGGCCTCGGAATACGCCTTTACGACGTTCCGTACGTACGATTCTCCCTTGAGGCGGCCTTCAATCTTAAAGGAGCATACGCCGGCATCGGCCAGTTCTTCCAGCCGGTTCAGCAGTTGGTAATCCTTTAAGGAAAGGAGGGCTTTGTTCCGCACCAGCACCTTGCCGGAGGCGTCTTCCAGGTCGTACAGGTTTCTGCAGGGCTGGGCACAGGCGCCGCGGTTGGCGCTGCGGCCCGTGAGATGTTCCGACAGGTAGCACTGGCCGCTGTAGCAAACACAGAGGGCACCATGTACGAAGAATTCAATTTCTGTATTTACGGCCTCCCGGATGGCCCGGATCTGCTCCAGGGAAAGCTCCCGTTCCAGCACCAGTCGTCCGAAGCCCAGGCTTTCCAGGCCGCGGGCCTTCTCGGGCGTACGGAGCGCGCACTGCGTGGAGGCGTGCATGATAAGGGTGTCGCTCATGCCCAGCACGGCGGGGTCCTGGACGATGAGGGCGTCCACCCCAGCCTTTTCCAGCCCTTTTACCAGGGCCTGCGCCTGGGGAATCTCTTCCGGCTCCAGGAGCGTATTTACCGTAGCATAGATGCGTACGCCAAACCGATGTGCATACTCGCACAGTCGGGCAATGTCTTCTACGGAATTGCCGGCGGCCTGCCGCGCCCCGAATGCCGGGCCGGCGATATAAACGGCATCGGCCCCGCAGTCAATGGCTGCGATGCCGATTTCCGCCGTCCTGGCCGGTGCCAAAAGTTCCAGTGCTCTCACGCTGCAAAGATACTAATTATAATTCCAGCGACAACAGTTCTTCACCCAGCTGGTGAAGGGCTTTTTCAATCTTGGCCACCTGGGCAGGGCGGGGGGTGCTAAGGCCTTTGGCGTAATGCCAGAGCTGCTTCTGGTTGATGCCGGTCATCCGTTCCAGGGCCGATTTGGTGAAGATCTTACAATACATTTGCAGGAAAGACCGGGTATCCATCCTGAACACAATCTGGTATTCTCCCTGTAATTCTTCCGGAACAGGGTCTCCAAATTCTTCACAAGCTTCTTTCAATACGATTAAGCCCTCTTCCAGATTCTTTTTCACCTTGGCCAGGGTATCTCCAATTCCACCAACGCCATCAATCTCTTCTACGTATGCACCATAGTTGTGCTCTGCTTTTTCAATTACTGCGTGTAGCGTTACCATAATTATTGATTATTTAAGATTGGCCTGCCTCAAAATAGCTCTGTATAAACCTTCTGGCATATCCTCACTTTCTTTCCCGGAAACAGGTATGGACCGTTCTTCGCCTATTTTTCTAAAAATACGATGATCTCCTTTGGTTCTAACCTGATACCACCCGTTAATCTGTAAAAGGAGAATCACCTCTTTCACTTTCTTGCCCATGCAAAAGTAACTATTTTTCTATTGTCCTGCAAATTAATCTGGATTAAATTAATTCCATCACTACTTCCACGTCACCCAGGTTGACGGGTTTGCCGCTGTTGCGTTCCACGAAACTGCGGGTGACGGAGCCGCGCCAGATAATGTCGTCGCGGGTGCGGAAAGGTAAATCTACCTCAAATCCATAGCTCTGTGACTTGTATTTGACCACGGCCGAGCACTTCCAGGAAGTCTGGGTTCCGCCGTCGTCCTCAACAATCATGAGGCCGCAGCTGGACAGCTGGGGAGTCCATTCAGACACCAGAACGGTGTTCAGGGTAACCTCTTCCCCCTTTTGCCCCCGCCTCACAACAACCAGAAAATCGGTGATGGCGGGGTCGTACAGGCGGAGCTCCGCTTCGGTGGAGGCCGTGAAGTCCTCCACTTTGGCCATCTTGACCCATATTTCACTTGCTCCGGCCAGCCAGGAGTCGAAGTTACGGCGGGACTTGATGGAACGGAGAACCAGAGTCCGGAGTGGCGTATCCTCTTTGGTGATGACCAGATTCCCCCCGGCGCCACCCCAGTTGGGGTCTTCCCTGCGCATCATCTCCAGGGTTTTGTAGTCGGCGTCGGAATTACGGTTGACCACCCAAACGGGCTGCTCCCGGGCCATTTCTTCCGTGACCAGCACCTTGGTCACCGTACCGTCGGCCCCCAGCACATAGCCTTCGTTCTGCGTGGCGTCTCCGCCGGGATCGAAGGTGATGACGGGCTTGGCATCTCCATTCCACTGCTCGGAGAACGGCCAGTAAATCTGGATGTCGGAGCCCGACAGGGCATCCAGCCAGGCGTCCGGGTTTTCCAGCCCGGTGGACGCCTTGGTGGCATGGACGGCCTCGCGCAGAAGCTCACGCAGGGGCTTGCTGTAGGCATCGGCCTTGGTTTCTCCTGCGTCCCCTACCCCGCAACCCGGCTCGGAGAAGAGTTCCCGCATCCGGTATTCCTCATCGTAACCGTTGGCGGCCGACGCCCGGGCGGCGTCGTATACCTCGTCCAGCTGTTCGTCCCCCAGGGGAACGTGGGAGAGCACACGGGCCACGTCTTCCAGTAGCACGGCAGGCTCCTGAAAGGCCTCTTCTTCTTCCACCGGGATTAATAAGACCTCTTCACACCCGAAGAGGGAAACTGCACACAGGGCAGCCAATAGAATTCTGTACTTCATAGCGCATTGGGCCGGAATAATTGCTCCGGTTCCTTGTTGCAAAGTACCGAAAACTTACCCGTGTAAAAAACGTTTCACACGGGTAAGTTCAAAAGATGTATTTCAAGGGGACAGAACGGCTATTTCTTGTAGAAAACAAAGCGCGTCTTGTCAAAAAAGTCCTTCACTAGTTCCACATCCCGGAACCCCTCGGCAGTGAAAACCGCCTGCGTATCGGCTCCCAGTTCCTCGTTGATTTCCGTGAGACCCACGCCTTCGGCTGACAGAAAGCGCCGGGACCAGGCGGCTATGGCCCGGTAGAACAACAGCGGGTCGTCGTCCGGGACAAAGAGAGCCTGGGCCGGTTCGTAATCCAGCACATTGCGCCTCATGAGGGACTTCTCCTTCTCCATGATGTAAGGCGGATTGGAGAGGATGAGGTCGAAGGGACCGTAAGGGAACTCCTGGGCGGGATCCAGGACATCGGCCTTGACAAAGACAGGAGGAATGGCTCCCGTGCTTTTGAGGTCGGAAGCGAACGCCTGCCCCCGGGCCACGCCCAGGGCGGCATCGGAAAGGTCCACGCCCACCACCTGCGCGCCGGGAACGCCCAGGGCTACCGACCAGGCTATATTGCCCGAACCGGTGCACAGGTCCAGCACCCGGACGGGCTTGGCTCTCTTGCCGGCTATCCTAATGGCTTCCTGCACCAGTATTTCCGTCTCCGGACGGGGGATGAGCACGTCGGGGGACACATGGAACCTGCGGCCGCAGAACTCGCATACGCCCGTAACGTACTGGATGGGTTCTCCCTTCTTCAGACGCTCCAGGCCGGCTTCCAGGGCCGGTTCATCCTTCTTGTCCACCACAAATTGCGGCTCGATGATATGGGTATAGCTCTGCGTGCCGATAAGCTCCTCGCACAGCATAAGCACCAGATTGCGGGCCTCGGCGGCAGGATACAACGGCTCCAGGGACTGCGTTCCTTCTTTCAGAAAGTCTGCCAGCAGCATTCCCTATGAATTCTCGATGATGGTGGTAAGGAAATCGGTGATGCTGATTCCTGCCGTGCGGATCATCTTAGGTACCAGAGAGGCGTTGGTCATGCCCGGGATAATGTTCACCTCCAGGAAGTACAGGCCGTCCTTTGCGGCCAGATAGTCCATGCGCACCAGGCCCTTGCATCCCAGATAATCATAGATGCGCTTGCTGGTCTCCTGAACGGTTTTGGTAAGTTCCGGCGACACCTGGGCCGGGCAGATTTCCTGACTGAGGCCGTTATACTTTGCGTCGTAGTCGAACCAGCCGGTTTCGGAAATGATCTCGATGATGGGCAAGGCCTTTACTTCCTTGCCGTCACGGTAGACGGCGCAGGTGAGCTCATGCTCGGCCGGAATGGCTTTCTCCACCAGGGCCATCTCTCCTTCGGTGAAGGCAAAGCGCACGGCGGCAGGCAGGTCCTCGGCCTTTTCCACCTTGGTGATGCCGAAACTGGAACCGCCGCCGGTGGGCTTCACAAACAGCGGCAGGCCCAGACGCTCGAGGGTCTTGGCGCAGAAATCTTCAATGTTGTCTCCCATGCGGACGAAAGCGTCGGGAGACAGCTTCACGAAGTCCTGACCGCGGAGGTAGCTCTTGCAGGAATACTTGTCAAAAGCCACCGTGGTCACGAAAGCGCTGCAGGTGGAATGAGGAATGCCCAACATCTCAAAATAGCCCTGCAGCAGGCCCGTTTCTCCGGGAGCGCCGTGCTGCATGATGTAGGCGAAGTCGAACTTGATCTTCTCCCCCAGCACCATCACGGAAAAATCGGACTTGTCCACCATGGGCTGGGCGCCCTCGGGGAAAGCCTGGCGCATGCTGTTGGCCTTGCGCATAGCCACCAGCTTCCACTGCCCGAAACGGGCGAAAATCTCGTATACGTCGTATTTGAATTCATCAATACGGGAGGCGGTGAACTCGCCGCTACGGCAAGACACTTCCCATTCCGACGAGTCACTGCCGTAGATAACGGCTATAGCTTGATATTTTGCCATAGGTAAGCCTTATTCAAAATAGTAGTTTTCCAAGTCTGACAGTTCAGGGTTGGCGTTTTCTTCATTTTGTCTGACACCGTTGCAATAGTTGCCCTTCAGGCTCTCCGGGAACACGTCGGATTCCGAAATGCCCAGCGTGCCGTCTTTGATAACCTTCTGCATCCACAGGCCCCAGATGGGCAGGGCCATGTTGGCACCCTGGCCCAGGCTGGTGCTGGTGAAGTGGACGTAGCGGTCTTCGGCCCCCACCCATACGCCGGCGGTAATGGTGGGCGTATAGCCGATGAACCAGCCGTCGGAGTTGTCGTTGGTGGTTCCCGTCTTGCCGGCAATCTCTCCCTTGAGGCCGTAGCGGAAACGCAGACGGCCGCCGGTACCGCCGCCATCCACCACAGCACGCATCATCTGGATCATGGCGCCGGTGGCCCGCTGGCTCAGGGCCTCGCGCTTGCGGTCGCTGAACTGGCCCAGCACGTTGCCGTCACTGTCTTCGATACGGGTAACGAAGAGCGGATAGGTATAGGTACCTCCGGAAGGGAAGGTGTTGTAAGCGGTGACCATGTCGTATACGGAAAGGTCGGCCGAACCCACACAGAGCGAAGCCACGGGGTCCACAAAGCCGGTAATGCCCATCTTGCGCATCATGGAAACCATGGACGGGGCGCCCAACTCCTTCATCAAATAGGCCGACACGGAGTTGGAGCTATGGGCAAGGCCCCACGTAAGGTTCACCATGGTGCCGTCGGCGTGGGGGTCCTGAGGGGACCAGGTGTCACCGTCGTTGACCACGATGACCACCGGCGAGTTGAGCACGGGGTCGCAGGGTGTCATGCCGGATTCCATGGCCTCGGTGTACAAGAAGGGCTTGATGGTGGAGCCTACCTGGCGCTTGCCCTGGCGCACGTTGTCGTATTTGAAATAGCGGTAGTCGGGGCCGCCCACATACGCTCTCACATGACCCGTTCCGGGTTCGATGGCCATGAAGGCCGCGCGGAAGAAGGACTTGTAGTAGCGGATGGAATCGTCGGGGGTCATGAGGGTATCCCTATAGCCGGGGGCGTCCCAGGTGAATACGCGCATCTTCACTTTTTGCTTGAAGGAGGCGTCAATTTCGGCTTCCGAGCAGCCGGAGGCCCTCATCATGCGGGTGCGGTCGCTCCAGCGGCGGGCCTGCTTGAGGGTGGTCTCGATGACGGACTTGTCGGTGTCGGACGTGAACGGGGGATTGCGACGGTTCTTGAGCTCTTTCCAGAAGGCTTTCTGGAGATCCTTGCCCAGGTGTTCCACTATGGCTTCCTCGGCATAACGCTGCATCTTATAATTGATGGTGGTATAGATGCGGAGGCCGTCGCGGTCCAGGTCGTACGGGGTTCCGTCGCTCTTGGCGTTCTTGTTGAGCCAGCCGTACAGGGGGTCGTCGGCCCAGAGGAGGGAATCGGCCTGGAAATCTTCCGCGAACTGGTAGGAGGAACGCTTGGGCTGGGAGGCGCTCATGGTGCGGCGCAGCATGTCACGGAAATACGGGCCCACGCCGGTGGTGCGGTCTCCCTGACGGGTGTGCAGCACGATGGGCAGGGCCTTGAGTGAATCGCACTCCGCCCTGGTGATGTATTTCATGGAACGCATGCGGTCCAGCACCAGGTTGCGGCGCTTGAGGGCGTTGTCCGGATTGATGGCAGGGTTGTAACGGGTGGGCTTGTTAACCATACCCACCAGTACGGCGCTTTCTTCTACCTGAAGGTCTGAGGGCTGCTTGCCGAAGAACAGGTTGGCGGCGCTGGAGATGCCGTAAGAGTTGGAACCGAAGAAGATGGCATTGAGGTACATGTCCACAATCTCTTCCTTGGTATAGTTGCGTTCCAGCTTGATGGCGGTGATCCATTCCTTGAGCTTGATCCAGACCATCTTGATCTTGCCCACGTGCTCTCCGCGGGGATAGAGCGTCTTGGCCAGCTGCTGGGTGATGGTGGAACCACCGCCCTGGGAGGAATCCCGGGCCAGGAGGGTCTTGAACGCCACGCGGGCCAGGGACTGGATGTCTACGCCGGAGTGTTTATAGAAACGCTTGTCCTCCGTGGCTACGGTAGCCTGCACCAGCGAGGGGGCCAGCTCTTCATAGCTTACGAAGGTTCTATTTTCTATATGGTAGGTGGTGAGGATTTCGCCTTCTTCCGCTATGACCTGGGTGGCCAGCTTGGTGTCCGGATTCTCCAGCTGCTCCAGGGACGGGATGTCGGCAAAGGCCCAGACCACGCAAAGCAAAAGGAACAGGGCTACGAAAGGGGCTACCAGAATAATCCAGTACCACTTGACAATCTTTTTCTTTTTGTCGTCTGTCATCTTGCCAAAATTTCTTGTGCGCACAAGACCTTAGGTCTTGGCAAAAGTTCAACTTACAAAAGTAGTGAGAAAATTTGGAAATATGCCTCAAATCTGCTTTACTTTGCAGAAAATTTGCCCCGACATTTGTCGCGTTGGCTCAATGGAATGTGTATGAAGAATCTGGTGATTGTAGAGTCTCCCGGTAAGGTGAAAACCATCCAGCAATACTTGGGAAAAGATTATCTGGTCAAGGCCTCCATAGGCCATATCCGGGACTTGGAAGAGCATAAGCTGAGCGTAGACGTGCAGAACGGTTTTCAGCCGGAATACGTCGTTCCCTCCAATAAGAGAAAGGTGGTGGCCGAGCTGGGAAAGCTGGCCGATGAAGCCCAGACCGTATGGCTGGCTTCCGATGAGGACCGCGAAGGGGAAGCCATCTCCTGGCACCTTCGCGAGACGCTGCAGCTGCCCGCAGCCAAGACCCGCAGAATCGTTTTCCACGAAATCACCAAGAATGCTATCCTGCAGGCCATCGAGAACCCCAGGGACATTGACATGAACCTGGTGAACGCCCAGCAGGCCCGCCGTGTGCTGGACCGCCTGGTGGGCTTTGAGCTTTCTCCCATCCTCTGGCGCAAAATCCAGCCCAAGCTTAGTGCCGGCCGCGTCCAGAGCGTGGCCCTCCGCCTCATTGTGGACCGGGAGAAGGAAATCATGGCCTTCGAACCCGTTCCCTACTACCGCGTAGAAGCCCAGTTCCGTCCGGAAGGGGGATCCACCCCGGTCAAGGCGGCACTGGACACCCGTTTCGCCACCGAAGAGGAGGCCCGCCAGTTCCTTCTGGACAGCGTGGGCGCCACCTACCGCGTGGCTTCCGTAGAGAAGAAGGAAGGAGTACGCGTTCCGTCGGCCCCCTTCACCACCTCCACCCTTCAGCAGGAAGCGGCCCGCAAGCTCCGTTTCCCGGTTTCCACTACCATGCGGGTGGCCCAGACGCTCTACGAGCGCGGTCTCATCACCTACATGCGTACGGACTCCACCAACCTGTCTTCCCTGGCCCTGGCCACGGCCAAACAGTACATCACGGAGAATTACGGAGCGGCTTACCTCCACACCCGCCAGTACCATACCCAGTCCAAAGGCGCCCAGGAGGCCCACGAAGCCATCCGCCCCACCTATATTTCCAACGTGGAGATTGAAGGCTCCTCCCAGGAAAAGAAACTGTACGAGCTCATCTGGAAACGCACCGTAGCTTCTCAGATGGCCGAAAGCCGGGTAATGAACACCACCCTCAAAGTCTCCTCCGACAAGCGGCCGGAACAGTACGGCATCCAGTCCGTGGAGATTCTCTTCGACGGTTACATGAAAGTATACCTGGAAGGCCGGGACGACGATGACAACGCCCCCGAAGAGCAGGTCATCCTGCCCGGCATCAAACAGGGAGACCGCATGATGGAAGAGGGCATCACCGCCCAGTGCAAGTTCACCACTCCGCCCACCCGTTACTCGGAAGCCACCCTGGTGAAGAAACTGGAAGAGCTGGGCATCGGCCGACCTTCCACTTACGCCGCCACCGTGGACACCCTTACCCGGGGCCGTGGCTATGCCGTAAAGGGAGACAAGGAGGGCAAGAGCTTCAAGGTCACCAACTTAACCCTCAAAAACGGCTCGGTGAAAACCAGCCAGAAGACCGAGGTGGTGGG
This sequence comes from Bacteroidales bacterium, assembly GCA_017617475.1. The sequence continues at coordinate 21,745 of JAFZWC010000003.1, forward strand.
GGCCGAGAAGGGCAAGCTCCTGCCTCAGGAGATCGGCCTCATCGTAACGGATTATCTGGTCCAGAACTTCACCGATATCCTGGACTACGACTTCACCGCCAACGTAGAGACGGACTTCGACGAGGTGGCCGAAGGCAAAAAGGCCTGGAACCACACCATCGAAGAATTCTATACCCCTTTCCACAAGCATGTGGACGCCGTCCTTCACGACGGCAACTACAGCAAGATCACCCGCGAAATCGGCGTTGCCCCCGACGGTGAAAAGGTCATCGCCGCCTTCGGCAAATTCGGCCCTTATGTGCAGAAGGGTGAGGGTGAAAACCGCCAGAGCGCGTCGCTGGCCAAGGGTCAGCTCATTGAGACGCTCACCCTGGAAGACGCCCTCAAGCTGCTGGAACTCCCCCGCGTGGTGGGCCAGCTGGACGGCGTGGACATAGTGGCCACCCGGGGCCGTTTTGGACCCTATCTGAAGTATGGGGATAAAAATGTGAAACTTCCCCGCGGAAAAGACCCGCTGCGCATTACCCTGGAAGAGTGCCAATCCCTTATCCAGGAGGCCTCAGCCGAGAAACCCGCACAGACCTATCTTGCAGAATTTGGGGACATTAAGGTGATTAACGGCCGATATGGTCCATATATTAAGCAGGGTGCTTCCAATTATAAAATTCCCAAAGGAAAGGATGCTGCAAAACTGACCGAAGCTGATTGTCAAGAGATTATAGCGCAGTCGGAGCCCACCAAAAAAAGTTCCGGAAGGCGTAATAATTAAAAATAATCCTTATATTTGCAGCGGTTAGTTTAAAATTGTAAGCAATGGCTAGTTATCACATTGACCAGATCGACCAGAAGATCCTTTCTTACCTTGTCAAGAACGCCCGTATGCCTTTCCTGGAAATCGCCCGTGAGTGCGGGGTTTCCGGTGCGGCCATCCACCAGCGCTACAAACGTCTGGAAGCCAACGGCGTCATTACAGGATCCCGCCTTCAGGTGAAACCGCAGGCCCTGGGCCTCAATGTGTGTGCCTTTGTGAGCATCTCCCTTTCCGAGTCCACCAAGTATCCGGAGGTCATTGCCAACCTCAAGAAGATTCCGGAAATCGTGGAGTGTCATTTTGTAACCGGCAAATATGCCATCCTGGCCAAGCTCTACTGCCTGGACAACGACCACCTGATGGAGGTTCTCCTGAACACCATCCAGAAGATCCCCTACATCCAGAGTACGGACACCATGATCTCCCTGGACGAGCCCATCGAGCGCCAGGTCTGGGTAAAGGATTTCAAATCGACCACTTACACAGGAAGAGACTAACAGATCCTTCGGCCCAAGGGCCTCAGGATGACAATTGTCATTCTGAGCGAAGCGAAGAATCTATAATGGCTTTCGCCAACACAAGATCTTCCGGAGTAGTAATCTTGATATTTAGCCGCTCTCCTTCCGCGAAGGTGAGCGGTATTCCGTATCTTTCGGCCACTGACGCGTCGTCCGTAAAGAGGGTGTCGAAGCCCTGGCCGTATGCCTGCTTGAGCAGTTCGCTGTAGAAGATTTGCGGGGTTTGGGCGCCGTAGATGCGGCTGCGGTCTATGGGTTCTCCCGTGGCGGCAAGGGTGCCGTCGGCCTTCTTTTCCAGGACTTTCAGGGTGTCCGTGACGGGCATTACGGGGATGAGGGCGGGGACGCTTTGCGCCCGGGCGAAGAGTTCCCGGATTTTGCCGATGGAAAGGAGCGGACGCACCCCGTCGTGCACGGCGACGAGGGCGCCGTCGGGGACGTAGGCCAGGGCGTTCTGGACGGAATGAAAGCGGGTGAAACCACCCTTGGCCAGGCGCTGCGGGCATGTGAAATCGGCCTTGATGCAGTACTGTCTCCAGGTGGTGACGTGGGCCTCCGGAAGCACCGTAACAATCTGTAAATCAGGGATGGCTTCCAGAAAGCGCTCGATGGTCAGACGGAGGATGGGTTTCCCTTCCAATTCCAAAAATTGCTTGGGAACGGAGCCTCCCATCCGGGTTCCCATTCCGCCCGCCGTAACTATCAGAAAATTTTTTCGTTCCATCGCAAAATACTTTATGCGAATATAAGAATTTTTTCGTAATTTTGACGACTAATAGCTCGAAACAGAAAAACACCAATATGGGATTCCTCAATCAAGAATTGGCCATAGACCTGGGAACGGCTAATACCGTCATTTTCCAGAACGACCAGATAGCTCTGGACGAACCGTCCATAGTGGCCATAGACAACCAGACAGGGAAGTGCATCGCCCTGGGCCAGAAGGCTAAACTGATGCACGAGAAAACCAACCCCGGCATCAAGACCGTGCGCCCGCTGAGGGATGGTGTAATTGCCGACTTCAACGCGGCCGAGATGATGATCCGTGGCTTCATCAAGCAGGTGAACGCCCGTCATCGCAGCCTGTTCGCCCCCAACCTCAAGCTGGTGGTGGGCATCCCTTCCGGTTCCACCGAGGTGGAAATCCGCGCCGTCCGTGACTCCTCGGAGCACGCCGGAGGCCGTGACGTATACCTCATCTACGAGCCCATGGCCGCAGCCCTGGGTATCGGCCTGGACGTGGAAGCCCCCAAGGGCAACATGGTGGTAGATATCGGCGGCGGTACCACCGAGATTGCCGTCATTTCCCTGGGCGGTATCGTCCAGCAGGAATCCATCCGCGTAGCCGGTGACGTCTTTACCGCAGACATCCAGAACTACCTGCGCCAGCAGCACGTAATCAAAGTGGGTGAAACCACGGCCGAAAAAATCAAGATTGCCGTTGGCTCCGTCATCTCCCAGCTGGACGAGGAACCCGAACCGTTCCTGGTACGCGGTCCCAACCTCATGACCGGCCACCCGGTAGAGGCCCTCATCCCCTATCAGGAGATTGCCCATTGCCTGGACAAGTCCATCGCCCGTCTGGAAGCCTCCATCCAGCAGGTGCTGGAGCAGACTCCCCCGGAACTCTACTCCGACATCGTGGAAAACGGTATTTTCCTCAGCGGCGGCGGCGCCCTGCTCCGCGGTTTGGACAAACGCCTCTCCGAGAAAGTCAACATTCCGTTCTATGTGGCCGAAGACCCGCTGCGCGCCGTAGCCCGCGGCACCTGCATCGCCCTCAAGAACACCGACAATTACTCTTTCCTCATCCGATAAGCCATGAGGGGGCGGGGTATCCTGCACAGAATTATCAACCTGGTGATCTTCATAGTCCTGGAGATCGCCATGTTGCATTTAGTCACCAACAATGCCGATTTGCAGCGCATCTGGGTGGCACGCGGGAGCCATGCCTTCATGGGCACCGTATGGGGTGCTTCGGAAAGCGTAAGAAACTATTTTACCCTGTCGGCCGAGAATAAGAAACTGGCCCAGGAGAACGACAAACTGCAGCAGCAGCTGGCCCGGGCCCAGCACAGGCTCAGGCAGGCACGCATCGACACCACGGAAACGGACCGGCATCCTGGGTATACCCTCACCCCGGCCGAAGTGGTGAAGATAAGCCGCAACAAGCAGCACAACTACCTCATCCTGAACCGGGGATACGAAGACGGCATCCAGGAGAAATCCGGCATTGTGACCCCCCACGGCGTGGTGGGCATCATTGACGCCGTGAGCGAGCACCACGCCTTCGCCCTGTCTCTCCAGAACCACGACATCTCCATCAGCGCCCGCATAGGGGAAGAGGGCGGCAGCGGTATCCTGGTATGGGACGGCATCCACTCCAACGGAGCCCTCCTTAAGGAAATTCCCCTCCAGTACCACTACCAGCCCGGCGACACCGTATTCACCAGCGGCCACTCCCTCCTGTTCCCTCCGGACATTCCGCTGGGCGTAGCCGGAGATTCCCGCGTAATCAACGGTGCCACCAATGAGATTTCGGTAACCCTGTTCCAGGATTTCAGTTCCGTGCGCTACGTCACCGTGGTGCACAACGATTCGTTTGACGAGATAGAAGGATTCAAGGAATGAAACGAGGCTTCTGGATAGCGTACGTCCTGTTGCTGGTGGCTCAGTTGCTGCTCAGCAATTACTTCCACGTGACGCCCTACATCTTCCTCACCATCCTTCCGGTGATGGTCCTGTGCATTCCCATCCGCACGGGCACGGCGGGCGCCATGCTCATCGCCTGCGCCACCGGCCTCGTCGTCGATTTCCTGTCGGAAGGGGTTATCGGCCTCAACGCCCTGGCCCTCATTCCGGTGGCCTACGCCCGCAACGGTATCATCGGCCTTATCTTCGGCCCCGAACTTTTTGCCCGCAAGGAAGACTTTTCCGTGGGGCGCTGCGGTTTTGGCAAAGTGGCCGTAGCCTTGTTCCTGGCCCTGCTTATCTTCCTCACCATTTACATCTGGGCCGATGGCGCCGGCACCCGTCCCCTGTGGTTCAACGGCTTGCGCCTGGCCGCATCCACTGGGGCCAGTTTCCTGGTTTCCCTGCTCACGCTGGGAGTATTAGCCCCGGATCCCCGTAAATGAGAAGCGACGGACGTCATATCCGCCTGCTCATAGGCCTGGGGGCGGCGGCGTTGCTGCTCCTGGGAAGAATTTTCACTCTCCAGATTGTTGACGAAGGCTATAAGGAAGACGCCGACCGCAACGCCACCATCTACGAAACCATCTACCCCACCCGTGGCGTCATCTATGACCGCAACGGAGAAATCCTTGTGGGCAACAAGGTGGCCTATGACATTCTGGTGAACCCCCGTGAGGTGGAAGCATTTGACACCCTGGCCCTGGCCACCGTGCTGGATGTGGACACGGAATTCATCCGCAACCGCCTGGCCGAATACAACCGCCGCCGCCGTACCATCGGCTTCCAGGCCGTCACCATGATCCGTAACCTCCCGGCCGAGACGTACATGCGCTTCGACGAAGTAAAATACAAGTTCCCCGGCTTCCGCGGCCAGGTGCGCAGCATACGCGATTATCCCGTGAACGCCGGCGGAAACCTGCTGGGCTATGTTTCCGAAGTGAATCAGGCCTATCTGGACAGCCATCCGGGCGAATACCGTAGCGGAGACTATGCCGGCATGACCGGTATTGAAGCCGCGCGCGAAAAGGAACTCCGCGGAGAAAAGGGTTACCACATTTACCTCCGCAACTCCCGCAACCAGATTGAACAGTCCTATAAAGACGGCGCCGAAGACAAGGAGGCCGTCCCGGGCCACGATATTGTAACCACCATTGACGCCACGCTGCAGCAGTACGGACAGGAACTCATGCAGAACAAGGTGGGATCGCTGGTGGCCATAGAACCTTCCACTGGAGAAATCCTGGCACTGGTTTCCTCTCCGGGTATCGATGTCTCCATGCTGGCCGACATCGGAAAACACTGGAACGAGATTTCCTCCGACCCTTACAAGCCCATGTATAACCGCGCCGTGCAGGCTTCTTATCCTCCCGGCTCTGTGTTCAAGCTGGTGAACGGCCTTATCGGCCTTCAGGACGGAGTACTCAGGCCGGAGATGATGTATTCCTGCAACCGCGGCTACACCTATGCCGCCGGTCACAAACTGGGCTGCCACGGGCACAAGAGCCCGCTCAACATGGAAGAGAGCATCATGATGAGCTGTAACGCCTACTACTGTTACGTGCTCAAGAACATCCTGGACAACCGCAAGTTCGGCAACGTGGCCGAAGGAATGGACCACTGGCACGAGATGGTGGAGAGCTTCGGCTTCGGCCGCAAGCTGGGCAGCGATTTCCCCGCCGAACTGGCCGGCGGCATCCCTTCTTCCAAGACTTACAACCGCACTTATGGAAAGGGCTCTTGGAACTCCACCACGGTCATTTCCCTTGCCATCGGCCAGGGTGAGATTCTGGCTACCCCCATGCACCTGGCCAATCTGTGCGCCACCATCGCCAACCGCGGCTATTACTACATTCCGCACATCATCAAGGCTTCCGAGGGCGTGGAGATTGACAAGCGCTTCACCGAGAAGCAGTACACCAAGGTAGATACCGTTCACTTCACCAAGGTCATCAAGGGTATGTGGCGGGCCGTGAACTCCGGTGCCGGCATGGGCGGAACGGCCTGGATCGCCCACGTAGATTCCCTGAACATCTGCGGAAAGACGGGAACCGCCCAGAACCCCCGTGGGGCCGATAATTCTGTGTTTATCTGCTTCGCACCCATGGACAATCCCAAGATTGCCGTGGCCTGCTATGTGGAAAACGGCGGTTTCGGCGCCACATATGCCGCCCCCATGGCTTCGCTGATGGTGGAGAAGTACCTCAAGGGGGAAGTGAAGCGCCTGCCCCTGGAGCAGCGCATGAAAGAAGCCAACCTGATGTCCCGAGTGAAGCATGATTGAGCAGCACACACATAAAAGGCAGTCCATTGACTGGGCCATGATAGGTGTGTATCTGGCTCTGGTGCTCATCGGCTGGCTCAATATCTATGCGTCGGTACACTCTTCGGAACCGGCTTCCATGCTGGCATGGTCCTCCCGGGCCGGTAAGCAGTTCGTATGGATTCTCACTTCCCTGGGGCTGGCGGCCATTATCCTGTTCCTGCTGCCGCCCCGTTTGTGGGAGGGGATTTGTATCCCCTTATACATCCTGGTGGTTCTCCTGCTAATAGTCGTTATCTTCGTTTCCAGTGACGTGAAGGGCTCGCATTCCTGGTTCGACCTGGGGCCCATCCGCTTCCAACCGGCAGAGATTTCAAAGATAACCACCTCGCTGCTGCTGTCTTTCGTCATGAGCCAGCAGAACTTCCGCCTGTCCAAGTTCAAGGACTTCCTGCTGGCGGCCGCCGTCATCCTGTTCCCCATGCTCATCATTGTGGCGGAGAGTGAGACGGGCAGCGCCCTGGTGTATACGGGCTTTATCTTCGTGCTTTACCGCGAAGGCTTTTCCGGCTGGTGGCTGGGGCTTATCGGCCTTGTGATTGCCCTCTTCATTGCCACCCTTACCGCCAGTTCTTATTGGGCCGTAGTGGGCCTCATCGCCGTTCTGGTGCCTTTCTGCGTGCTCACCGGCAACAGCGCCCACCCCTGGCGCCGCCTTCTGGTGGGCGGCCTGTTCGTGCTCCTGATGGCCTTCCTGCCCGGGATCCTGAACTGGGCCTGCGGCCTGGTGGAAGGCCAGATTGACTACATGAACCATCGTATCTGGGTGCCTCAGGCGCATGAATCGGCCCGGTATTTCTGGAGTTTCCTGCCGGAGGTGAAGCCCATTTATGTATTGCTGGCCCTGTCGGTGGGCGCAACTCCTTTCCTGCTGCATCACGCCTACTGGGAGAGAGACCGGGCGCTGGCCGTAGCGGTGGGAGCCTTCCTGCTGGGCGTGGCGCTCATCTTCTCTACGGACTATATCTTTGAAAACGTGCTGCAACCGCACCAGCAAAGCCGTATCGAGGTGCTGCTGGGCATGAAGGAAGACCTGGCCGGCGTGGGATACAACGTACACCAGTCCAAGATCGCCATCGGCTCCGGCGGTCTGCTGGGAAAGGGTTTCCTTCAGGGGACGCAGACCACCTTCGGCTTTGTGCCGGAACAGACCACGGACTTTATCTTCTGCACCGTGGGTGAGGAATGGGGCTTCCTGGGTTGCCTGGTGGTCATTGCCCTGTACACCTTCCTCATCGCCAGGCTTGTTCTGGATGCCGAGAGCTGCCGCGGCAACTTTACCCGCATATACGGTTACTGCGTAGCCTCCTGCATTTTCATGCACCTGTTCATCAACGTGGGCATGACGGTAGGCCTGATGCCCGTCATCGGCATTCCCCTGCCCCTGCTTTCCTACGGCGGTTCGTCGCTCTGGGCCTTTACCATCCTCATCTTTATCTTCCTTGCCCTCTACCGCAATGAAAAGAAGTATTTTTAGCCTGCTTTGCGTAGTGCTTCTGGCATCGGCCTGCAATAAAATGCAGGGTGATGAAAAAGATATCCTCGCCTATTACTCCAATATCTTCGCCCACAGCATGATGGACACGTACTACCTATGGAGGGACGAGCCGGAGATTGCCCGCGAGATAGACAATTGGAAGTATACCGGAGACGCCATTCAGAAGGTGGCATCCTGCCTGCACGAGGCCGATAAATGGACCTGGCTCTACGACAATTACGCTCCTGTTGAACAAGCCATCACAGGAAGCGGGAAGACTTTCGGACTCGATTACATGGCCTACTATGCCAATCCACAGAAAACGGAGGTAAAAGCTGTTGTGTGCTACACCTATGCCGATTCCCCCGCCCGCAAGGCCGGCCTCGAAAGGGGCGATGAGATTCTCACCATAGACGGGGAAATCCTAACCCCGGCCAATTACGCCGGCCATTTCAGCAAGTTCTATTATAACAGCTCCATCCAACTGGGGTTGTCCGATGGACGCACTATCCGGATGGAGGCCGCCGAAATGTATGAGAATCCCGTACACACCGTTTCTACCTTCGAGCGTAACGGCGTCAAATACGGCTACTTGCACTTCACCAAGTTCACCCTAGATGCCTGCAAGGATCTGGAATCGGCCTTCGCACAGTTCAAGGCCGAAGGGATTCAGGAACTGGTGCTGGACCTCCGCTACAATGGCGGCGGCTATTTAACAACCTCAACGGCCCTGGCATCTATGATTGCCCCGCCGTCCGCTGTTTCGCAGGAAAAGGTCTTTAACAAGGATGTTTACAACAAAAACCTTACGGAGAGTCTGGAGGGAGAAGTAGAAGTCCGCTTCGCCCCGGAAATCACCTACACTTCCGACGTCACCCATCAGAAAGTAACGGTAAAGCCGCTGGATGTCAATCCCGGAATCAAACACCTGTGGGTGCTGGTCACCTACGATTCCGCATCGGCCTCTGAAGCCATTATCTGCGGCCTCAAGCCTTATATGGATGTAACGGTGGTGGGCGAAAAGACGTACGGTAAGTTTTGCGGCGGCGCCGCCGTCAGTGGCCCGGAATGGTTCAGCCTCATGGAAAAGTATAATGGCTTTGACTCCTCCTTTGACTACGACGAGGCCCGGGAAACCCTGGAGAACTGGGGCATCTATGTCATCCACTCCCGCTACGCCGACTGCAACGGAGAGACTCTGAGCATGCCCGACGGCATCACCCCCGACATCGCCGGCAGCGACGATCTTTTCGACGGCTACCAGCTGGGAGACCCTTCAGAAACCTTGCTGGCCACCGCCCTGGGCGCCGTAAAATCGGCCCCCGCCACCCCCACGCAGGTGCCCTTGGAAACTCCCTACCGCCGCCCCGGCTTCGGTATTTTGCTCCATTAGAATTTTTTCCTTAACTTTGTGCCCCACTATCCTGCCTTGGTGGTGGAATGGTAGACACGAGGGACTTAAAATCCCTTGGCCCGAAACGGCCGTGCGGGTTCGATTCCCGCCCGAGGCACAGGAATACGCTTTCTAGATATCTAGAAGGCGTATTTTTCATTGCTTGGCAAACATTTGGCAAACATCTGCCGGATTATCTCCGAATAGAATGCCTCAATCCTTTTTCTGAGTAAACAGCCATTCTCGGAAAGCGTCTTGTCTTTCCCTGAAATTAGTTGACTCACAAACATGAGTTAACAATGTTTATTTATCAAACCTCGTTAAGAGATCAGTATTACGAAAAGGCAGTTGATCTGTATTACAGAGAAGGCCTATCGGTAAGGCGGATTGCGAAAATTATTCCCGCCAGCAAAACCACAGTAATGAGATGGATTGCTAACTTTGCAGAAGACAATCCGCATAAAGCACCCATCATGAAGAAACGGTCTATAAAGCCGGCTTCTCAGATTGAGCAAGAACCCCGCACGGACCTTCCTGAAGATGTGAAAGCACTTCAGGAAGAAGTTCTTCTGTAGCCTTCCCTTAAAGTGTAGCCTTCCCTCTCGCGGCTACGTTTTCCCTGCTTTTCGTGGCCGCGGAGTTTTAACATTTTCCAGAGTTGTTCGTCTTTACTGTAGACATGTCGAAAAAAGATTAAATTTGTGGAAATGTAACAGCATATTATAGTGAAGCATTTTTTAGTATTTTTGACATTACTTTTTGCAAATGTTTGTTCATTTGCACAGCAAATTGCCGGTAAAGTATTAGACGAGTTTAAAGAGCCACTCCCATATGTTGATGTGGTAGCTCTTTCTTTACCTGATTCTTTGATGATAGAAGGAACTATCACTGACAATGATGGTAATTTTATCTTAAGCAAGACAGAAAACACCGAATTCGTTATTCGTATTTCAATGGTTGGTTATAAGTCGGTTTGGTTTGATGAAATCCAAGCAGACTTAGGAACAATCGTTATGGAGCCTGAATCTTTCCTATTGGAAGGTGTTGTTTTTAAAGCAGATTTACCTAAATATAGGACTGTAGCAGGTGGTTACGTTACACAAGTAGATAATACCTTACTTAGCAGAGCTGGCAAGGCGTCAGATGTTTTGACTCGTTTGCCTAGAGTGTCTGAAAAAGATGGTGAATATGTAGTATTCGGTAAGGGTAAACCACAGATATATATAAATGGAAGGAAACTGAGGAACAACGATGAATTATTGAAATTAGAATCTAAAGACATTAAGAGTATTGAAGTGCTTACCAATCCAGGGGCACAATACGATGCAAGTGTTCATTCTGTTATCAGAATAAAAACTACTCATAAGGTTGGAGACGGATTCAGTGCTACATTGACTGGCACAGCTACACAACAACACAAAGCCTGGTTTACAGATTTGGCACAATTTAACTATCGCTCAGGCAATTGGGATATATTCGGAGAACTTTATCATCAGAATAATTATTTTCACCAAACACAAGACAATGGTTTTGTTATTTTTGGTAACAAACACCATATTGAGAGTACGGGTTCATTTAAAGGTGAAGGGCGTACGCAACAATTGGCAGGTCAATTAGGATTCAATTATACCATTGATGACGACCGTTCCTTTGGTTTAAAATATGATGTTAAGAAAGAATTCCCTCCTATATACAATAGAGGTACTTTACGCATGGATATCATTCAAGATGATATTCCTGCCGGTAATATAGTTAATAAGATGAATTGGCGAAATGAGACTGATCCTATACATGAATTGAACGCTTATTGGCGCAATAAGGCAGGTAAATTGTCAATGGATATCAATGTCAGTTATTTCTGGCGTAAGGAAGTAAGGAAAACGTTCAATGAAGAGTTCAGTTCAGAGTGGGGCGACCGTTCAGTTAATAGTATAAGTAATTCCCGTAATCAATTGTGGGCGGGAAAAGCTGTTTTTTCATATCCTATTAATGATAATATTATCTTGCGAGGTGGTTCTGAATTTACCAGTTCTTATAGTAAACAGCGTTTTATAAATGAACAGAGTATCATAGCTGATTCTGATGATAAGGTTAATGAATACAATATTGCTTTCTTTACAGAGGGGACTTGGCGTTTTAACAAATTCAATGTTGGTGCTGGATTAAGATATGAACATGTGGTTTCTGATTATTTCAACGAAGGGATCAAAATGGATGAAGAAAGTCGTGTCTATGACCAATGGTTTCCTAATATATCTGCCACCTATTCTGATGGGAAGTTCCAAACACAACTCAGTTATTCAGCTAAGGTAAACCGTCCTTCATACTATCAATTATCAAGTTTTATACAATATGACAACCACTTTGTTTACGAAGGTGGTAATCCATTGTTACGACCTTCTATTTCACATAATATAGAATTGAATGTCATGTATGGATGGCTTCAGTTTTCTACTCAGTATGCATACAATAAAAGGCCCATCTTAGATTTTGGCAAACTTTATAATGATGATGATATTGTATTGTTCTATCCGATTAATATTAAGAATAACAAGCTTTTGATAACGACTTTATCTGCTTCTCCAGTTATAGGAATCTGGCATCCCACTTTTGAGTTTCTTTTGCAGAAGCAGTTTTTTGATGCTAAACAGTATGGGGTAAATGAGTCATTAGGTAAACCCGCCATCGGAATCAATTTCCGTAATCAGATGACATTACCTCATGATTGGATTTTGAGTCTTGACGCTTTTTATACTTCTTCGTTCAACTATGGATTCATGCGAATCGACGAAACAAAGAACGTGAATGTTGGCGTTACAAAAGAATTATTTGATAAAAAACTCTATCTAAAGATTGCTTTTAATGACATCTTTTATAGCAGTAGGGAAAAAGTTGAACAATTCTATGCAGTGGCTATGAGCTCATTGAGTAGAAAAAGTGATTCCAGACGCTTGATTTTCACAGTTACCTATCGTTTCAATTCCTCAAGCAGTAAATATCGTGGAACAGGAGCCGGTTTGAGTGAAAAACAGCGTATGTAATAATTTATCAGCTAAGTTCACTACTGTCCCGTTAAAGTGGACTAATTGTTCTTTGAAATCGCTGAAATAAAGTCTTTTACGAGTAGTTTTAAGGGTGCACGGATTTGAATTTGTACTTTTGCAGTCAAATTGAAAGGCTGCA
>JAFZWC010000042.1 GCA_017617475.1 Bacteroidales bacterium
AGACTTCCCTGGAAGCCTATTCCCGTCCCCGCACCAACGGTGTGAACGCCATCAACATCCGCGAAGACGACGAATTGCTGGAGGCCATCCTTACCAACGGCCGCTGCAATATCATGATTGCCGCCCATGGTGGCCGATGCGTAAGGTTCGATGAATCAGAGGCCAGGCCTCTCGGCCGCACCTCCACCGGCGTCCGTGGCATCAATCTTGATGAAGGAGACTTTGTAGTGGGAGTCGTCTGCCAGGATCCCGAGGCAGAAGACGCAGCGAAGCACCAGGTGCTGGCCGTCTCCGAAAACGGTTTCGGCAAACGCTCAGACCCTAATGACTACCGTCAGACCTCGCGTGGCGCCAAGGGTGTAAGAACCCTGAACATCACCGAAAAGACCGGCAATCTGGTGGCCATCAAGAATGTCACCGACGAAGATGACCTTATGATCATTTGCCGCTCCGGAATGACGATCCGAATGCCTGTTAACACTATTCGTGTTGCCGGACGTGCTACTCAGGGCGTGAAGCTCATCAATATCAAGGAAGGGGACGCGATAGCCGCCATTTCCGTAGTCGCCCACAACGAGGAAGAGGAAAGCCAGGCTGCCGAAGGTTCCACAGTAGAAGAATAATTATCAGTACTTTTAATATCATGAAAAAATTAGCTCTCGTTCTTGCAATGGCCTGCACCCTGCAGGTTGCATTTGCCCAGAAACCCGCTGCAGAAATGCAGAAGAATGTAGATAAGGCTCTCGAGGCCACCCAGGATGCCAAGAAGGCTGCCAAGCCCGCCACCTGGGTCAAATTGGGAGACGCCTACATGGCTGCCTACAACAACCCGCTCACCAACATCACGCTGGGTCTTGACAAGGCTACCTTCCAGATGATGAACAAGGAGAAACCCGTTTCCGTCTCCAACGTCACCCTCGAAGGTCAGCAGTACGAGAAGATGGAGTTCGCCAACGTGGACGCTTACTTCAATGCTGCCGGCATGCTGGTCATTGCCGACGTCACCCATCCTTCCGTTCAGGGAGACCTCCTGGGAGAGGCTGCCAAGGCCTATTCCAAGGCTTTCGAGCTGGGTGAGAAGGCCGAGAAGATGGATCCCAAGATGCAGGAGATCGTGAACAAGTACTATGAGGATGCCTACAATGCCTATCAGCTGGGCAAGATGGCCAAGGCCAGCGACCTCTTCAAGGGTGCTGCCGACGCTTCCCTCATGGCTCCCTGCTCCGTCCCCAACTACGACGCCGCTTACAACGCCGCCTTCACTTCCATCGCCGCCAAGAACTACGACCAGGCCGAAGAGTACTTCAACCTGTGCCTGAAGAACGGTTATACCTCCGACGGTAACGTCTATGCCAACCTGTCCCAGTGCGCTCTTGCCAAGGCCGATACCCTGGCCGCCAAGAACTATCTGGCCACCGGCCTCACGCAGTTCCCCAACAACGAGTCCGTTCTCACCAGCCTCATCAACCTGTACCTGCAGACCAATGAGGACCCTGAGAAGATCGTGGAACTCCTGGACGACGCCAAGAAGGTGATGCCCAACAACCCTTCCCTCTACTATGTGGAAGGCAACATCTACGTGGGTGTGAAGAACTATGAGAAGGCCATCGCCGCTTACGACAAGGCCCTCGAAATTGAGCCCAAGTACGACTTCGCCTACTACGGCAAGGGTAACGTGGCCCTTAAGCAGGCCGAAGACCTCATTGCCGAGCGTGACGCCCTTGACGTGCGCGAGTGGAAGAAGTACGACGAGCTCAACGATAAGGTCACCGAGGTTTACAAGGGTGCCGTAGAGCCCTTCGAGAAGTGCTATGAGCTCAGCCAGAACGACGCCGTGAAGGCTTCCGCCGCCGATTTCCTCAAGCGTCTGAACTTCACTCTCCGCAACCTGGATCCCAAGTACCAGGAAGGTTACGAGAAATGGTCCAAGATTCTGGACGCTGCCGAGTAATCGTCAGAAACTGAATGAAAAAGGCATCGCAATCGCGGTGCCTTTTTTTATTTTCCGTCAAATGCTTTGACTATCTTGGTGACCAGGGGATGGCGGACGATGTCTTCGTTGGTGAAACGGATGGTGGAGATGCCCTTGATGCCTTCCAGGAGCTTGATGCCGGCCAGCAGACCACTGTCTTCCCGGCGGGGGAGGTCTATCTGGGTGGCGTCACCGGTGACGATGAATTTGGCACTGGTGCCCATGCGGGTGAGGAACATCTTGAGCTGGCCCAGGTTGGTATTCTGGGCTTCGTCCAGGATGACGCAGGCCTTGTCCAGGGTGCGGCCGCGCATGTACGCCAGGGGGGCTATCTGGATGGTGCCGTCGGCCATGAATTCCTGCAGGCGCTTGGAGGGAATCATGTCCGAAAGGGCGTCGTAGAGGGGCTGGAGATACGGGTCCAGTTTGTCCTTGAGGTCTCCGGGCAGGAAGCCCAGGCGCTCGCCGGCTTCCACGGCGGGGCGGGTGAGGATGATGCGCTTGATTTCCCGGTTCTTTAGGGCGCGTACAGCCAGGGCTATGGCCATATAGGTTTTGCCGGTTCCGGCGGGCCCCACGGCGAAGATGAGGTCGTTTTCGAAGTAAGATTTGACCAGGTCCTGCTGGGTTCTGTTACGGGCGCGGATGGGTTTTCCATCGGTTCCGTGCACGATGACTGCGTCTCCGGTGGGATGCGAGGAATTGCCCCCGCCGGAGAAGATGTCCTCCACGTCATAGGCGGTGAGGTTCATTTTGTGGTGACGGCGGTCTATGAGTTCGGCAAAGCGGATGTTGAACTCGGCAATGTCGCTTTCCTTTCCCTCCAGGATGAGCTCGTTACCCCTTGCAACCACCTTCAGGTGGGGGAAATAGGAGCAGAACTCCGTGAGTATCTTGTTGCCCACGCCATAGATTTCTATGGGGTCGATGGCTTCCAGCGTGATGGTTTTCTTCATACGGAGGCAAATATACTACATTTCATTGGCATTATTTTGGAAAAATGAGTATTTTTGTAGATTAAGGAGGAATAGATTATGAAACGTAGTCTCATTATAGCCCTAGCGCTGGTTACCCTGGTGAGCAGCTGCGACTTCGTGCGCACGCTGGCCGGCCGTCCCACATCGGCCCAGTTGGAACAGATCCGTGAGCAGAGGATGGCGGCCGTGGAGGCCCGTCACCAGGCCACACTGGACTCTATGGAACGCGTGCAGAAGCACATGGCCGATTCCCTGGAAGCCCTGGAGAAGTACCTGCTGGATTCCCTCACGCAGGCCAAGGGTACCGTGCTCAACCCTTCCAAAATGGGCGGCTTGTACACCACCAAACTGGAAACCAAATACTGCATTGTGGTGGGAGCCTTCCGCAACCGCTTCTATGCCGAGCGAAAGTTAAAGGAATGTAACGCGGCAGACTACACGGCCACCATCATCAGCTTCCGCAATGGCCTGCTGGCCGTGGCGGTATGTCCCTCCAACAGCCTGGCCGAAACCCTCAAAACCCTCAAGCAGCTTCGCGGAAAGGGCATCTGTCCGCCCGACAGCTGGATTCTGATCAACGAATGATGAAGCGTCTGTTAATGGCCCTTGCCGCCCTTCTCTTCCTGGGACCGGGCTTGGGCGCCCAGTATAAAACCTCCTTGCAAGACCTGGACGATTCCGAGACCGTCCGGGCGCTCAAAGAACACGTGGCCACCTTGTCGGCCGCTGAACTAGAAGGCCGCAGGGCCGGCAGTGAAGGGGAAAAGATGGCGGCCGAGTATATGGAAAACGTCCTCCGGGATTACGGCATTGACATTTTGTCCGCCGGCAACGAGTTCGGCGTGGCCGTAGGGGCCGATACCGTCCGTTCCCGCAATGTGACCGGTTTCCTGCAGGGCTGGGACAAAACCCTGAACAAGCGGTACATAGTCATCGGTGCCCGTATGGACAATATGGGCATGGATACGCTCATGGTGAACGGAGAACCCGTGCGCCGCATGTATTACGGTGCCAACGGCAACGCTTCCGGTATGGCCATGCTGCTGGAACTGGCCCAGAAGCTGTCCTATGCGCGCACCCTCCTTCGCCGCAGCATCCTCTTCGTGGGCTTCGGCGCCTCCCAGGAGACTTTTGCAGGTTCCTGGTATTTCCTCCACCGCGCCTTTGCCGAGGATGCTTCCAAGATTGACGCCATGGTTAATCTGGACATGCTGGGAACATCGGCCGGGGGCTTTTATGCCTATACCTCTTCCAACGAAGATTTGAACACCATAGCCGCTGCGCTCAAGGGAGAATTGCTGCCCGTGCAGGCGCAGATTACTCCCGTGCAGCCTTATCCCGGGGACCAGACCGTCTTCTACGACGCCGAGATTCCTTCCGTGCTGTTCACCACGGGCCGCTATCCGGAACACGGAACCGGCAGTGACACCTTCGACATTATTGACTTCGAGGGCATGGAAGGGGAACTGGAATACATCTACAGCTATGTGCAGCGCCTTTGCAACGGCCAGAGACCGCTCTTCCGCAACGACTCGGTGGTGCCCACGGAGTCGGCCCGGGCCGATGTGTATGCCTACAGCGACGTGGACGTGAAGCCCATGTTCCTGAATTCTCCGGATCCCAGCACCTTCATGGAACGCTGGGTGTACCAGTATGTGAAGTATCCCAAGTATGCCGTCGAGAATGGCATCCAGGGCCGCGTGCTGGTGAATTTTGTGGTAAACGAGAAGGGTGAGGTGCAGGATGTATCCATCTCCCGGGGCGTGCATGCCACGTTGGACGAAGAAGCGGTGCGCGTGGTATCGGCCTCTCCCAAATGGCGTCCCGGCCGCTTCCACGGCAAAAAGGTGAAGACGGCCATGACCATAGCCGTAGACTTCAAACTGGACAAAAATAAGGGTAAGTTTGGTATTAATGGTATAACAATTAAATAATTATATGGACTACAATTTTGCAGAAATTGAAAGAAAGTGGCAGGCCGAGTGGGCTAAGGACAAGACCTACAAGGCCGAAGTGGATTCTGCTAAACCCAAATACTATGTGCTGGACATGTTCCCGTACCCCAGCGGTGCGGGCCTGCACGTAGGCCATCCGCTGGGATACATCGCCAGCGACATCTTTGCCCGTTACAAGCGCCTCAAGGGCTTTAACGTGCTGCACCCCATGGGCTACGACGCCTTCGGCCTCCCTGCCGAGCAGTATGCCATCCAGACGGGCCAGCACCCCGAGAAGACCACCCACGACAACGTAGCCCGCTACCGCAGCCAGCTGGACCGCATCGGTTTCTCCTTCGACTGGGACCGCGAGTTCCGCACCTGCGACCCCGATTATTACAAATGGACCCAGTGGGCCTTCCTCAAGATGTTCGGCTCCTGGTACGACAATAAAACCCAGAAAGCCCGCCCCATCGAGGAACTGACGGCTGCCTTTGAGCAGGGCGGATCGGCCGCCGTGGACGCCGCCTGCAGCGAAGGTGACGCCTTTACCGCAGAGCAGTGGAAAGCTTTTTCCGAGAAGGAAAAGGCCGATGTTCTCATGCGCTACCGCATTGCGTATCAGGGAGAAAGCACCGTCAACTGGTGCCCGGCCCTGGGCACCGTACTGGCCAATGACGAGGTGAAGGACGGTTATTCCGAGCGCGGCGGTTATCCCGTGTTCCAGAAGAAGATGACTCAGTGGCAGCTGCGCGTGAGCGCCTATGCCGCCCGCCTGCTGGACGGTCTGGACCGCCTGGACTGGACCGATTCCCTCAAGGAAATGCAGCGCAACTGGATCGGCCGAAGCGAGGGCGCCGAAATGGTGTTCAAGGTGGAATGCGACGGCGTCCAGCACGACGTAACCATCTTCACCACCCGTGCCGATACCGTCTTCGGCGTCACCTTCATGGTGCTGGCCCCGGAGAGCGAATGGGTGGCCAAGCTCACTTCCAAAGCCCAGAAGGCCGAAGTGGACGCCTACCTGGAGCAGGTGAAGAAGAAGACGGAGCGCGAAAGGATGGCCGGCAAGGCCGTCACGGGCGTATTCTCCGGCTCCTACGGCATCAATCCGCTCACCGGTGACAAAGTGCCGGTATGGATTGCCGAATACGTGCTGGCCGGCTACGGAACCGGCGCCATCATGGCGGTTCCGGCCCACGACAGCCGCGACTACGCCTTTGCCAAAAAGTTCAATCTGCCCATCATCCCTCTCATCGAGGGAGCCGATGTCAGCGAGCAGAGCCTGGACGCCAAGGAAGGCATCATGTGCAATAGCGGCTTCCTGAACGGGCTCACCGTGAAAGAGGCCATTCCCGCCGCCATCGACTACGTGGAGAAACAGGGAATCGGCCACCGCAAGGTGAACTTCCGCATCCGCGACGCCATTTTCTCCCGTCAGCGCTACTGGGGTGAGCCTTTCCCTATTTACTATAAGGACGGAATCGCTACTCCCGTTGCTTTCGAAGACCTGCCGCTGACCCTGCCGGAGATCGACCAGTACAAGCCCACCGAGGACGGTCAGCCGCCGCTGGCCCGCGCCAAGGACTGGACTTACAAGGGATATCCGCTGGAAACCAGCACCATGCCCGGTTTCGCGGGCTCCAGCGCCTATTACCTCCGCTACATGGACCCTCACAACGGAGAGGCCCTGGTGAGCCGGAAGGCCGACGAATACTGGCGCAATGTAGACCTTTACGTGGGAGGTACCGAGCATGCTACCGGTCACCTCATCTACAGCCGTTTCTGGAACAAGTTCCTGTTCGACCTGGGCTACGTTTGCGAGGATGAACCCTTCTGCAAGCTCATCAACCAGGGCATGATCCAGGGCCGTTCCAACTTTGTGTATATGATTCCCGGCACCAACAAGTTCGTATCGGCCGGCCTCAAGGACCAGTACGAGACCATCCCGGTGCACGTGGATGTGAATATCGTTTACAACGACAGACTGGATATGGAGGCCTTCCGCGCCTGGCGTCCCGACTACAAGGACGCCGAGTTCGTGCTGGAAGACGGCGAGTACATCTGCGGCTGGGCCATCGAGAAGATGTCCAAGAGTATGTACAACGTGGTGAACCCGGACAAGATCTGCGACACCTACGGGGCCGACACGCTCCGCCTGTACGAGATGTTCCTTGGCCCCATCGAGCAGGCCAAGCCCTGGGACACCAAGGGCATCGACGGTGTAAACCGCTTCCTCAAGAAGTTCTGGCGCCTGTTCTGGGACCGCGAGAAGTGGCTGGTTACCGATGAGGAACCCACGAAGGACGAGCTCAAGGCTCTGCACAAGCTCATCGGCAAGGAGCAGGAAGACATTGAGGCGTTCTCCTACAACACCACCATATCGGCCTTCATGATTGCCCTGAACGACCTTGGCAATTGCTCCAAGCGTGCCATTCTGGAACCGCTGACCGTCCTGCTGAGCCCCTTTGCCCCGCACATTGCCGAGGAACTGTGGCATCAGCTGGGTCACCAGGATTCCGTGGTGTACGCGGCTTTCCCCGAATACAAGGAGGAGCTGGCGGCCGACAATACCGTCAAATACCCGGTCTCCTTCAACGGCAAGACGCGCTTCTTCCTGGACGCCGCTGCGTCGGCCACGCCTGCCGAAGTGGAGGCCCAGGTGCGCGGCCACGAGAAAACGCCCCAGTATGTGGGTGAACAGTCCATCGTGAAGGTGATCGTGGTGCCCGGACGAATTGTAAACGTGGTTCTCAAATAGCGGTTTATGGTTCCCAAGAAAGTCCTCATAACCATTTTTGACTACCTGATCATTACTGTAGGCACCCTGCTGTTCGTGATGGCCTGGACCTCTTTCCTGTTACCGAACAACATGATTGACGGCGGCATGACGGGAGCATCGGCCCTGCTGTCCATGGTGACAGGAATCCCGGTAGATATCTGGTACTTTGGCATCAATGTGGGACTCCTAATCCTGGCCTGGTTCGTGCTGGGAGGCGGATTCGGTATCAAGACCATCTATTCCATCCTGCTTTCCACCCTGTTGTTCCGCGTGCTGGGAGGCGATAATTTCGTATGGCTGCAGTCTGTGGAAGGGCAGCCCCTGTATGTGGGCGACGGCATTCTGGTCCCCATCATCGGCGGTCTCCTGGAGGCGGTTGGCCTTTCGCTGATTCTCATCCGCGGCGGGTCTACGGGCGGCACGGACATCCTGGCCCTCATCGTGAACAAGTTCTGGCCTGTTACCCTGGGCCGTTTCTACGTGATGGCCGACCTGGTGATTATCACGCTTCTTGTCTTCGTTCCCGGCCACTGTTTTACGGATGTGGTTTACGGCTACATCACCATGGGTGTATGTGCCTATGTGCTGGATCTCATCATGCTGGGTAAGGAATCGGCCGTGCAGGTGCTTATCTTCTCCAACCACTATGAGGCCATAGGTAATTTTGTTACCAGGGAAATGGGACGCGGCGTTACGGCTCTGAAGGCCGTGGGCTGGTACACCCAGGAAGACCGTCAGGTGCTGCTGGTCATGATCCGCAAGACCGAAATGTCCCAGCTGGTGAAAGCCGTAAAGGATGTGGACCCCAAGGCATTCGTTACGGTGGTCCCCGCCAACAGCGTATTCGGAGAAGGTTTCGGTGAGATGAAGACGGGTCTTCCCAAGAAAAAGAACAAATAGTATAATAATATGCCCATCCTCCAAAAAACCCTGTTTACCCATATCAAGGAGTGGCTGCTGGTCACCCTGGGCATCTTCATCTACGTCACGGCCTGGTCTGTGTTCCTCATTCCCAACAACCTCATCGGCGGCGGTGTGTCCGGTATCAGCTCCATGATCCAGTATGCTACGGGCGGTACCATCCAGATGGGTTATACCTATTTCGTCCTCAATGCCATCCTGGTGGCTGCGGCAGTGATTATTCTGGGAATGGGATTCGGCGCCAAGACCATTTTTGCCATCATCTTCGCCTCCGTCGCTCTCCGGTTCCTGCCGGACATGGTGCCCACCACCATAGTCAAGACCCTGGCCATTGACAACGGCAAGCTCCTGAGCGTGCTCATGGGCGGCCTCCTCGCGGGTATCGGCATTGGAATGAGCATTTCCAACGGCGGTTCTACCGGAGGTACGGACATCATAGCCCTTATCTATACCAAGTACCACAACGTGTCGCCCGGAAAAGTGATTCTGGTGATGGACTTTATCATCATCGGCTCTTCGCTCCTCATCCCTTCCTATGTGACTCAGCTGGATGCCTCCGGACTTCCCGTGCTGGATGCTGCCGGAAACCCCGTGACCTTCAAGATGCCCTTTGCCGAGAAGATAACCACGGTGTTGTACGGTCTCATTCTGGTAACGGTGAACAGTTATGTGCTTGATATGTATATTTCCGGTTCCCAGCAGAGTGTGCAGCTGTTTATCCTGTCCAAGGAGTATGAAAAGATTGCCGATGCCATCACCAAGGAAATGCATCGCGGCGTTACGGTGCTGGATGGCAAGGGCTGGTACACCAAACAGGACACCAAGGTGCTCATGGTCCTTACGCGAAAGACAGACCTGAACCTTATGCTCCGTTATATCAAACAGTTGGATTCCAGTGCCTTCCTCTCCGTAAGTTCGGTGAACGGCGTGTACGGCAAGGGATTCGACACCATCAAGAAATAAGCTCTTTCACAACATAGGATACGCGCCCCGTCGGCCACCCCGAAAACCATGGAATTGGCTTTGCTGATCCTGGCTCTTTGTTGCGTGTTGGCTGTGGCGGTTTGTTCAGCTCTGTATTTGCGCCTGCGCAAAAAAGAAGCCCAGATGAAGGCTGTCCTGGAACAGCCCCGTGAGGCGGACGGTTTGTCCGCACCCTACGAACTGGCGGCGATCGACCAATACCTGTACGACAGGTGCTGCCGGTATATGACGGAATTCAGACCCTATCTGGTAAGCTCGTTCAGCTTGCAGGATCTGGCCAATGCCGTCTATACCAACAAGTTTTATCTGAGCAAAACCATCAACCGGTTCTCCGGCAAGAATTTCCGGCAGTACGTGAACTATTACAGGATCATGTATGCCATGGACCTGTTCAAGGAAAACAAAAGCCTGAGAATTGCGGAAATGGCAGAACTCTGCGGATTCCATTCAACCACCTCTTTTAATCAGAGTTTCAAGCTGGTGATGGGGGAGACTCCCAGCATTTGGTGTTCCCGGGTCCGCAAAAAACAGATGGAAAAAATGAAAAAGTAAAAAACCGGTCCGTGGGGCGCGTTATCCTTCAATCCCTTTCCAGGAATCTGGAACTGGGGCAGTTACATCCACCTCGGTCTTTTTGACGGGGTGGATGAATTGTATACGCCGGGCCAGAAGGCTGATTCCGCCGTCGGGGTTGGAACGCTTGGCGCCGTACTTGAGGTCGCCCTTGATGGGGGAGCCCATGTGGGCCAGCTGGCAGCGGATCTGGTGATGCCGGCCGGTATACAGTTCCACTTCCAGGAGGAAGTAACGGTCGGTGGTCTGGATGAGGGTGTATTTGAGCTTGGCTTCCTTGCCGTTCTTGGCTACGTACGATTTGTTCTGGGCCTCGTTGCGCACCAGGTTGTCCGTGAGGATATCGCTGTCTTTCGGGGGCCGCTGGGCGGTGAGGGCCCAGTAGGTCTTGTGAATCTCTCCCTTGCGGAGCATCTCGTTGAGGCGCTCCAGGGCCTTGGAAGTCTTGGCAAACAGGACCACGCCGCTCACGGGCCGATCCAGCCGGTGGGGAACTCCCATGAACACCTGCCCGGGCTTGCCATCCCGCTGGGCAATGAAGGCTTTGAGGGTTTCGCTCAGGGGCTCGTCGCCCGTCTTGTCGCCCTGTACAATCTCTCCCGTCCGCTTGTTGAATACCAGCAGATGGTTGTCTTCCAACAGGATTCTCTGTTCAAGGTCCCGGTATTCTTCCGGGCTCAAGCTTCTGTAAACGCCCATAACGCTGCAAAGATAGCACTTTTTCCGGGAATGGAACGTGGCATGGAACTTGTGGCGATTACCGGAAATCTAAACGGTACTGTTATGAAACGCATGTTCTTGACCCCTGCCCTTGTACTGGTTGTCGCTTGCGGCACCCTTTCCACCACTCCCCGTGAGATGGAGGACCCCGTGAACGTGGGCTATACTACCGTTGACCGGAAGGACCTCACTACTTCCGTATCCGTAGTGAAGGCCGATCAGAATACTTCTTTCTACACCAATATTTACGATATGATAAAGGGCAGATGTCCCGGAGTCGATGTTCAGGGTACCAAGGTGACCATCCGCGGAATGAATTCCATTAATTCTCCCACCGAACCGCTGTTCGTGGTGGATGGCGTTCAGCAGAGCGGTAGCATCGGCTACATTTCCCCGAACGATGTCAAATCCATTACTGTTCTGAAGGATGCCGCGTCCTGCGCCATCTATGGGAGCCAGGGTGCTAACGGCGTTATTTTGATTGACCTGAAATAAGTGGAAAAAAGCAACATTATTTTTTGGTAGTTTATAAAAAAAGACGTACATTTGCAGTCCAAAATTCTGGATGTAGCGCAGTTGGTAGCGCACCTGGTTAGGGACCAGGAGGTCGCTGGTTCAAGTCCAGTCATCCAGACATGAAAAGAAGGTGACTCAAAAGTGAGTTGCCTTCTTTTTTTATAGGGAGGGGTGTAGGGTGCCGGGGGGACTCCGTTCCGCTTCGCTCCACTCCGGCCCCTCCCACCGTCTGGCTCGTCCACTTCGTGAACGGCCAGCCAGCG
>JAFZWC010000043.1 GCA_017617475.1 Bacteroidales bacterium
ATGGACACTGCCATCAGCAGCGCGAACAGGGAGATGTGGTCGCCCAGCAACGGGACCCGTGACCCGAAATTGATGATGGAATCATACGCGCTGAGGTCTTCCGCCCAAAGGAAGGGCTGCTGGCGCAACTCTATGGAGGCAGGGAAGAAACGGAACATCGCCCACAGGATCGGGAACTGCAGCAACATAGGGAGACAGCCGCCCATGGGCGACACGCCGGCCTTCTTGTAGAGGGCCATCGTCTCCTGCTGCTTTTTCATCGCATCTTCCTGCTTGGGATACTTGGCGTTGATCTTCTCCATGAAGGGCCTCAGGGCCTGCATCTTGGCACTGGAAGAATAAGTCTTGTAAGCGAACGGCAGCACCACAATCTTGATGAAGATGGTCATCAGGAGGATGATAATACCGAAGTTGGAGATGGACCGGTGCAGCCAGTCGAACAGCGGAATAATCACATACTTGGTGAATACGCCGATAATCTTACCGCCCAGCGGGATCACCTTCTCATAGGAATGTCCGTATGCCTTCAGGCCCTTATAATTGTTGGGGCCGAAGTAGAACTCGAAGGGCACGTCTATGCGCTCCGCTCCACGGGTCTGTTCGATGGACGCGCGCATGGCAGCGCTGCAGTTCATGAGGTCGTGGGAAGCGTCATCCTTGGGAACGAAGTCAATGGAGAAGTCTCCGAAGCTGAAGTTCTGCGGAGCGCGCATGATGGCGCTGAAGAACTGCTGCTGGAAGGCAAACCATTCGATGTTGTTGGAAAAACGCTTGTTGCCCTTGCGGCCGTTGCCGATATTCGCGGGCTTCTTGTCGTCCGGGAAATAGTAATTGAGGCGGGAGTACTGGGTCTCGTTCTTGTAACCCTTCTCCATACGCGGCAGCGTGGCGTTGAAGTTGATGTCGATGCTGCCGGAATTGCGCTGGAAATTCATGTTCACCAGCGAGAGCGTCTCATTAACGGAATAGGAATCTTCCAGGAGGGTGTACGTCTGCTCAATGTAGCCGCCGGTCTGGAGCGGAAGGCGCATGACCACCGTATTCTCCGAAGAAGCCTCCGGAATATACTGGAACACGAATTTACGCGTATCGATGGCCGACGGGGCATAAACCGTATAACCCAGTTCCGTCTTGCCGGCCTGCAACAGGTACAGGGGCTCCTTTCCGTAGGTAAGGTAATCCTTCACCAGCACGGAATACGGCTGGGCGCCCTTGGTGGTAAACACCACTTCCAGCTTATCGTTGGACAGGGTGACCAACTGCTCCTCGGCACGGGCGGCCAGGTTCAGGAGGGAATCTGAATACACGGGAGCGGCAGGGGCGGCCGTCACGGCCTGTCCCAGGGAATCAGCTGCGGCGGCTTCCTGGGGATGCTCGGCCCTCCAGGCGCTGTCCAGCTGATACTGGGCGTAGGCCTCGGCCGCGGCGATGGAATCCAGCTGTGCCTGGTACTCCTGCTGTTTCTTGACCTGACGGCTCTGGTACCCGAAGAAGCCCACCATGATGAGGGCAATCAGGACAAAGCCGATGATAGAATTCTTGTCCATAGGCTACTCCTGAGCTTCCTCCTGCTCCTTGGCACGGATCTGGGCCTTGAGGTCTTCCAGCTTGGCCTTGGCGGCGTCGATGCGCTCCTGCATCTGGGCCTTGAGCTTTTCGGCGCCCTTGGAAAGGCCGAAGAAGCCGATATTGTTTTCGTAGGTCTGAATCTCCTGCTGGAGGGCGTTGAACTGCTCCTTGAGCTTATCTTTCTCGCTCAGGGGACGACGCTCGGTTCCACGGGAAGCGCCACGTTCGTGACGACGGCCGCCGAAGTCCGGGAACTGGGCCTGCATGGCCTCGCGGTATTCGGCCTGGACCTTGTCCTTCTCCTTGAAGGGGACGAAGCCAATCTCGTTCCACTTGGCGGCGAAATCCTTGGCGGCAGCGGCGTCCGTGTCGGCATCCACGGGGGTGTAAGCCTTGATGGCCTCGATGAGGGCCTTCTTGGCGGCCAGGTTGGTGTTCAGGCTTCCGGGGCCGTCGGGACGGTTGTCACGGGCGGTGAAGAAGGCGTCGCAGGCAGCGCGGAAACGCTTCCAGATTTGCTCGCTCTTCTTGCGCGGCACGGCACCGATTTCCTTCCACTGCTTCTGGAGCTCGATGAAACGGTCGCTGGTAGCCTTCCAGTCGGTGCTGTCCTTGAGGGACTCGGCCTCTTCGATGATGGCCATCTTCTTCTCCAGGTTGGCGTTCATGGAATCCTTGAACTCCGTGAAGGAGGCGCGCTTGCGCTCGAAGAACTTGTCGCAGGCGGCACGGAAACGGTCGTATACCTTCTGGTTTTCCTTGCGGGTGGCGAAGCCGATGGTGCGCCACTTGGCCTGGATCTCCTCAATCTGCTTGGAGAGGGTGTTCCACTCAGTAGAGGAAGTGATTTCCTTATTGGCAATGGCTTCCACCTCTTCGCAAAGGGCCTGCTTGGCTTCCAGATTCTGGGACTGCTGCTCCTTGAGGCCTTCGAAGTGGGCCTGGTAACGCTTGTTCACCACGGAAGTGGCGGCGCGGAAACGCTCCCAGATGGAATCGCGGAACTCCTTGGCCACGGGGCCCAGGTCTTTCCACTGCTCGTGCAGCTTCTGCAGTTCCTTGAAGGCTTCCACCACGTCCTCGTCCTGGCCCAGGGCCTCGGCCTGCTCGCAGAAAGCGGTCTTCTGCTCCAGGTTCTTCTTGAAGTCCAGGTCACGCAGCTCGCGGTTGATGTCCACCAGGTCGTAGAATTTGGTCACATGCAGCTGGTAAGTATCGTTGACGTCGCGGAAATTCTGCTGCGGCACAGGGCCCACCTCTCTCCAGCGGTTCTGGATGTCGCGGAACTTGGGGAAGGCTTCCTTCATGTCGCCGGGCTCTTCCACCAGGGCCTTCAGCTCTTCGATGATGGCCTGCTTCTTCTGCAGGTTCTCTTCCCTCTGGGCGTCCTGCTCCTTATTATATTCGGCGCGCTCTTTCTTGTACTCCATATAAAGGGACTTGAAGCCGGCCTCGATGGCAGCGAACGGGCTCACAGGGCCGCTCTGCATGGGAACGGTGGAATCTTCCACGGGCGAATTCTCGTCCGGTTCCTCCACGGCGGCGTCCTCGCCGGCTTCGGCCTTTTCGCGGGAAAGGCGCTTATAGAAGGCCGATTTCAGAGCCTCGGCCTCCTTGGACCGCTTCATGCGGTCTTCACTGGCTTTCAACTGCTGGAACAGTTCGGAAAGCTCGGCCAGGGTCTTCTCACCGTAGTTAACGGCGGCTTCCTTGACTTCCTCCACGGCATCCTTGACACTGTCGGCCACCTCTACGGCCTTATCGGCCACGGCGGCTACGGCGTCCTTCACTTCCTCCACGATGGGGGCTTCCTTTACAACTTCCTGTTCCTGTTTGGCTACATCTGCGGTTTCATTCACCACAGGCTTAATTTCTTCACTCATAGTATTTAGTTTAATATTAGCTTACAAATGTAGGAATAATGCATCACTTTTCCAACAGGCCGGGCCTGCGCTCGCGCGTGCGGGCCAGAGCCTGTTCGTCCTGCCAGGCCTGGATTATCTTGGGATTGCCGCACAAAAGCACGTCCGGCACCTTCCAGCCGTTGAATTCGGCCGGCCGCGTGTACACGGGAGGGGAAACCAGGCCGTCCTGGAAAGAATCGGAAAGGGCCGAAGTTTCGTCGGTGAGCACGCCCGGCACCAGGCGGATGATGCTGTCGGCCAGCAGGGCCGCGGGAATCTCTCCCCCGCTCACCACAAAGTCTCCTACGGAAATCTCCCGTGTCACGATGTGCTCGCGGATACGCTCGTCAATGCCCTTATAATGGCCGCAGAGGATAATGATGTTCTCCTTGAGGCTGAGCTCGTTGGCTATTCCCTGGGTGAGAATCTCTCCGTCCGGGGCCATGTAGATGACCTCGTCGTAATGACGTTCCTTCTTAAGGTCGTTGATGCAGTTGAACACCGGCTCCACCATCATCACCATGCCGGCGTCTCCGCCGTAGGAATAGTCGTCCACCGTCTGCCGGGAACCCAGGCCATACTTCCGTAAATCGTGGATATGGATCTCGGCCAGTCCCTTCTTTACAGCACGTGCCGGAATGGAGTAACTGAGCGGACTCTCAAGAAGTTCCGGAACCACGCTGATGATATCGATTCTGAGCATAATTACAGGGTTTTAATTTGCAAAAATACGAAAAATAATCCTTATCTTTGCGCCCTCAAAGCGCATACGTATGTATTCCCTCCGCGAACTTTACAAAATAGGGAAAGGCCCGTCCTCTTCCCATACCATGGGTCCCAACAATGCGGCCCGTCTTTTCGGTGAGCGCCACCCCGACGCCGCCCGCTTCGAGGTCACCCTCTACGGTTCCCTGGCCGCCACCGGAAAAGGCCACATGACGGACGTCGCCATCCTCGAAGCCCTGGAGCCCATCGGCCCGGTGAAAATCTTATGGGAGGCATCCCATTTTCTGGAGTATCACCCCAACGGTATGCTGTTCAAGGCTTTCGGAGCCGATGACACTCTTCTGGAAGAATGGACGGTGTATTCCATCGGCGGCGGCGCCCTCTCCGAAGGCCCCGGCAAGGAACTGAGCCATTCCGGAGAAGTATACGACCTGAATACCCTGTCCGACATTGTTCAGTGGTGCGACGCCAACGGCCGCAGCCTCTGGGAATATGTGGACCTCTGCGAAGGCCCCGGCATCTGGGACTACCTGCAGGAGATCTGGGAAGCCATGAAAGCCTCCGTTGAGCGCGGCCTCAACAACGAAGGCCGCCTGCCCGGTCCCCTGAACCTTTCCCGCAAAGCCAGCGTATACCACGTGAAGGCTCTGGGCTACCAGCCCAACCTCCGCTCCCGCGGCCTGGTGTTCGCGTATGCCCTGGCAGTGAGCGAAGAGAACGCATCCGGCGGCATCATTGTCACCGCCCCCACCTGCGGCTCCTCCGGCGTCATTCCCGGCGTGCTGTACCACCTGGCCAAGAGCCACGCCTTCTCCGACACCAAGATTCTCCACGCCCTGGCCACCGCGGGCCTCATCGGCAACGTGGTCAAGCAGAACGCCTCCATCGCCGGCGCCGAGGTAGGTTGCCAGGGAGAGGTGGGCGTAGCCTGCGCCATGGCATCGGCCGCCGCCTGCCAGATCTTCGGCGGCAGCCCCTACCAGATTGAATACGCTGCCGAGATGGGCCTGGAGCACCACCTGGGCATGACCTGCGACCCCGTCTGCGGCCTGGTGCAGATTCCCTGCATCGAGCGCAACGCCTTCGCCGCCACCCGCGCCCTGGACGCCAACATCTACTCCTCCTTCTCCGACGGCCGTCACCGCATCTCCTTCGACCACGTGGTGGAAGTGATGAAACAGACCGGCAAGGACCTCCCTTCCCTCTACAAGGAAACCTCCGCCGGAGGTCTGGCACTCAAATACTTGCAGAAGTAGCCATAGATTGTAGGTGAGGCTTCCAGGAAGAGCCTCCCGCCGGTACGGACCTTCGGTCCTATCCCTCCCACCCCTGCGGGGCGGGCCCCTCCCGTTCACGAGCCACGGGCGGCTACGCCGTCTGGAGGCTCTTCCTTACAGCCCCACCTACATCTCGTACAATTAAGCCGTGAAATGGAAGTGTCTGTCACACAGAACTTTATGCGAATCATCCTCCGCAAAAAGCAGAGGAGGATTCTCGTATCTATTTAATAGTTAATAAGTTACATTTCACGGCTAGCTAATCCATTCAAGGCCGATGGCCGACCCAAGGAGGCTTTGTTTGTATGGCCACAAAAAATTTGTATCTTTACAAGACGTATAATGTTTTTTTCGGTGTTACAGATTTGTGCAAACTGTCATACCATGAGAAAATGGTTATTTCTGTTCCTGGCAATCGGCCTGGTGTGTTCCTGTCTGGAGGACATTGACCTGGATACGGGAGAACGGATTCTGAACGTGTACTGCGTGCTTGGAGAGGGGCCGGAACAGGAACTGGAGCTTTCCTATATTGCGCCGACGGGCGGGACCAGCCAGCCCGTGGGGGAAGGGACGACCATCACATTGTCCGAGGAAGGAAAACCAGTGGGACAGTTTTCCAGGGTGTCTGAGACCAAATGGGAGTTGAACTATATCCCTCGGAACGGGAAAACCTACCAGCTGGAAGTGAAGGTTCCCGGAGAAGAAACCCTTTCGGCCGAAACCACTTTCCCACGACGTTTTGAGATGGACAGATCGTGCGTCCGGGTTGGTGTGAACAGTGATACACCCGGCGAAGTGGATCCGCCAATGCCTAAGTTTAACTGGGCATACATCGTGAGTGGGAATCCCGGCGAAGACCTCGTTCTCTGGTGCTACTATGAGAGTCAGAACGACGGATGGGAAAGCCCCTTTGTCGACTATATTGCGACAGATCATCCGGGCGTAGACAGACGCGGTGAAACCCTTATTCCTTTTGATGGATCTTCTCGCCTTATAGAGTTGTATTTCAGTTGGGAATGGAAACCCGGTGGAGCAGTCTTTTCAAAGCAGTTCTACGGAGAGCCTGCCATGCTTCATGAAAAAGTCTTGCGGATTGTGCATCCTATGCTATTCGAAAGATCTCTTGACAACGGAAGAATCGAAGTTGTGCATTTAATTAAAACAGGAATTGGTGGCGAGTTGATAGGCGACTACCAGACAACTAAAATATTCGGCATAGGCGGAGTTAGTTGGTCAGGCCGGGATGCCGACCTGATTGTCTGTTCCGTAAGTGCCGAGTATGACCAGTATTTGTGCGATTACTACTTCAATCATCCCGATTTGAACGATTTTACCCAGATGGCGTACAAGCGGAACCACTATTCCAATGTCCAGAACGGGACCGGCATTTTCGGGGCCTCCTATTCAAGGGTTTGCGGACAGGCGCATTTTGGTTCTTATGCTTATTAAGAGATGAAAGTCCATCTGTTATCCATATCGCTTGGGCTTCTATCCATCAGCCTTTCCGCCCAGAACACCGTCTGGCATGAGCGGCTGGACTCGTCGTACATCGAGGCTACCCGCGTACGTCCGGAATCCGCCATCATCCCCATCAAGCCGGCCGACCTCCGCATGACGGCGTCCCCGATGGGAGAGGCCGATCCCGTGAAATACATCCAGACCCTTCCCGGCGTTTCCACGGGCATGGAGGGTTCATCGGCCTATTACGTGAGAGGAGGCAACGGCGGCAACAACCTGACCACCCTGGACGGCATTCCCATCTATGGGGCCGGGCACCTGCTGGGACTGACCACGGCATACCCCTCAGACATCGTGTCCAGAAATGACTTCTATGCCGGAGGTTTCCCCTCCGATGCGGGCGGATTCACCTCGTCATTGCTGCAGCTCACCACGGCCGACGGCGATTACCAAAAGGCCCACGGAAGCTTCTTCATCAACAACTTCCTCCTGGGCGCCCGGGCGGACGGTCCTTTGAAAAAGGACAAGGTGTCGGTGCTGACATCGGTTCGCATTTCCCCCATCGGTCTGGAATACAATCTGCTTCGGCCCCACCTGGACAAAAGCCTTTCCCTTCCCGACAGAATCAATGCCCTGGTGGGGGACGCTTTCGTGAAGATCAGTTGGAAAACCGGGAGCCGGGGACGGATGTTCTTTTCCACTTTCGGCAGTTATGACCGCTATGCCTTCGACCCTACAGAACTGTCTTCCCAGGCGCTGGGATGGAGCAACCTGATAGCAAACCTCTCCTGGCAGCAGGAAACCCTTTCCGGTTGGAAATGGGAAGCGAGGCTTTCCCACAACGGCTTCCGCGCCTTCCAGGACCAGTCTCAATCCAAATCAGTGAGTGGGAAGGTCATCACTACCCGTATGTCCGTGGAATCTGCCCTTATGGAAGAGGGATTGGAAACAAAAGTATCCAAACGGTTCGGGTATGGCCTGGAATTCCAAACCGGACTGGACGCTTTTGTGTCTTTCTTCCAGCCTGGTGTTTCAAAAGTGTATCTGGACGATGAAAATGAAGCCACCGCTGGGCATCCCCTCACCACGGTGCGCAGTTCCCTGCATGGCCAGGTCCGTTATGGAAACGGCCCTTTCCATGCCAGTGCTGGGGCGCGGCTCACCGCTTTCTTTTCAGATGGATATAAGACTGTGAGGCCCATTGCGAGCCTCCTGGTTTCCTATCAATTCCTGCCGTCTTTTCTCCTAAAGGCAACGTATGACCATTCCGTGCAGTTCTTCCATTCGCTGGAAGGAATCCCAACCGGCTGGTCCATGGAGATGCTCATCCCTTCCACCGGGCAAAACCAGCCCGAAACGGCCGACCAGGCCTGGGCGGGCATGGAGTTCTCCAAGGGCTCCTTCTTTCTGTCGGCCGGAGGCTTCTATAAAGATATGAAGGGTCTGGTATTCTTTGCCGATGCGTCCTCCTTCTTCAATTCGGCCTGGAGCGCATGGCAGTATAACCTGGAAAGCGGGACCGGGCATTCCTATGGCCTGGAGCTTATGTCCCGCTGGGAAAGCCCGCGCGTGGCCGGACAACTGTCTTATACTTTGTCCAAAACGGACCGCGTTTTCTCCTCCCTCAACTTCGGCCATCCCATTCCCTTCAAATTTGACCGGAGGCACATGCTGAACCTCACCGGCGAGTTCAAGCTGGCCCAAGGCAAAAAGGCCACCCACAGCCTTACAGGCGGCCTCTCCTTCATGAGCGGCCACTGGGAAACCGTCAAGAGCGGAACCTATCCCATCTACTCCCTGGGGTCGGACGAGAAGCGGGAAAGCCGTGAGGCCGATTACACTTCCCACCCCAACAATCTGCAGCTTCCCGCCTATTTCCGGATGGATGCAGGGTATCATCTGACTATACAGGGCCAAAAGACCCGCCACGAACTGTCCGTCGGCGTTTACAACCTCACCAACCGGCATAACGCCTACAGCCTGACCTGGGACAGCGAAGACGCCCGTTGGAAGAAACTGAGCATCTTCCCCATCCTGCCCAACTTCACCTATAGAATGACACTGTAATCTGTCTTCGTTCCTAATCTGTTGAACAAATACATTCAGCAACTAATAGCTCCGCCGCAAAGCGGCGAGGGAGGGGTTTGGGGAGTCCTCTCCCCAATAAGTTAAGTTGTTTTGTAATGTCGGCATAATGCCGACATTACAAAACAACCCCGCATCACTGCGGGGTTGTTTTGGTTAGTTAGTAGTGTATTCTTACCTTAAAGAAGAAGGTTAATTAGTTGGTTAGAAAAAGCGTTTCGTCTGGGAAAAGGAGCTTCCACCCGTTTTCCTAATGCAAAGTTACTAAACTTTTTTATTCTTCCAAAAATTTTCTAAGTATTTTTTACTAAATAAAATTATTTAAAAAGTAAATCTTACTTTTGCCATGAAATTTATTGGAGGCTGGGGGTAAATTCCTACGCCTGTATAAATGGAACCGTCGGCCTTGGACATGGCTTCCCAGCGCCAGCCGGAGGCGTAATACATGTTATTCAGGAGGTTATGAACGTAAAAAGCCACGTTGACATGGCCGGGGCCCAGGGCAAAGGTCTTTTCCAGCTGGGCATCCATCACAAAATAAGCCGGAATCTCCAGTTCCTTGCGCATGGAGTTGTCCAGATACTGTTTTCCCACGTATTTTCCATCCACAGAGAAAAGCCAGGACTTCCCGGGTGTGAGCGTCAGGCGGGCCATGCCGATGGCCGAAGGTGACAGCAGCATGGTGGTCTTTCCGTAGTTCACAGGAACGGTGCCGGAATAGTCGTCGTAGGAAACATAAGAGGTATAGTCGGCAATCTGGTTCATGGAGAGGGTCAGGTTGCCATCGGCCTTGAGCCAGCCCAGCGGCTGCCAGCCGGCGGCCAGTTCCACACCCCGGCGCCAGGAACGCGGTACATTCTCCTTCAGGGCATACCCGGAGGAAGACAATCGGCCCGTTTCCAGCAGCATGTCCTTGTATTCCATGGCGTAGAGGTTGGCCGATGCCTCCACTTTATCGGCAGTAAAATGGTACCCCAGTTCCAGATCCAGCATAGCCTCGGGCTTTATAGGTGCGCCCTCCCCCTTCACGTTCTCCTTGATGTCGCTGCGTCCCGGCTCGCGATGGCCGATGGCGGCCGACAGGAAGAGCCGGTGTGCGCCGAAGGAAGCCGTCGCACCCACGCGGGGGTTGAAGAACTGCCAGGTCTGACGGTAGTCCAGTATGTCCTCCTGAGCGGCACCGTACTCCCACCAGTCGTCGTCCTTCCCTTCCAGCGTGTAGCGGATGGCGCGGTACTGCAGATCGGCATAGGCGGTGAGCCATTCCAGCGGCTTGTATTCGGCCCTGGCGAAAACGCTTCCGTCCAGCTTGACACCGTCGTTCCGGTACCAGTTGTTCCCCGTTATGTCACTGCCCAGCGTCTTCACCCACAGGACCTCCCCCCAGTGCGAGCCCTGATGCCACGACAGGTTCACACCGCCGGTAAGTTCCAGTACATCAGTGCGGTAACGCAGCGTAGACTGAAGCACATACAAATTGTTATAAACCTTTTTCTGGTAGGTCATATCGCTGCGCTGAGGCACATCAGTTACCAGAATGCCGTAATTCTTTAGCTTTTTGTTGCTTTTGTAGTACTCGTCGTAACCGTCACCGCGTGTATAATTGGCCGTAGCCGTGAGGTACAGGCCGTTCTCAAAAGCATGCGTGTAATTGGCCTGCAGATGGTGCTGCGCGTAATTGTCGGTCTGATTGGGATAGTAATAGACATTCCCGTACTCGTCGTAGTACTCGCCCGCTCCGTTGTAGGTGCGGTCCTTGGCGTACTGTTCCAGGTCTATACCGTCCCAGGTGATACCGCTGCGCTGCTGGCCCATCAGGTACGTGAGACGGAGCGCATCGCGCCGCCCCAGCCAGCCCAGCGCCACAAAGGCCGACTGCGACTGCACGAAGGCATTGCGGATATAGCCGTCCGTCGTGGCCCGCGAATAGGCCGCCGTGCCGTACCAGCCCTTGGCCGACCGGCCCGTAGAGCCGCTGAGCGTGGAGATGAAGGTCCCGAACGAGCCCGCACTGAACTCGGCCTGCGCCCAAGGATCCGGCGTCACGAAGGCCGTGTTCATGTTGATGCTGGCCCCAAAGGCACCCGCTCCGGAGGCCGATGTGCCCAGGCCCCGCTGCACCTGCACGCCCGAAATGAGCGCCGACAGCGAAGGGATGTTCACCCAGAAAACTTCCTGGCTCTCGGCATCGTTGAGCGTGATGCCGTTCAGCGTCACGTTAATCTGCGAGCCCTTGGACCCGCGGATGGTCATGGCCGAGTTGCCCAGGCCCGTACCGCCCTCGTTGTACGTCACAACGGACGGCAGCAAGTTAAGCGTCATGGGAAGGGAATTCATGGGATTAGACCGCTCCAGAACCGCCTTGCCCACATTTTCGTAACTGACGGGGGTGTTTTTGCCAGCCCGGCTGGCCGACACTACGACGGAGTCCAGACGCTCCGTCTTTTCCTCCTGCGCATTCGCAGCGAGGGGCAGCACGCACAGTGCCGCAATCAAAAAGTGTTTTTTCATTTCCTTACGACGGTATCAACCGTATCAAGTTATGAGGGTATATTCTCAATCCGGACCTTCCGGATACCCCTAATTAATATGTACTTTATCATCTATATCTCTTCGGAAACCTTAGCCACCCTCCTGGTTTGAGGGGGCTCTGCCCCCTACTATCCCCCGCGGCCTTTTCTCCCTCTACGATTTTGCGCCCGCAAAATCCCGGGTACGGCCGGGCGCCTGCTGGCGCCATTGAGACGCACGGAAGCGGAGGGGTTTCAGAAGAGATATAGATGATTATTTCATAATTTCTATCTGGTAGAGTTTCGGCCAGTTTTTGCCGGTTACGTATATTTTGCCGGCGGCGTCCACGGCTATGCCGTTGAGCACATCGGTGGCCGAGGTCCACAGTTCATCGGGAAGGAGGCCGGTGCAATCCACGGTCCCTTCCACCTTGCCGGTCTTGGGATCGATGATGGCTATCATGTCCGTGAGGTACACGTTGGCCCAGATCTTTCCGTTAATCCATTCCAGTTCGTTCAGGTTTTTGAGCGGGCGGCCGTTCATGGTGACGGGCAGCTTGCGGGTCACCTTCAGGCTCTCGTCCAGGAAGTACAGGTTGGCCGTTCCGTCGCTGGCGATGAGCTGCTTGCCGTCGGTGGTCAGGCCCCAGCCTTCGCGGGGGTAACCCACCGTTTTCTTGTATTCCAGAGTTTTGGCGTCATAGACAAAGGCTACCTTGTTGGTCCAGGTAAGGATGTACAGGTTGCCTCCCAAGATTACCGACCCCTCGGCAAAGTACTTGGAATTGAGCTTCTTGTTCTGGATAGGCTTACCCGTCTGCAGGTTCACGGTACGGATGGAACTGGTGCCATACTGGCCCGTGGTCTCATAGAGGGTACCGTTATGGAAAAAGAGGCCCTGGGTGTAGGCCGCCATGTCGTGCGGATAGTCCTTCACCACCTTGTACTTGTACTGCGTCACCTGGGCCTGGGAGCAGGCGCACAGGAGCAGCGTTATAAAGAATACACCTAGTCTTTTCATCGGAGCGCAAAGTTAGTATTTATTTCCCTTCTATCCAAGCCAGGTTAAAGCTGTAATGCACCCGGCTGCTAAGCAGGTGAATGACTCCGTCCGGACTCTGCGTACAGGCCAGGTAGCCCTTAGGTTCGGCATGGGTGGCGTCCAGGGTAAACGTTCCCGTCCAGGCGCCGCCGTCCAGCACACGCTTCTTTCCGTCCGTGAGGAGTTTCTTCACAGGCCAGCTCTCCCCTTCGTCGTAGCTCAGTGCAACAAACAGGCCATCCGGGCCGAAGGAGCACAGCATCAGCGGCCCTTCCTGCAGGCGTTTGAGAATCAGGCGCTGTCCGCTGCCGATGGGCGGGAACCCCGTGGCGCTATATTCCCAGGTATAGCCGCCATCGGCCGATATGCTGCAGGGCATTTTGCCGTCGATGGCATTGCCGCGGCCGAAGGCCATGAGCCGGCCGTCCTTCAATTCAACTATGCCGGCATGGATACCTTTGATAATGCTCCCGGTGTCTTCCCAAGTGGTGCCCCCGTCCTTGGAAACGTGAAGCGAGGTTCCCGCTTCCCCGTCCGGGCCGGCATCGCAGCAAAGCAGGATGCGGCCATCTGCCGTCACAATGGGGCCCGCTATCACCTGATGGCGTACCCGGTGCTCGGGCTCAATGTAACGCAGGGGCGTCCACGTTTGGGGGCCATCTGTCTTTCTCATGGCCAGCGCCAGATCCTTCCACTCTCCCGCGTCCCCAACGCCCTGGAAATGAAGGATTTCTCCATTTTCAAGCGTAAGGAGGGCACTGCCGGTCATATTGCGGTCCGGCACTTTGCAGAAAAGGGTGGCAGGGCTCCAGGCCTTGCCGTCAAACACGGACTGCAGCACCACCATTTCCCTTCCGGCCTCGGCATCCGTGGAGAACCAGATGGCCAGCAGGCCACCCTCCGGCAGCCAAGTTACGGCCGGCTGGTGGTTATGGGAATAGAACGGAGTGCCGTCCACGGGCGCCACCACATAAGGGATGGGCTCAGCAAAGAAGGACTCGAGCACAGGAGAGGCCCATTTTGTGCTTGAACCGCCCATTTTGGGGCTCTCGAGCACGGATTGGGTCATCTGGGTGCTCGGGGCGTCTCCCTCCACTATGCGGAAGCCCAGCAGAACGGAGCGGTCTTCCGGAATGGAACCGCTGCGGTTGGCACTGCGCAGAAAACGGACGGGCGTATTGTGGCTGCCGCCACGGACCACACGATAGGATGGAGATTCTTCGCTACGCTCAGAATGACAAGTGAGCTCAGAATGACAATAAGGCTCATACCAGTCGTAACACCACTCCTCTACGTTGCCGTGCAGGTCGTATAGGCCCCAGGAATTGGGCTCAAATTGAGCCACTTGCAGGGAAACGGGTTCCTTGAATCGGGTGTTCTCCTGCACCTTCCAGAACTCCTCCGGATAGGTGTCACCCGTATTATAGGCCGTAGTAGACCCCGCCCGGCAGGCGTATTCCCACTCCTCCTCGGTGGGGAGGCGGAAGCTTCGGCCTGTCTTGCGGGATAGCCATTCGCAATACGCCATGGCGTCATCCCACGAGACCATAATCACCGCTTCGTCATCGGCCAGGGAAAAGCCCTCATATCCCCGCAAGGATTTGTGCGCAGGGTCGAAGGCCTCGTACTGGGCGTTGGTGATTTCCGTGGCGCTCATGCGGAAGGCAGGCAAAGACACTTCGTGAAGAGGGGCCTCGTCCCATTCCGGCATGGGCGGATTCTCCGAACCCATCATAAAACTCCCGGCCGGAATGTCTACCAGCACAGGAACCGGAACGGACGTGCAGGCGGTGCAAACGGCCAGGAATAGGATGGGCAGGGCTTTCTTCATCGGGCAACCGTATACTTGTGAAGGGTCTTGCGCACGGCCCCGGGGCCGGCGAAGAGTTCGCGCACCATACCCTCAATCTGCTCTCCCAGGCCAGCTTCGTAGAGGTCCAGGCCGAAGACATCGGCCCTGCTATAGAGGGCCTTCAGGCAGCTCCAGTCCTGGTCGGGAACACCAATCTGCAGAGGCGCGACAATGGCCTGCAGTTCTGCCAATAGCGGGTCTGGCGAGCACTCGAATGGCGTTCCGTTGTCCTGGATGCCCTTCAGATAGCGGGCATAACCCGCCAGCGCCAAAGGAATCAGAACCAGGTTGCTCTTATCCAGCCCGCGGGCCACGTATTTCTTCAGGGTTTCGCCGAAGCGGATGGAAAGCTTCTGGCTGGTGTCCATGGCTATGCGCTGGGGTGCGTCGGGCATGAAGGGATTGGGCAGGCGGCGGTTGATAACGGCGCCGATGAACT
Organism: Bacteroidales bacterium; assembly: GCA_017617475.1. The sequence continues at coordinate 14,863 of JAFZWC010000043.1, forward strand.
CGTACGGATTCAGAACGCCAGGGTCCACCACCACCGGCATGGCCTCCATATAACCTATCTTCTGGATAAAGGCGCGAATGTCTTCATCGGCCATTTCGGCCGATATCAAGGTATATCCCAGCATGCAGCCAAAGATGGACATGGCCGTGTGGAGCGGGTTAAGGCAGGTGGTCACCTTCATGGTCTCCACCTTGTCCACCGTCTCGCGGGTTGTGTACAGCGCGCCGCCCAGATCCAGCGGAGGACGGCCGTTGGTGTAATTGTCTTCAATCACCAGATACTGAACCTCTTCGGCGTTCACAAAGGGTGCGGTGAAGGTGTGTTTCTCCGTTTCAATGTAGTCGTTGTCCTCGAAGCCGTCGGCCGCCAGCAGTTCCTTTACCTTGGCGTGCGGGCGCGGGGTAATCTTGTCAATCATGGACCAGGGGAAGGTGATCTTCTTCTCATCCTTCAGGTAATCCAGGAAGGCGGCGGGCACCAGTCCGTCGGCCACCCAGCGCTCTGCGTATGCGAAAACGCCCTTCTTCACCTTGTCGCCGTTGTGGGAGCAGTTGTCCATGGACTGCACCGTCAGGGGCAGTTGCCCGGCCTGGTAGCGCTCATACAGCAGGGCGCAGACTTTTCCCATGGCAAAGAGGGGACTCATTCCGCGGGCCAGATCGGCCTCGTTGAAGGAATAACCCTTCTCCGTAATGGTGAAGGAGATCATCTGCAGCGAGGGGGCGCGGAAGATCTGCACCAACCGGCCCCAGTCGCCGGCAAACTGCGGATCGGCCTTCAGGGCCTCCGTCACAGAGGCAATGACGGTTTTGCCGATATGGCCGTCGGAGCAGAGACTCACGGCCAGGGAGAGGTTGTCGTAAGGTTTGTATGCCTTGTCGATGACCTCGAAGTCGAAGGTCTCGGCCACTATGACGCCGCGGTCGAACTTGCCCGTGTTCAGGGCGTCGTTCAAGATGGCCGCGGGGAAGGCGCGGAAGATGTTTCCGCCGCCGAAATGCACCCACACGGGCTCCCGGGCCGTATTCTCGCGCACGGCCTGGATGTCAAACTTGGGAAGTACATAGCCTTTTGCCTCCCATTCGGCAGGGTTGCAACGGCCGCTGAGGATATCGTTCAGTTTCATATCAGTCAAAGAATCCGGGTTGTTTGTAAGGGATGCCCAGTTCGCGGTCCACCGTGGCAATGATGCCCTGCACCTGACCCATGGCGAACATGCGTCCCAGGAGCGTGTAACCGGCATTGTGCCCGTGGGCCGATTCATCCATGATGCCGCCGGGCTCATCGGTAAACGTCATGCCATGGTCCACGCGCATCGGAAGGGCAGGATTCTCCTTCTCGAAGATTCGGACGAGCTCAATCAGATCGGCCCTTCCTCCCAAGTGCGACGCCTCCGTAAAGTCGCCGTTCGGGAAGATATGGCAGGAACGCAGGTGAATAAAATGGGTGCGGGAAGCGAACTTCCTGGCCAGGTCCACCACGTTGTTGTAGGCCCCGGCCGAGAAAGAGCCGGCGCAGAACGTGAGGCCGTTGTGCTTGTTGGGCACGGCATCCATGAGCCACTGGATGTCTTCCTCGGTACGGACTATGCGCGGCAGGCCCAGCACTTCGATGGGCGGGTCGTCCGGGTGGACGCACATGTTCATGCCATATTCCTCACAGGTGGGCATGATGGCTTCCAGGAAGTATTTCATATTGGCCCGCAGCTGCGCCTTGTCAATGCCCTTGTACAAGTCCAGGAATTCGCGGAACTTCTGCACGGGAGCCTCGTCGTTTTCGCTGAAGTTGCCGCTCACAAAGCCCTGGGTCTTGATAATGACGTTCTCCACCAGCTTGTGGTCCTTCTCCGGCGTCATGGTCTTGGCCAGGGCATCGGCCTCTGCCAACACGTTGCGTCCCTCGCCATAGCCGGCCGGGAAATGGAAGGCGGCCCACTCCTCGCGGGCGCCGGGGCGCTTGAGGATGTAGATGTCAAAATAGGCGAACTCGGCGTAATTGAAATACAGGTTGGTGGCGCCGTTCGGATTCTGGTGGAAAAGGTCCGTGCGGGCCCAGTCCAGCACCGGCATAAAGTTGTAGCAGATGCAGTGGATGCCTTCGGCCGATAAATTGCGCAGGCTCTCCTTGTACACCTCAATCTGCTGGTCGCGGTCGGGGCCGCCGTACTTGATGGTTTCCACCACCGGCAGGCTCTCCACCACGCTCCAGCGCATGCCGTAACTCTCAATGTATTCGCGCAGGTCGCGGATCTTTTCCCGCGTCCACACCTGCCCCAGCGGAACGTCGTGCAAGGCGGTCACAATGCCTTCCACGCCAATCTGTCTGAGCATGGCAAGGGTAATCTTATCCTTCTTGCCGAACCATCTCCAGGTTTTTTCCATAGGACTCTGTATTTATTGTTATCTTTTAAACCATTCCAGACATTTTTTGCAAAGGGCCGATACGGCCGGCCAGTCGCCGGCCTGGATCAGTTCCTTCGGAAACAGCCTGGAGCCCATTCCGACGGCCGTGACGCCGCTCTTTGCCCAGGCCGATAAGTTCTCTTCCGTAGGCTCCACAGCGCCGGTGGCCATGAGCATGGCCCAGGGCAGCGGCGCCAGCACGTTCTTCACAAAGGAAGGGCCGCCCACCGTGCCGGCCGGGAATACTTTGACCAGGTCGCAACCCATCTCCATGGCATGGGCAATCTCGGTAACCGTACCGCAACCGGGGCTGTAGGGCACTCCCCTGCGGTTGGCCAGCGGAATTACGTCTTCCACGATGCAGGGGGATACCAGGAAATCGGCCCCCAGCTGGAGATAAAGCGCGGCGGTAGGTGCATCCAGGATGGTTCCTGCGCCCAGGGCCATTTCCGGGCATTCGGCCCTCACGAAGGCCAGCAACTGCTCGAAAACCTTGTGGGCGCCATCTCCCCTGTTGGTAAATTCGAAGGCACGGATGCCGCCGTCGTAGCAGGCCTTCACCACCTTCTTGGTCAGTTCCACATCTGCATTGTAAAACACCGGAACAATCCCGGTCTTCCGGATGATACCGATGGTATCGATTTTATTGAATTTTGCCATAATACTTATTATCTGCTAACTCTACCGGAACCGCCGCCTTTCATTAATGCTTCCACTTCGGCTACAGTTACGCGGTTGTAGTCTCCGAAGACGGTGTGTTTTAGGCAGGAGGCTGCGGCGGCAAATTCTATGGCTTCCTGGTCTGTCTTGTAGGTGAGGAGACCGTAGAGGAGGCCGCCCATGAAGGAGTCGCCTCCGCCGACGCGGTCCACGATGTGGGTTATGTCGTAGCGGCGGCTCTGCCAGAGGGTTTTGCCGTCGTAGAGCACACCGCCCCAGGTATTGTGGTTGGCATTGATGGAGCCGCGCAGGGTGATGGCCACCTTCTTGCAGCGCGGGAACTTGGCCATCAGTTGCCGGCAAACGCTCACGAAGGCTGCCTGGTCAATCTCGCCTCCGGTCTTCTCGGCGTCGAAGCCTTCGGGCTTGATGCCGAACTCCTTCTCGGCATCTTCCTCGTTGCCCAGAATGAGGTCGCAGCCCTCTACAAGCGCCGGCATCACCTCGGCCGCCGTCTTGCCGTATTTCCACAGCTTCTTGCGGTAATTGAGATCGCAGGAGACCTTTACGCCCATCTCGTTGGCCACTTTGATGGCTTCCAGGCAGGCATCGGCCGCTCCCTGACTCAATGCCGGCGTAATGCCGGTCCAGTGGAACCAGTCGGCCCCTTCCAGCACTTTGTGCCAGTCCACCATGCCGGGCTTGATCTCAGAAATGGCGCTGTGGGCGCGGTCGTAAATGACTTTGGAACCGCGGGCGACGGCACCCGTTTCCAGGTAATAGATACCCAAGCGTTCTCCGCCATAGACTACGCCGTCCAGATTCACGCCCAAACCCTTGAGTTCGGCCGTGCACATGTCGGCAATGTCGTTCTGGGGTAATCGCGTCACAAAATGGGCATCCACGCCATAGTTGGCCAGCGAAACGGCCACGTTGGCCTCGCCGCCGCCGAAAGTGGCATCAAACTGGCGGGCCTGGCCGAATCGCAGATAACCCGGAGTGGAAAGGCGAAGCATTACTTCGCCAAACGATACAACTTTTGCCATTTTTAAACTTCTACAGGTTTATAATGGGGAACGAGGGATTTCATCACGGTCCAGGCAATGAGGTAAGCCACACCGCAGCAGCAGAATACCACAAAGTATCCGGCCGGCTTTCCTTCGAAGCCCAGGAAGCGGAAGGCCTGGCCTGCCTGCTCGGCATAAGTAAAGAGGTTGCCTGCCACCTTCTGCACAATCATGGACCCCACGCCGCCAGCCATGGTGCCTATTCCGGTAATGGAAGCAACGGCAGCCTTGGGGAACATGTCCCCTATGGTGGAAAACAGGTTGGCACTCCACGCCTGATGCCCGGCAGCGGCCAGGCCGATGAGAATGGCGGGCCACCAGGGCGAGTTGAAATGCAGGCCCAGCGGCTGGGCAAAGAGCGCCGCAATGGGGAAGAAGGCGAAGATGAGCATGGCCAGCATACGGCCGTTATAGGGATTCATCCCGCGTTTATCCACAAAGATGCGGGGCAGGTAGCCGCCGATGATGGACACCACCGTAACAATGGCGTAGAGGGTAAAGATAAGGCCCTGGCCCAGGCCGGAAGTGGCCGGGGCGCCGAACTGGTTGCTGAAGTAGGAAGGCGCCCAGAACAGGAAGAACCACCACACGCCGTCCGTGAAGAACTTGCCGGCGATGAAACTCCACGTCTGCTTATACTTGAAGCACTGCAGGAAAGGGATGGTCTTTTCTTCAGAGGAGGGAGACTCCCCTCCGGTCGCTAAAGAAAAGGCCGATGCTCCCTCCTCTGAAAGAGCAACATCATCTTGATGGATGTATTCCAACTCGGCCTCATTCACATGCTTGGAAACCTCGGGCTTGTCATACATAAACTCCCAGAAGAACATCCAGATGAAGCCCAGGCCGCCGATGATGACGAAGGCCCATTCCCAGCCCAGGCTCTTGGCCAGCGGAGGAATGCACAGCGGCGCAGCCAATGCTCCCACCGAGGCACCGGCGTTGAAGATGGACGTGGCAAAGGCGCGGTCCTTCTTGGGGAAATACTCGGCCGTCACCTTGATAGCCGCCGGGAAGTTACCGGATTCGCCCAATGCCAGGATTCCGCGGCAAAACAGGAACAGCCACACGGAGATGGTGGAAACCACGGTGACTATCTCCGAACCAGCTTCCAGCGCCTTTAGGGCAGCAACGGACTCCAGACCGGCCAGGTGGGCCGTCCCCCAGCCGCAGGCGGCATGCAGGCACGCGCCGGCCGACCATACGCCGATGGCAATCAGATAGCCTTTCTTGGTGCCCATCCAGTCCACGAATTTGCCGGCAAACAGGCTCACGATGGCGTAAAAGATGGAGAAGAAGGCCGTGATGGTTCCGTAATCGGCATCGGTCCAGTGAAACTCCGGTTTAATGAACTCCTCATAAGTGAGCGAGAGCACCTGGCGGTCCAGGTAGTTGACGGTAGTGGCCACGAACAGAAGGGAGCACAGCCACCAGCGCCAGTTGGTCATCAGTTTTTTCTGCGTTGTCATATCTTCCTATTTGAGATTCTCTCGCTTCGCTCGGAATGACATTGTCATACCGAGGCCCGCAGGGCCGAGTGTATCTCATTAAAAATCAAAATATTGTTTTGCGTTATTATAGCTAATGTCTTCGATCATCCGGCCTATGAAATCCAGTTCAGAGGCAGGCAGACGACCGCTTTCCACATCGGCCCCCACTACGTCGCAGAGGATGCGGCGGAAGTACTCGTGACGGGGGTAGGAGATGAAGCTGCGGCTGTCCGTGAGCATGCCCACGAAGCGGCTCAGCAGGCCCAGGGAACTGAGGGCGTTGATCTGCTTGCGCATTCCGTCTTCCTGATCCAGGAACCACCAGGCGCTGCCCAGCTGCATCTTTCCGGGGAAAGTGCCGTCGTTGAAGGTATAGGCCATGGCAGCCAGCACCTCGTTGTCCTTGGGGTTCAGGCAGTACAGGATGGTTTTGGCCAGGCTGTCTTCCAGGGCCAGACGTGAGAAGAAACGGTGACCCGCCGCAGCCATGGGACGGTCTCCGATGGCGTCGAAGCCGGTATCAGGCCCCAGGGCCCGGAACATCTTCTCGTTGTTGTTGCGAAGCGGCCCCACATGGAACTGCTGGGCCCAGCCGGACTGCGCGTCCATAACGGCCTGGTCATGCAGGAAGGCGCTGCGGAACTTGTCCAGATCGGCCTCGGCAGGGGCCTTGCCGGAAAGCACATTGCTGAAGATGGCCTCTATCTCGCTCTCTTTGTAATCGGCAGAATAGAAAGTATCCATGCCGTGGTCGGAGAGCTTGCAACCTCTGGCGGCGAAGAAATCGTGCCTCTTCCGGAGCGCTGCCATCAGGCTGGAATAGGAATTGATTTCCATATCGGCCGCCTCTCCCAGCTGCTTCAGATAGGCCTTATAGGTTATGGGATTCTCTATGGCCATGGCCTTGTCCGGACGCCAGGCGGGCAACACCTTGGTGCCGAAGGGATTCTCCCCTATCATCTTGTGCCAGCGGAGGTCGTCGGCAGGGTCGTCCGTGGTGCACACCACCTCCACGTTGAACTTGCGGATAAGGGCCTGACCGCGGAACTCCGGGGTGGCCAGCATGGCATTGCACTCTTCAAAGATTTCACGGGCCGATTGGGGGCAGAGGAGTTTGTCGATGCCGAATACGCGCTTGAGTTCCAGGTGCGTCCAGTGATACAGCGGATTGCGCATGGTATAAGGCACGGTCTCCGCCCATTTCTGAAACTTCTCCCAGGCGGAACGGTTGCCGGTGATGTACTCTTCCGGAACGCCGTTGGCCCGCAGGGCGCGCCACTTGTAATGGTCTCCTCCCAGCCAGAGCTGGGTTATGTCCGTAAACTGGATGTTTTCCGCAATTTCCCGCGGAGAAAGGTGGCAATGATAGTCAATGATGGGCATGGGCCCTGCATGCTGGTGATACAACCGGCGGGCGGTTTCCGTCTGCAGCATGAAATCATCGTGGATAAAGGTCATAGTATAGTGTATAATCTCGGAATGTAAAGATAGTAATATTTATGGAGAATTGTGTATCTTTGCAAGTCAGAAATGCTTCGAAATTATTAATACGCATACATATGATCAAAGTAGATGTTAAAGGCTGTTCTTCTTTCGTGGAAGAAGCCAAGTATCAGGCTTATGTAGCCAAGGCCCTGGACGCTTTCGACGTACTGGAAAGCGAAAAAGGCGCCGGTAACGATTTCCTGGGTTGGAAGCACCTCCCTTCGGAAATGCCGGAGACCATCCTCAAAGGCATTGAGACCATCTGCGCCGACTGGAAGGTCAAGGGTGTGGACCTGGTGATTGCCATCGGCATCGGCGGTTCCTATCTGGGCGCCAAGTGCGTCATCGAGGCCCTGAGCCACAACTTCGCCAAGCAGCTCAAGAAGAAGGACGCCCCCGAGGTCGTCTTCGCCGGCAACAACCTCTCCGAGGAATACCTGGCCGAGCTCATGGACCTGGCCAAGGAACGCAACGTGGCCTGCATCGTCATCTCCAAGAGCGGCACCACCACCGAACCCGCCGTGGCTTTCCGTATTGTGAAGCAGTACATTGAAGAAACTTACGGCAAGGCCGAGGCCGCCCAGCGCATCGTGGCCATCACCGACGCCGCCCGCGGCGCCCTCAAGACGCTGTCCACCCAGGAAGGCTACAAGACCTTCGTGGTTCCGGACAACGTAGGAGGCCGATTCAGCGTGCTCACCCCCGTCGGCCTGCTGCCCATCGCCGCCGCCGGCTTCGACATCAAGGCCTTGCTGGAAGGCGCCCTGGAGGCCGAAAAGAAACTCGCCGTCAAGAGTGCCGACAACCCCGCCGTGGTGTACGCCGCCATGCGCAACTGCCTCTTCACGGAAAAGGGTAAGACCACGGAAATCCTGGTGAACTACAACCCTAAGCTCACCTATGTAGCCGAATGGTGGAAGCAGCTCTACGGTGAATCCGAGGGCAAGGACGGCACCGGCATCTTCCCCGCCAGCGTGAACAACACCGCCGACCTCCACTCCATGGGTCAGTTCATCCAGGAAGGCAACCGCGTCATGTTCGAGACCGTGCTGCACGTGGAAAAGGCCCAGCGCAACGTAACCATCGGCTCTGACGATCAGAACTTGGATCAGCTGAATTTCCTCGCTGGCAAGCACGTGGAGCATTGCAACCACATGGCCGAGCTGGGCACCAAGCTGGCCCACATCGACGGTGGCGTGCCCCAGATGGAGGTTTCCTTCGAGAAAGTGGATGCCAAGAACCTGGGCGCCCTGCTCTATTTCTTCGAGTTCGCCTGCGGCGTCAGCGCCTACACCCTGGGCGTGAACCCCTTCAACCAGCCCGGTGTGGAGGCCTACAAGAAGAATATGTTCGCCCTGCTGGAGAAACCCGGCTACGAAGAAGCCACCAAGGCCATCAAGGAAAGGCTTTAAAAGACTTTAATGGTATAGCGATCTGTCGCGGCAGCACTGCCGGGCCCCCGTTTTAGGAAGTGCTGCTGAGGAAAGTCCGCACAGGATAGGGCACCCGTCTGTGGAAAGCACAGTAGGGAGTAATCTTTAAGGTACCAGTAACAGAGAAGAACCGCCCGCAAGGGTAAGGGTGAAAACGCGGGGTAAGAGCCCACGACGCTGTATGGCGACATGCAGCGGGTACGGTACCCGGGCCTGCAAGACCAAATATACCGGCAGATGAGGACGGCCCGTCCGATGCCGGGGGGTAGGTTGCGAAGATAAATGACAGATTTAAAAACAGAAAGCGGCTTACGGCTATACCATTTTTTCTACAACATCATAGTCATAGCCCCTTGAGAGGGCATACTTGATGAGTTTGAGGCGACCCTGGGGGTCGCCTTTTAACGTTCGTGCCTTAGCTTCCAGCAGTTTCTGCAACTTGGCTTCGGCCTTTTCAGGTTCCACTTCCGCCAGAGCGGCGGCGATGTCGGCGTCCTTGATACCCTTCCCGCGCAGCTGGAAGCGGATTTTCACCGGGCCCCAACCCTGGAGCGCGGCCTTTTCGCGGGCGAAGGCCGATGCATACCGCGCCTCGTCCACGTACTTGTCGGCCACCAGTTGCTCCACCACCTTGGCGGCAGCCTCTGCGTCTCCCTCCAGGTCCTTGAGGGCCTTGCGGTAGACATCGGCCCGGCAATACTCCGCCTTGGAGCAGAGCTTTTGCAGTCGGGCCAGGCAGCGGGCGGCGTCCATGGCTAGAAATTGAAACCGAATGACAGGTACAGGCCCACCTTCTTGGTCAGGTTGGACCAGAACACCTGGGCCTTAAAGGGACCGGCTATGGTGTTGTAACCATATCCTGCACCAACGCCGTACAGCCATCGGCCGTCCTTTATGGCCTGAAGGCTGTCAAAGTCGTAGCTCACATTGCCCATGACGGAGAGGAAGTGGTTGGGAGCCATCTGCAAACGGGCATCCAGACGGGCCAGAGCCATGTGATCCTCCATGAAGGTGGTGCCGTTGATACCTATGAAGGGAACCTGCTGCTCAATGAAACGGCTGGCCATATCACCGCCCATCACATTGGAGAACAGTATCGGAATTCCCTGGCCAACGATGATACGCCCGTACAGGCTGGGAATCAGGGTAAAGTTGCCGAAAGTCACGGGAACCTTGACGTCTCCCGAAACAACTCCCAGTAAGCGGGACTGCGGATTCTCTTCAAAAACGCGGAAGACGAGGTCGCCACGGAAGCCTGCCGACACACCCTTCTTGGGGAAATAGCTGTTATCCAGCGTCTCTACGCGGGCATTGATGAAGGCGCTGGGGAAATCGACCATGGGCGCCAGGCTGTACTCTCTCTCCACCACGCCGGTGCTCAGGAGGTCGAACAGGCGGAAGAACTGGTTCCGTACGCCCAGGTTCACGTCCAGGTTAGACCAGCGGATATTGGAGAAATAGAGTTCGGTGGTATTCAGCAGGAATGTAGCATTGAAGCGCTTGCCCTCCATAATCACGTTCATGCGGTCCGTGTAGCGCAGCATGTTGCGCACATTGAAGGTGGCAATGCGGGGAGCCGTGTAGGAATAGATCAGATCCAGATAGGGATTCTGACTGATGCGGGCGGTGATGTCAAAGGCCGATCCGCTCATGGCGCGGGTATTGAGACCCACGTTCAGGAGCAGGGAGACCAGGTCTTCCGTGTCTACACGGGCGCTCACGCCAACCTGATGCATGGGACCCCGCTTGCAGTAAATACGCAGTTTGTACGGTTCCTCCGTACCCCGGATTTCGTAGTTGACGTAGTCGTAGGACCCTTTGCCGAAGATGGTGGCAACGTCCTTCTCAATCATCCACCGGCCCGCGCGCATGCCTGCTTTCACGTGCATTTTGTCACGGATATAGTCGGCATCGGCCGCTGACACGCCGTCCACCACCACCTCGCCGATGAGCACATCCTGCTGGCCGATATCCACCGCCGGCTTGGCCTGGTATTGCGTAGTGGCATTGCCCACGCGCTTCTTCACGGCTTCCAGGACGGGAGCCATCTCCTGGGCGGCCCGGTACCCGCGGTTGTACATGGTATCCACAGCAGTAGCATTAAAGCTTAGCATGTTATATCCCTCCAGGTTGGGATGGATGTGCACGTCCACCGCGTTCACGTTGCTGTCGTAAACGTCGTTGGAAATGAGGTCCATTCCGGAGATGAGGAGGTCCGCCAGGTTCTGGATCTCATCGGCCTTCAGGCTGGCGCCCGCCAGATTGATGCCTATTACAATATCGGCCCCCATCTCGCGGGCAATATTAACCGGGAAATTATTGCGCATTCCACCGTCCGTGAGCACCATTCCGTTGTAACGGACCGGTGCAAACAGGCCCGGGATGCTCATGGTGGAACGCATGGCCATGTTGATGGAACCGCTGTGCCACACTTTGGCCTTGCCAGAAGCCATGTCCGTAGCCACGCAGGCGAACGGGATAGGGAACTTGAAGAAGTCCGTGGAGTCCGAATAACCAACGGTACGGCTGGTAATGAGCTGGTTTACATTCTGGCCGAACACGAAGCCCGCCGGCAGACTGCCCACCAGGTTGCCTTGGGCGATATCGCTGATGCTCTTGCGGTCCCGCGTCCTGGCCTCGGCGCCCAGATCGATCTGGCGGGTGCGGCCATTAGCAAAGGGAGCATCTCCCTTCAGGTAGTTCCGATAATCCTCGTCTTTATAATAGAACGGGAAGGAGAGCACATATTTCTCTTTGTAGCGGGTACGCGAATAAGGGATGTACTTCTTGTCCACCTTGTCGCTCAGGGCCATGTCCCAGTTCACGTTGTGGATAAGCGTATCCAGATAGGCCGCATCGTAGCCCAGGGAATACAGCGAACCCAGCAGGCCGCCGATACTGGTTCCCACCACCAGGTCAACGGGAATCTCGCACTCTTCCAGGTATTTGAGTACGCCGATGGTGGCGGCACCCTTGGCACCGCCGCCGGAAAGCACCAGACCCACCGTGGGACGGGTTTTCCTGATCTGTGACATGCGGTAACGGATTTCCCGTACCGCTTTGGCATCCTTAGCATCCAGGCCGAAGGAAGAGTAAGTCTCGTCCTGGGCCATTGCCGCCATCGGCAGCAGCATCAACAGTATGGTAAGTAATCTCTTCATAAGCATATGTGTATTGGGCCACCCTTTTGTCATTCTGAGCGAAGCGAAGAATCACCATGCTTCCCTGCCAACAGGCCGCAGGCGGCGAAGATGTCTTCTCCCCTGGACGCCCGGATGGTGGCCGTCACTCCCCCGGCGTTCAGGCGGTCCCGGAAGGCTTCCATCACGCTGTCCGGTGCCGTTCCGTACGGGAAATCGGGAATCTTGTGGAAACGGATCAGGTTCACCCGGCACTCCAGGTTCTTCAGGAGCCTGAGCAGGCCGTCGGCATGGCGGGGACTGGAATTCCAGCCTTCAAAAACAGTATACTCAAAACTCACGCGGCGCTGGCCGGTGAAGTCGTATTGCTTGATCAGGCGCACTATCTCCGTGATGGACCAGGCCTTCTGCACGGGCATCATCTGTTCCCGCTCTTCCGGGAAGGGATTGTGCAGGCTCACCGCCAGGTGGCACTTGCTCTCATCCAGATACTCCTTGAGTTTGGGCAGAACGCCTATTGTGCTCAATGTCACGCGCTTCGGGCTCCAGCCCAGGCCCCAGTCGGCCGTCAGGACCTCTATCACCCGCTTCACGTTTTCCCAGTTGTCCAGAGGTTCGCCCATGCCCATGAACACGGTATTGGTAAGCTCCCCCGCTTCATCAATGGCGAAGAACTGGTTCAAAATGTCGGCCGCGCTCAGGTTTCCGTGGAATCCCTGCCGGCCTGTCATGCAGAACTTGCAGGCCATCTTGCACCCCGCTTGCGAACTCACACACAGCGTCTTACGGTCTTCGTCCGGAATCATCACGGCTTCGATGCACGATTCCTCATACCTTTGGCTTCCGACCGGGCATCTTACCTGAAACAGGTATTTCCTGGTTCCGTCCTTGGAGGTCTGAACGTCGATGGGTGCAGAATAGCCCACTTCATAATCGGCCTTGAGCGCTTCCCTGCCCGCCTTGGAGAGATTGGTCATCTCGTCAATGCTCCTCACCCTCTTCTGGTACAGCCACTGTGCCATCTGCTTCCCCGCAAACGCAGGGAGGCCCGCTTCCAAAGCAACGGACTTCAATTCCTCCGGTGTTTTACCAAGCAGGCGCGTCTTCATAATAAATAAACTTCTTTAGCTGTTATCCTCTGCCAGGGCCTGCTGGTAGCATTCGCGACAGAGGGGCTCGTAGGTGTCTTTTTCGCCCAGGACCACCAGCTTCTTGGAATCTGAGAGACGATGGGAATGGTTGGCCAGGGCGCCGCAGCGGACACAGATGGCGTGAACCTTCTGGACGTCTTCCGCTATGGCCATGAGACCGGGCATGGGGCCGAAGGGCTTGCCCAGATAATCCGTATCCAGACCCGCAATGATAACGCGGACGCCACGGTTGGCCAGCGTCTGGCAAACTTCGATGATACTGTCGTCAAAGAACTGGGCCTCGTCTATGCCCACTACTTGCACGTCAGGATCTATCTGAAGCATGCGGGAAGGGGTTTTGATGGGCGTACAGGAAATGCTGTGGGAATCGTGGGAGACTACGTCCAGATCTGAGTAACGTTTGTCTACAGTGGGCTTGAAAGTAGCTATCTTCTGCTTGGCAAACTGGGCCCTTTTGAGCCTTCTGATGAGCTCTTCGGTTTTACCGGAGAACATGGAACCGCAAATTACCTCAATGCACCCCGATTTTTTTGAATTTTCCAAAAACATTTCCGTATATTTGTTGTTGTTGACTACAAATTTAGTCATTTATGGAGAAAAGTCAAACGGATTTGCTGCAACAATTCCAAGAAGAAATCGCAGCCCTGAAAGAGCGGATCGCCGCCCTGGAATCGCAAATCGTTGCGCTTCAGGCCAGTGAAATGCAGGCCGATGATGAAGCCGTAGATTTCACCGATATAGAAATAGGAGTGGAAGAGCCCGTAGCCGTTCCCGAACCGGAGGTAACGGAGGCCGAAGTACCCTTCGAGCCGGAACCCGTACCTGAACCGGAACCCGTTGTCCTCCCGGAACCGGAGCCCGTGGTTGAACCCGAGCCCGTGGCCGCCCCCGCACCGGAGCCTGTTCCGGACGAAACCGCCCGCCTGCCCTGGCGCACGGACAAACCCGGCATATCCGTGAAAAACATCCGCAGCGGCATCAGCCTGCTGGACCGTGCGCTGTTCATCGGCACGCTCTTCAAGGAAGATTTTGCCCTTTACGACCAAACCATCGCCGACCTCAACGCCATGTCCACCCTGGACGAGGCCGTGGACTACATCCGTGAGCATTTCCCGTCCTGGAACCTCAAGAGCGACGTGGTGTACCACTTCATGATGAGCGTCCGTAAGAAACTGGGTTAGTGGCAGGTATCCTCTATATCGTGCCCACGCCGGTGGGGAATCTTCAGGACATGACTTTCCGTGCCGTGGAAGTCCTGAAGGGGGCCGATTTAATCCTGGCCGAAGATACCCGCACCAGTTCCGTCCTGCTCAAGCATTTTGACATTCACAGGCCCCTCCAGAGCCATCACAAGTTCAACGAACACCAGACGGTGGAACTGGTGAAAGAGCGCATCCTGGCGGGGCTAAACGTAGCCCTCATCTCGGACGCCGGTACTCCCGGCATCTCGGATCCTGGCTTTTTGCTGGCACGCACCTGCGCCGAAGAAGGCATTGAAGTACAGACGCTTCCAGGTGCAACGGCTTGTATTCCGGCCATCGTTTCCAGCGGCCTTCCTTGCGACAAGTTCGCCTTCGAAGGCTTTCTGCCACAAAAGAAAGGCAGACAAACTCTTCTGGCCTCCCTGGCCGGCGAAACCCGTACCATGGTCTTTTATGAATCCCCCTACCGGCTGGTAAAAACGCTGGAACAGCTGGCCGCCGCGTTCGGGGAAGACAGGCGCTGCTCTGTAGCGCGGGAAATCTCAAAGGTGCACGAAGAGCACCGCAGAGGCACTTTGGCCCAGGTGGCGGACTGGTTCCGCACCCACGAACCCAAAGGCGAGATTGTGATAGTTGTAGCCGGGGCCCATCCGGCGAAACCCGCTAAAGAGAGGCGTTATGGTGGAGGGGAAGAAGAATCAACAGCCGACTAGCAGCTTTGTCACGGGCGCCATCGCCCTGGTTTTCCTGATTATCGGATACGAAGTGGCCTTGTTTGTTCACAAGGCTGCCGTCCTGCGCATAGCCGCCAACCGGGACCATCCGGACACGGTGTATGTTATCGAGCGTTTGCAACCGGAAGAAATAGATGGAGATACGCTCGCTACGCTCGGTATGACAGATCGGGTCATTTTGTCATCCCGAGGCCGTAGGCCGAGAGGATCTCAGTTGGACACCATCATTAGAAAGGACGCCCCCCATTCCCCGGCAGTGATAGCGGTGCGGGAAAAGCTTGCACCCCGGCGGGTGGAGAGCTTCCGCTTTAATCCCAATACCGTGTCGGTGGAGGATCTCCAGCGCCTGGGCTTCTCCCTCAAGCAGGCGCAATCCATTGATAACTACCGGCTCAAAGGCGGCAAGTTCCGGCGCAAGACAGACTTTGCCAAGAGTTTCGTAGTGGCCGACAGCGTGTATGAGCGCCTGGCGCCCTTCATCGATATTCCGCTGCTGGACATCAACAAGGCCGACAGCACCGCGCTGCTGTCCCTGCCGGGTATCGGCCCTTTCTTTGCCGGAAAGGTGGTGCAATACCGTGCGCAGCTGGGCGGATTTTCCACAACGGAACAGCTCCTGGAAATCTGGCGCTTCGACCAGGAAAAGTATAATGGTCTTAAGGACCTCATCACCTGTTCGCCGCCAGAGCCCTTCGCCCTCTGGACGCTTTCGGAGGCCGATTTGGCCCGTCATCCGCACATCTCCCGCACCGAAGCGCATGCTATAGTGCTGTACCGCACGCATCATCGGCCCGAAGAATGCACAGTGGAAGGCTTACAAAAAGCCGGCGTGCTCTCGGAAGAACACGCCGGTAAACTAAGCAAATGTATAATTAGTCCTGCACGTTAGCCAGGGCTTCGCGGATTTTGGCCTCGATCTCTTCGGCCAGTTCCACGTTGTCCTGCATGAGCTTTTTCACAGCCTCGCGGCCCTGGGCCAGTTTGGTTTCGTTGTAGGAGAACCAGGAGCCGCTCTTCTGGATGATGCCCAGTTCCACACCCAGGTCCACAATCTCGCCGGTGCGGGAGATGCCTTCGCCGAAGACGATGTCAAACTCCGCCTTTTTGAAAGGCGGGGCCATCTTGTTCTTGACCACCTTCACCTTCACGTGGTTGCCCAGGGCTTCTTCGCCGTCCTTGATCTGGGTGGTGCGGCGAATGTCCAGGCGCACGGAGGCGTAGAACTTGAGGGCGTTGCCGCCGGTGGTGGTTTCCGGGTTGCCGAACATGATACCGATCTTCTCACGCAGCTGGTTGATGAAGATGCAGCAGGTGTTGGTCTTGGAGATGTTGGCGGTGAGTTTTCTCAGAGCCTGGCTCATGAGGCGGGCCTGCAGGCCGACCTTGTTGTCGCCCATCTCTCCTTCAATCTCTGCCCTGGGGGTAAGGGCAGCCACGGAGTCGATGACCACAATGTCCACGGCACCACTGCGGATAAGGTTGTCGGCAATCTCCAGGGCCTGTTCGCCATTGTCCGGCTGGGAGATGAGGAGTGTATCCAGATCTACGCCCAGGGACTTGGCATAGGTGCGGTCAAAGGCGTGTTCGGCGTCGATGATGGCAGCGATGCCACCGGTTTTCTGGGCCTCTGCAATGGCGTGGATGGCCAGCGTGGTTTTACCGGAGCTTTCCGGGCCATAAATCTCAATGATGCGGCCTTTGGGGTATCCGCCGATGCCCAGGGCATGGTCCAGGGAAATGGAACCGCTGGGGATGACCTGCGAGGAATCCCATTCCGGCTGGTCTCCCAACTTCATGATGGTCCCCTTTCCGTAGTCTTTTTCAATTTTGTCGATGGTAGCCTGGAGCGCCTTCAGTTTGGCGGCGTTGATTCCAGTTCCTTCAGCTTCTTTTGCCATACTCATGTAAATTAAAATTAGTTCGCGGGCATCCTAAACCGCATCTACAAAGATAACGAAAAAACAAGAAATAATTAGTAATTTTGCAACGAGAAAATAAGAATTATGATCCAGTCCATGACCGGCTACGGCAAGGCCGAAGCCACCATCCAGAGCGGAAAGCTCACCATCGAAATCCGCACCCTCAACGCCAAGAGCGCCGACATATCCATCAAGAGTTCCCTCCTGCCCAAAGAAAAGGACCTGGAGGTTCGCAAACGCTTGGCCGACAAGCTGGTACGCGGAACCATCGACCTGTTCATCACCTATGAACCCGCCGCCGGCGACGCCGCCCACAGCATCAACGCCGAAGCTTTCCACGACTATTGGAAAAGCACCGTATCGGCCCTGGACAAGGAAACCATTTTCACCAAAACCTTCCTGAAGGATCCCGGCGTCGGAAGCATCCTGGCCAGCAGCATTCTCCGTCTCCCCGACGTGGTGGACACCCGGAAGGCCGATGTTGTCTCGCCCGAAGACTGGCCCGCCGTATCGGCCGCCCTGGACAGTGCCCTGGAGCAGTTATGCGCATACCGCGCCACCGAAGGCAAGGCCCTTTATGCCGACGTTACCGGCCGCGTCAAGGGCATCCTGGCCCTTTACGACCAGGTGGAAGCCCTTGAGGGGGAACGCATCCAGCTGGTGCGTGAAAAGTTCGACAAGGCCCTGGCCGACCTGGCCGCCAAGCCGGACCCTTCCCGCCTGGAACAGGAAATGATCTTCTACCTGGAGAAGTACGACATCAACGAAGAAAAGGTGCGCCTGCGCCAGCACTGCAAATACTTCATGGAAGTGATTGATTCCGACCCCTTCCCCGGCAAGAAACTGGGTTTCATCATCCAGGAGATGGGCCGCGAAATCAACACCACCGGTTCCAAAGCCAACCACGCCGGAATCCAACAGCTGGTGGTAAGGATGAAAGACGAGCTGGAGAAAATCCGCGAACAGTCCATGAATATCTTATAAGAACGTCACCTTCGCTTCTCCCATGTAAACACCCTTCCAGCCTACCTGAAGAATGGGAACGGGCTTGCCGTCCAGGTTCTTCACGTAATCCGGCTCGTTCAGGAAGGTGTGGGAGTGACCGCCCACAATGAGGTCAATGCCGCGGGTAGAAGCCGCCAGGATGGGATCCGTGGTGTCTCCAGGATTGTGCTCTTCATAGCCGATATGGGACAGAATCACCACGTAGTCTACCTGGGGACGGATTTCGTCCACGTACTTCTGCACGGTGGGAACCATATCAAACTCCGGCAGACGGTTGGAAATGTCGCCCTGCACCATGGAGCTCAGCGAGCAAATAACGCCCACGATGCCAATCTTCTTGCCGGCCTTCTCCACAATCACGTAAGGCTTGATGTACTTGCCGGCCTCGAAGGGCGAGAAATCGTAATTGCACACCACCACCGGCATTTCCAGGGAAGACAGGCGTGCACCCAGGTCCTCTAATCCGTTGTCAAACTCATGATTTCCCAGCGTCACGGCGTCATAGCCCATGGCGTTAAGGGTTTGCACTTCCACCTTGCCGCCGCATTCGGAGAAATAGCAGGTTCCCTGCGAAAAATCTCCGGCGTGAAGCAGCAATACGTTCTGCGCGCCGTCGGCCTTGCGGACGGAATCAACGTATGCGGCCCTTTCCAGAGCACCGCCCAGACCCGCGTTCTCTCCGGAACGGACCGGTTCCATGTGGCTGTGGGTATCGTTCACGTGCAGGATGGTGAGCGTGGCTTTCTCGCGCTTGCCCAGCTGCATGCCCACATAGATGCACCAGCCAAAAACACACAGGCCCACGACCAGCAGCGCAATGCGTATAATCTTGTTATTCATAGCTTAGTCCTCCATAATTACGCGTCCGTCACTCTTTCCGTCCAGCACAATGCCGGCCTTCTCGCAGGAAGTGACATAGTCCAGCATCACATCCTTCAGGAGCACGTGCGTGAGGGTCACCTTGTCGGCCAGGGCACCCAGGCGGATGCCGTCACCGCCGTCCAGCAGGAAATCCAGGCTGGTAATGTTATAGACCTTATTGGGGTCGATGGGTTTGCCCCCCACCTCAGCCGATACCAGCTTGTGGTCTTTGACCAGGATCTTGGCACCGGACGTAGCTTGGAAAGCCTTGGTGCCGGCAAGCTGCTCAAACAACTGGGTAAGTGCCGATCCCTTCATCTTCACCAGGCAGATGTAGTTCTTGAAGGGGAACATGGCGTTGATGTCTTCCAGCGTCACGGCGCCCTCCGGCAGCGGGGTACGGATGCCGCCGAAGTTGATGATGGCGAAATCCATGGGCATCTTGAAATGCTTGGCGCCGAAGCTGCGCATGGCATCGGCCACCATATTGCCCAGCGGAAGGTCCGGATTGTCGCGGTCGTCCATGAGCATGGAGGCACTGTGGCCGACGACCACCTTCAGGGGAGCCAGTTTGGTCTGGGCATCCATCATCACCTGGGCCACGGTAGGTACCGGGCTGTCTTCGGCAAAGCGGACGCCGTTGGGGGCCACATAACCTTCGTCGTCAAATACGCCCAGGGCCTCGTTCACGTTTTCCAGGGTAACGTTCTGCCGGCCGGTACGGTGTCCGTCCATGGACACACGCTTCCACTCGAAGACGGGTTCCTTGGGTTTCATCGCCTGGGTGGATGCCACCAAAGCGCCCACCAGAATAAGCGCCCAGGCCAGATACCAGACGTTCGAATTCTTCTTCTTTACTTCATTCTCAGCCATTTCCAAAGGTCTTTAAAAGTTGATTTCTTGCCATACATAAGAATGCCCACCTTGTATATCTTGGCCGATGCCCAGGCACAGGCCACAAAGGTGGCCACCAGCAACACGATGGACAGCACCAGCTCCCAAGTAGCCACGCCGAAGGGGATGCGGGCCAACATCACAATGGGCGAAGTAAGGGGAATCATGGAACCCCAGAACACAATGGCACTGTCGGGAGCCTTGAAGGCATACAGGGCAATGAAGAAGCCAATCATAAGAGGGATGGTCACCGGCAGCTGCAGCTGGGAAGCCTCGCCTTCGTTTTCCACGGCCGATCCTATGGCGGCAAAGAGCGACGCATACAGCAAATAGCCAAAGATGAAGAAGAAGAGGAAAGCTATGCCGATTTCTCCCAGATTGATGTTGCCGATGGTGCTCATGATCACCTCCATGCCGGAAGGTTCGCCGGCGGCCACGGCAGTGGTGTCGGAAGCGGCAGTGAGGACGTTACCCAGGTCCAGATCGCCGGGATGCAGGCCCTCGGGGCCAGCCATCTGCTGCATCATCTCGGTAGTGGAATCGTCCCCCATCATTCCCATAATCTTGTCCCTGCCGATGATGCCCATGGCCACGCCCAGGAGCATACCCGTGAGCAGGATCCACAGCAGGAACTGCGTAAGGGCCACCAGGGCCACGCCGATGATTTTGCCGAACATCAGTTCCGTTGCCTTCACGGAAGACATGAGGACCTCCACCACGCGGGAACTCTTTTCTTCAATCACCGAGCTCATCACCATACCGCAGAAGAGGGCGATGAACATATAGATGGCAATGCCCAGAATCATGGAAAGGGCCATGTAGATGCCGCTCTCGGAGATGCTCTCCTTGCCGGCCTCGTCAATGGTGTAGGTGTGCAGTTTCACATTGGACTTCACACCCGCCATAATCTCTTCCAGGTTCTCGATGCCGTAGGAATCAATTCTGTAGGCCTCAACCGCGTCGTTGATGCGGCTTTCAATCATGCTGCCCGTATCCATGCCCATGGGCTTCTCGGAGTAGCAGTCGGCCTGGACGGTGCGGTTCTCGGTATCCAGTTCGGAGATGGTGAGGAGGATATCCACGCCGGCACCGGCGAAATCGGCCTTTACTTCTTCGGCCGATTTATCGGCCCCCAAATCCACGAAGTGGGTGACGTCGTTGTCCGTGAGGAAGGGCATCACAATGCCGGAACGGTCTATTACACCCACCTGTTTGGCCTCTTCCTTGGTGGTCATCATGATCACAGAGGGAAGGATGCAGATGGCTGCGAAGAAGATAGGAGCCAGGAAGGTAATGAGAAGGAAACTCTTCTTTTTGACTTTATTCAGGTATTCACGCTGAATAACAATGCCCATTTTCTTAATATTCATAGCTATGCCTCCTCCGTTACCAATTTAATAAAGATGTCGTTCATACGGGGAATCACTTCCTTGAAGGAATTGATGGTCACACCCTGGTTAATGAGCTCCAGGAGCTTGGCGTTAACGTCGGGGCGGGCCACCACCAGGTTCTTGCGGTCCAGGGTAGCGTCCGTGTACTCGATTTCCACATTGTCCTGGCCGTGCTGGCGACGGATTTCGTCCGTACCGCCGCACACCACCAGCTTACCCTTGTTGATGAGGGCGATGTTCTCGCACAGGGCCTCGACGGATTCCATGTTGTGGGTGGAAAGGATGATGGTGGCACCCTCGTCCTTCAGGCGCAGGATTTCCTTGCGGATAAGTTCCGCATTCACGGGGTCGAAGCCGCTGAAGGGTTCGTCCAGGATCATCAGTGCGGGCTTGTGCACCACCGTAGTGATGAACTGGACCTTCTGGGCCATACCCTTGGAGAGTTCCTCCACCTTCTTGTTCCACCAGTCCTGAATCTCGAAGCGGACGAACCACTTCTTCAGTTCCACGGCGGCGTCACGGGCGCTCATGCCCTTGAGCTGGGCCAGGTACATGGCCTGGTCGCCCACCTTCATCTTGCGGTACAGACCGCGTTCCTCGGGAAGGTAGCCGATGTGGGATACGTCCTCTTCCGTGATGGGATGTCCCTGGAAGTAAACCTCACCGCCGGTGGCGATGGTAATGCGGTTGATGATGCGGATAAGGGTGGATTTACCCGCACCGTTAGGTCCCAGCAGGCCGAAGATCTTGCCTTCGGGGATTTCCAGCGACACATTGTCCAGTGCCACCTTGGGGCCAAAGTGCTTTGTTACGTTCTTAACTTCAATAATAGCCATTGCTTTTAGTATGGAGATTCTTCGCTTTGCTCAGAATGACAAAACCATTGTCATTCTGAACCCCGCAGGGGTGAAGAATCTGTTATTTGATGCAAATATAATAATCTTTTATTGAAAAACAATAATATTTCTTAAATATTCAATAATTTTGTAACGAGTTCCGTGAAAAGATCGGCCGGAGTGGCTTCTCCGGCATCCCCTCCCTTTCCCTTATAGTCATATTCTGCCAATAGTGAAACTGCAGCCATGGCCTGTTTCAGGGAATAATTGCGCACCGCCGCATCGTATTCTTTGAGGAAATACGGATTCACACCCAGGACGCGGGCGGCGTCGCCCGGCGAGGGCCGTGTGGGCAACAGGGCGTGATACTTGAGGATACGGCTGTAATGCGTAAACAGGGGCGCCACCACCATGGGCAAAGCAAAACGCGGAGTCTGGCCAATATGGGCCGATATCTTAAGCGCCTGCGCCGCCTGCCGATAACTCAGGCACTTGGTGAGCTCAAACACGCTGAACTGGCGGCTTACGCCCACGTTCTTCTCGATATCCTCCACCGTCACTTCCTTCACCCCCTCGGGAAGGTTCTTAAGCAGTTTGTCCGTCTCTACGGCAATCTTGCCCAGGTCGGTGCCGGAACTCTCGGCCAGCAGCTGGGCCGCTTCCGGATGAATCCTGAGCCCCCTGCCCTCGTAATAGGATGCAATCCACTGGGGCATCTCGTAGTCCCTGAGCGCGGGCGATTCCACAATCACGCCCGTCTTAAGCACCGTCTTGTACAGCGCGCGGCGCTTGTCGGCCGATGCGCCATGCATCAGAATCACCAGCACTGTGCTGTCCAGCGGCTGCTGACAATACACGGCCAGTTCTTCCAGCGACTTCATCTGCTGGGCTTCCTTCACCACCACCAGTTGCCTTTCAGCCATCATGGGGAAGCGGCGGGCGGCGGTAATCACCGTCTCGGCGGTAACGTCGGCCCCGTAACAGATGGTCTCGTTAAAGTCTTTTTCCCATTCCTGGAGGCAATTCTCAATGATGGCGTTGCACACCAGTTCCGGGTAATAGGGTTCTTCACCCATCAGCAGATATACACACTTGAAGATGCCACGACGGACATCTTCAAGTATGCTTTGGACCTGACGGTCCACCTCGATATAACCTTTCTGTGCGGCCACCGGTTATTTGGCGAACTTCTTCTCCTTGGCGCGGACGATTCTCTCTTTCAGGACGTCTGCGGCCTCGGTGACAGCCTCTTCAAACGTGCGGGCGTTGCGCTCGATAATGAGGTCTTCTCCGGGGATGCGGGTCTGAAGCTTGACGCTCTTGTTTTCGGCGTCCGGGAGGAGACTGAGGGTGACATCGATATCACCCATGTTGTCGAAGAACTTCTCTACTTTTCCTACTTTCTTCTCAATGAAGTCCAGCAGCTTCTCGTCTGCGTTGAACTTGAGGGACTTAACATTAATCATGTCTGTCTTCGTTTTTTGCCCGGGGATGGGCGTTCATGTATTGTGACTTGAGCCTTTCGATGGAGTTGTGGGTGTACACCTCGGTGGCTGCGAGGCTGGAGTGGCCCAGCATCTCTTTGATGGCGTTCAGGTCTGCTCCTTCGTCCAACAAGGCGGTTGCCAGCGAATGCCTGAGCACGTGGGGGGATTTCCTCCCGGTGATGCCATAGCCGTCCAGCTCCGTTTTCACTGCCCGGTCCACAAACTCCGGATACAGGGGTTTTCCCTTTTCCGTAGTGAGGAGGGGGCTTTCCGGCGTACCATCCCCTACCATCGATCTAGCTGCTTGTAAATATAGTGAAATTTCTTCAAGTACGGAAGGGATGAGGGGAATTTCTCGCATTTTATCTCCCTTGCCGCGTACGCGCAGGGTCTGCCTGCCCCGGTCCAGCTGGCTGCGTTTCAGGCCGATCAGTTCGGCCCTCCGGATACCCGTCGCATATAACAGACTTATAATAAGCCGTCTGAGCCGACGGTTATAAAGTTCGGAGGCCAGCTTGTCGCCCGGTTTCAGGCTCAGCAGGATGGCCAGCTCCTCCTCCCCCGCCGCATGGGCCGATGCCGCCAGGTACTCCTCCATGGACTTCTCCGTATAATACTCCGGAAGCCGCTTCTCCATCTTGGGCCGCTTGATACCCCGCACCGGATTGGCCTTGATAACACCTTCTTTAATAAGGTAATTGCAGTATCCGCTGAGGGCGCTCATGTGCAGATGTACCGTCCGCGGCTTAAGTCCCCGCTCCATCAGATGCGCCTCATACTCCCGAAGCCGGGAAGGGATGAGATTCTCTGTCATTCCGAGCGAAGTCGAGGAATCTCCTGCCCAAAGGGCAAAGTCATTCAACGCATCGGCATACAACTGCTGTGTCCGGGGAGAATACCGCCGGACGTCACGGATGTAGGCTATGTACTTCTCAATCATCAGATTTCTCGACTCCGCTCGAAATGACAAGCCCCATTTCGGCCGCCTTCTCACGCATGTATGCATCGGCCGCCTCGAAGGTGTAGGGAATCTTTCCGTCCAGGACGGCATCCTTCACCATTTCCTTGAGCTGGCCTATGGTGTTGCAGGGCTCCAGGCCGAAGACTTCCATGATATAGTCGCCTGTAATGGGGTTCTTCCAGTTGCGGATCTCGTCCTTTGCCTCCACCTCGGCCATCTTCTCCTTCACCAGTTCGAAGTTCCGCCGAAGTTTGGCCACCTTTGCGGGGTTCTTGGAGGTGATGTCGGCGTTGCACAGCAGCATGAGGTCGTCTATGTCCTCCCCGGCGTCGAAGAGCAGGCGACGCACCGCGCTGTCGGTGACTTCGTCGTCCACCAGGGCAATGGGCCGCAGGTGCAGGCCGACCAGCTTCTGAACGTATTTCATCTTCTCGTTCAGGGGCATCTTGAGCTTCTGGAAAATCTCCGGGACCATGCGGGCGCCCACCACCTCGTGGCCGTGGAAGGTAAAGCCCTGGCCGGGCACGAAGCGCTTGGAAACGGGCTTGCCGATATCGTGCAGAAGGGCAGCCCAATGGAGCCAGAGATTGGGCTCTTTTCCCTCCTCTTTTTCAAAGAGAATCACATTCTCCAGCACCTGGAGCGTGTGCGTAAAGTTCTCCTTATGTCCCTTACCATCAACCGTTTCCACGCCTTTGAGGCGGCTCAGCTCCGGCAGGAACTGCTTCAGGAGACCGGTCTCCTCCAGGGTTTCAAAAGCCATGGCGGGATGCTCTGTGAGGAGCATCTTGTTCAGCTCCTCTACTATGCGCTCCTTGCTCAGGATCTGCATACGGTCGGCCATGACCTTCATAGCATTCAGGCTTTCCGGCACAATGGTGAAGGGATGTTCGTCCGTAGTTAGCCGGGCGGCAAAACGGATGGCCCTGAGCATGCGCAAAGGGTCGTCGGAATAGGTCTGTTCCGGTGCCAGCGGAGTGCGGATGATGCCCGCCGCCAGGTCTTTGATACCGCCGAAGGGGTCCACCAGGGCGCCATAATCCTCGGCCTGCAGGGAGAAGGCCATAGCGTTGATGGTGAAGTCCCGGCGAAGCTGATCTTCCTCCAGCGTGCCGTCTTCCACAATGGGTTTTCGGGAATCCCGGTTATAACTCTCCTTGCGCGCCCCTACGAACTCCACCTCTATACCATGATACTTGAGCATGGCCGTGCCGAAGTTGCGGAACACGCTCACCCGCGCGTGGCATTTCTTGCCGATGGCCTCGGCCAGGAGAATTCCGGGACGCACGTCATGCCCGGCCTGACCGGGCATCTCCACCACAATGTCTATATCCTTGTTGGGCTTGCCCAGGAAACAGTCCCTCACATACCCGCCAATGACGAACGCCCGCACGCCCAATTCCTTGGCCGTGTCGCTCACCAGCTTGAACACCGGGTGCTCTAAATATCCTTCCGTAATTGTCATTTTTTTCCATTTACAGATTCTTCGCTACGCTCAGAATGACAAGTTTTGTCATCCTGAGGAGCCAAAGGCGATGAAGGATCTGTCATCTCATTCCACATAGGGGCCTTTTGCATAAACTGCCAGCCGTCGGGGGTACGCTGGAAGAGGAAGGTCTTGGCGCCGTTGGTAATGCCGATGTATTTGACCTCCAGCTCATTGCAATAGCGGATGGCCTGGTCAATCACTTCCTGGTCCAGTTCCACTTCCGGGCGCTTGCACTCTACCAGCATCAGGGGCCGGGCGGTGCGGTCGTACACCACAATATCGGCCCTGTAGTCTTTGGATCCATGGCGGAACGCCACTTCGCTCCCCATCATGTGCTCCGGCACTTTCATTCCTTCGTGCAGTACCGAGATAAACCACTGACGCACAGCCTCCTCCGGAGTGTTGCGCACACTTTTCTTCCTCAGCGGATCCCAAATATACTCGTCCTGCACCATGGTCTCCGGCTAATTCAACAGATACTTCTCCCAGAAATCTTCGTTGGCCTGGTTGAAGTGCCTTCCCTGGTAGCCGCGGTAGCCGTGCATGCCGTCCGGGTAAATCATGAAGTCGAAGCAAGCCTGCTGCTTCTGCAGGGCATCAATCAGCTGCAGGGTATTCTGGAAATGAACGTTGTCGTCTCCGGTGCCGTGGGTGAGCTTGAGCATGACGCTTCCGTCGGCCTTGCCCACCTTGGCGGGATAGTTTTGGATACGGTCCATCACGCGCGTACGGGCATACCCTTCGGGGTTATCCTGCGGCGTGGACATGAAGCGCTCTGTGTAATGGGTGTCGTAGAGCATCCAGTCGTAAACGCCGCCGCCGGCAATGCCGTAATGGAAGTACTCGGAAGCCGTGGTCACCAGAAGGGTGGTCATGGTTCCGCCGAAGCTGAAGCCCTCCACGCCAATCTTCTCCGCCTTCACATAAGGCTTGGCCTGCAGCCACTTGGCCCACTCTACAAAATCGTCTATCTCAATGGTAGCCAGCTGTTTGAAGATGGCATCCGTACCCTTGCGGCCATTGTGGCCGGAGGCGCGACAGTCGGCAATGAGTTCGATGATTCCCCTCTGGGAATACCAGTCATAGGCCATGGGATGTACCCAGCGGTCGTTCACCTGCGGGCTGTCGGGGCCGCCGTAAATGTCTACGTGCACAGGATACTTTTTGGCGGGGTCGAAGTCCTTGGGATAGTAGATGACGCCCGGGATTTCCAGGCCGTCGGGGGTGGTGATGTATACCAGTTCTCCGGTGGGTCCTTCGTACGTACCCTGGCTGGCCACGGTCTCGGAGCGGCCCTTCACGTCGTACAGACGCCACTGCCAGGGGGTCTTGAGATTGGACTCCCGCGTGACAAAGTGCTTTCCGTCAGGGGCGAAGGAGGCCAGCATCACGTTCATGTTCACATCGGTGAGGGCCGTAATCACGCCCTTGGGGTTCACCTTGTACACGGCCTTGCGCACGTGGGAATCCCGCTCGGCCAGGAAGTACACCGTACCGTCTTTCTCTGCCCTAAGCAGTTCCACACGCCAGTTGGGGCCGTCGGTAAGGCGCTTCAGGGTGGCGCCGTCATAGCTCAGGAAATAGATCTGCTGCCAGCCGGTCTCGAAGCTGCGCACCATGTACAGGCCCTTGTCACTGAACAGCATGCCGTCAATCCAGTCCAGCCAGGTGTCCACGGTCTCGTGATAGATGGCCTTCTTGGAACCGTCGGCCGGGTTCACGGCATACAGGTCCAGCGTATTCTGGATACGGGGCTCGCGGGCCACGAAGAAAGTGCGGCTGTCGGCGCCCCAGAAAGGCGTGCCGAAGTACTGGTCTTCCTTTTCGTCAAAATCGGCCCATACAATGTTTCCGTCCAGGCTGGCGAAGCCTATGCGCACCTCGGGATTGCGTTCCCCGCACTTGGGATAATGCGTGCGACGGAGCTTTCCGTCCTGGCCGAAGGGCGAATAGATGGGGAACATGGGGACCTCGGTGTCGTCAAAGCGGTAGAAGGCCAGGGTCTGGCTGTCGGGGCTCCACCAGAACGCGCGGTAACGGGACGGGCGGCCGAAGATTTCCTCATAATATACCCAGCTGGCATAGCCGTTCATGATGGTCTCGGTGCCGTCAAACGTAAGACGCGTCTCCTTTTGGGTGGCAATGTCCACTACCCACAGGTCGTTGGCACGGGTGAAGGCCAGTTTGGTGGAGTCCGGACTGTAAGTGAGGTTCACGGCTCCTTCCGGCCTCAGGGGGAACTGGGCGTACTTCTCCGGAGCCTTCACGCCCACCGTCTTGAGCGTCTTCTTGCCCACCGTAAGCTGGAAGCAGGTGCTGTCTGTGTAAGAACCGTCATAGGTAAAGACTACATCCTTACTGTTCAGCCACTTATGCATTACCGGAATGGGATCCATCCGGACCTGGGCACTGGCGCCCGCCACTCCCAGCAGCAGGGTCACCATCATGATTGTGATTCGTTTCATGCTATAAAGATAGTACTTTTTATACAAACAGCGTGTCCCGGAAATTTACCAGGTACACTTGCTTCACCGCACGGGTAAGGGCGGTATAGAGCCACTTGATGTCGTCCGGCACCAGGAAATCCTGCCAGAACGGGTTGTCCACGAACACGCACTCCCACTGGCCTCCCTGTGCCTTGTGGCAAGTGATGGCGTGGGCATACTTCAACTGCAGGGCGCTGTAGAAGGGGTCGGAGCGCACGGCATCGTACCGCTTCTTCTTGGTGGTCAGATGGGCATAATCGGCCGATACGCCCTCCCACAAGGCCTGCGACTGCTCGCGGCTCAAGGCCGGGGACTCGGAATCCAGCGTATCCAGCAGCACCTTGGTCTCAATCTCCTGCCCCCCGTAATCCGGGAAAGCCAGGGTAGCGTCGGCAAAATGCAGACCGTAGCGCTCCTCGTAATGACGGATGCGCACCAGCTCGGCCAAATCGCCGTTGGCTATGTAATCCGTTCCTTCTATGTCGTCGCGATAATTGTTCTTCACCACCATCAGGCGGTCGCCGCGGCACAGTTTTTCCTCGCGGTACAGCACCTGGGCGCGGATGCCGGCATTGTAGCGCACCGCCCGCTTGTTGGAACGGCAAAGCACAGCCACCTCGTCAGTCCCATACTTGTCGTAGGCATCGGAAAGCGTCTCCAGCAGCTCTCCCCCGCTTATGCGACAGATATCAGCCGATTCCGGAACAAGTCCGGATTGAGGGACATGAAGGCCCAGCTCGTCCAGGCCGACGGGCTCGTCCATGGAGTCCAACAAAGTGCGTAAATGTGTGGCGTTCACCAGGATTCCCGAGTCTTCCGCCTGCCGCACCACCGTAGTCAGAGTGGCAAACGAGACTCCTCCGAATACCGTCATATAGTCCGGCGACAGCGCCGGAGACTCCTCCAGGCCCACAGGCGGCAACTGCGCCGCGTCGCCCACCAGGATGAGCTTGCAGTCTACTCCCGCCCGCACGAAGGCCACCAGGTCGGCCAGCAGATTCCCGCTGCCGAATGCGCCCCCGCCTTCTCCGGAAGAAATGCCGATGAGTGACACCTCGTCCACGATAAACAGCGTTCCGCGGGCCTTGTTGGGTGCCAGCGAGAACTGGCCCAGGCCATCGGCCCCGAAGGATTTCTGGCGGTAAATATGCTTGTGAATGGTACTGGCCGGCTTGCCGCAGTAACCCGCCAGCACTTTGGCCGACCGGCCCGTCGGTGCCAGCAGTACGCAGGGAATCTGCAGCGACGCCAGCCCTCCCACCACGGCCGCCAGGGCCGACGTCTTGCCGGTTCCGGCGTATCCGTTCACCACCAGGATGTCTTCATCGGCCGTTATAAACGAAGAAACCTGCCTCAGAAGCTTATCTTGGCAGGGAGTGGTCTCATAGGCGAAACAGCCCAGGAAAGTCTTATACAGAAAGCCCGCGCGGTCCACTAGTACTTCCTGTTAAAGAGGCCGGAAATCACGGCCAGGATGGGGTAAATCTCCACGCGGCCCAGGAACATGTCAAAGGAGAAGATGAACTTCAGGATGCCCGGCTCTGCATTGTAATTGCCCATGGAGCCTATATCTCCCAGAGCCGGACCTACATTGCTCAGGGATGCCACAGAACCCAGGATAGCGTGGTTGTTGGGGTCTCCCACCAGCATGCACACCACGGCCGAAATACCCACCAGCAGGAAGTACAGGGCAATGTAAAGCACCTGGGGATAGATTTCTTCGTCGTGCAGGATGCGCCGGCCCAGACGGACCTCGAAGATGGTGGACGGATACAGGGTTTTGCGGATCTGCATGCGGATGGCCTTGAACAGCACCATGGCACGGTCTGTCTTGAGACCGCCGCTGGTAGAGCCCGCACAGCCGCAGATTAGCGACACCAGCACCAGCATGAAGCAGGCCAGAACAGGCCATTGGGCATTGTCGGCTATGGCCAGTCCGGAAGTGGACGCATAGCTCACCACCTGAAACGTTCCGTCCAGGAAAGCCTTGCCCCACGTCATGCCCGTTCCGTCAAACTTGAGCGACAGTGACGTAATCACCGAAATAACCACCAGCGAGATGGTATAGAACCTAAGGACAGGGTTGTGCAAAGGCCTCAGGGTCCTGCCCGCCAGCACCATGAAAATGATGCCGAAGTGGACGGAACCCAGGAACATGAACACGATGGTGACTATGGAGATGAACGGCGACTGGAAAGCCGCAATGCTCAGGTTGCGGGTAGAAAAGCCGCCGGTGGCGCATACACTGAAGGCATGGCAGATGGCATCGAACCAGTTCATGCCCGCCAGCAGGTAGGTTATGAACGCCAGAGCGCCCAGTCCCAGGAATACCGAAGCGAAGATGTATACCGACTTGTTGGCCCGGCTGCGGTAGTCGTCCCTGGAGAGCGAAGAAAGCTCCATATTGGTAAGCCGCAGGCGGATGGGCGAGGTGTTCGGAATAATGAGAAGCAGAAAAACCACAACTCCCAAACCGCCGATGAAATGCGTGGAAGCGCGCCAGAAAACCAGACTGCGGGGCAGGGATTCCACGTCTTCCAGAATGGTGGCACCCGTAGTGGTAAAGCCGGACACGCTCTCGAACCAGGCGTTGATTACCGTGAACGGACCGCCCCACAGGGCATACGGAAGGGCGCCGAAGATGAAGGACAGCAGCCACGACAGAAAGATGATCATGAAACCGTCCTTCAGCGAGATCTGGGCCGTCTTGCGGGTGAAGATGAAGGGAAAGACGCCCATGATGAAGGTAATGGTGAAGCTGATGAGCAAGGGCGCCAGGGCGCTGTCTCCCCCGTCGATGAGGGAAACCACCACCGACAGCAACATGAACAGGGCACTCACCAGGAGTGCCACACCCACGTTACGCGATATTACCTTAAGGTTCATTCGGCCTTTTCCTTTATTTCGGCCATACGCTTACGCAGGGAGCGGTTCTCTTCTGTGAGGTCCGTAATGGACTGGTTAAGATCGGCCAGCTGGTCGTTTCCGTCAAATGTATAAGTGTAACGGCGCCGGTATCCCAGATAATCTCTCAGGCAGCTGAGCATCTTGTATAAAGGATCTACGTAGTAGGCCAGGATAAAGAACATGAGCAGGAACAGCAACACGATTCCCACGGCCAGGGCTACGGCGCTGGGAATGATGCTGCGGTAGAATCCACGGTCGAAGTTCTCGGAATTGCGGCGAAGGTCGGAGTGGATGGTATCGCTCAGGCGGTCCAGGTAGCCTCTCATGCGGCCGAACAGCGGCTGCAGGCGGTTGAAATACCAGTCACGGGTATTGATGAAGTTGCTCTCCAGCACTTCTTGAAGCTCCATGGAGGCCAGCATATAGGCCGAATAGGCATAGAGGACGGAATCGGCCAGAGGGGCGGTGGTACTGCCCACCGACTGTCTCAGGGAATCGCAGTGGGCCAGGAAACCGTCGCGGTCAAAGTCCGGAAGGACGGAAATGTTGTCGTCGCCTATGACGGCCAGTAGTTGCAGGTTGTACTGATCCACGGCATCCACCAGGCGTTGGGTCTTATGGAGATCGTTTATATCTTCGGCTATCATGCCCGACACATAATTGGACATGTGCCGATACTCCAGCACCGAGATGACGCTGGACATGAGAAGCGCCACGGCAATAGCCAGAATGGAGAGGATCATCTTCATTCTGAGGGAGAGACGGAACTCACGCAACCAGTTTTTAAACTTCACAAACATAAATACAAAGTTACAAATTTTTCTGGATTACAGTATTTGTAAAATTTTTATTCAAATTGATTGTATATCAAATTATTTTTCATAACTTTGTACATGTGCTAAAATTTTAAGCTATGAGAGAAACCTTCCTCGAAAAAAAAGATAATAAAAACTCCCTGCTCAAGAAAACAATTCTATATTTGTGCATTGAACACGGCGAGCATAGTATTGCGTCCATCTCGGAAGCCATCGGGGCCTCCGTCCCTACGGCAACCAAACTCATCGGGGAACTCATGAGTGAAGGTTTCATGGTAGACCTGGGCAAGTCCGGCACCTCCGGCGGCCGCAGGCCTTCCATCTACGGACTCAACCCCGAAGCCGGCTATTTTATAGGCGTAGCCATCCGTAACAAGCACGCCAGCATAGCGGTTACGGACTTCAAGGGAGGCCTCATCCACTTCAAAGACGACATCCCCTTCGTAATGGAAGCCAACGAAGCCACCATTCACCTGATGGCTTCCACCATCCGCGAATACCTGGATAAACAGGACGTTGACTGGAACAAAATCATGGGCCTGGGCCTCAGCATCCCTGGCCGTGTGAATCCCATCACCGGCTATAGCAACTCTTACTCTTTTGACGAGCACCGGCCCATCTCCCAAATCCTGGAAGAAGATCTTAACGTGCACGTGGTGCTGGAGAACGACTCCCGCGCCATGACGTACGGCGAATACCTGGGCGGCGGCCTCAAGGAGAAAAACATGCTGTTCGTGAACGTGAGCTGGGGTCTGGGTATGGGCATGATCCTGGAAGGAAAGCTCTATTACGGAACTTCCGGCTACAGCGGCGAATTCGGCCACTTCCCCCTGCTGGACAACGGACAAATCTGCCGATGCGGCAAAATCGGCTGCCTGGAGACCGGTGTCTCCGGATCGGCCCTCGTACGTCTGATCGGCGAAAACCTGGCAGCCGGGCGCGCCTCTTCCCTGGCATCCAAGTTCAAGGCCGAAGGAAAGGTAAACCTGAACGACATCCTGGCTGCCGTCAAGAGCGAGGATACGCTGGCCATTGAGACGGTGGAAGAACTGGGCACCAACCTGGGCAAGGGTCTGGCAGGTCTTATCAACATCTTTAACCCTCAGCTCGTGGTCATTGGCGGTAAGGTAGCGGTTGCCGCAGGCGACTACCTCATGTTGCCCATCCGCACGGCCGTCAAACGCCACGTGCTCAACATCGCCCATCAAGACACAACCATAAAGCTTACACAGCTCAAGCAAAAAGCGGCCCCCATGGGAGCAGCCCTCCTGGTACGCGGCCGTATGTTAGGAATTCTCTAAGTATTATATGCCTCAAATTTCCAATCTTGGCTCTCGGATGCCCTCATCCCCCATCCGAAAGCTCGCACCCCTTGCGGTAGCGGCCAAAAAAGAGGGAGTCAAAGTCTATCATCTTAACATCGGCCAGCCCGATCTGCCCACCCCGCAAAAGGGCCTCGACGCCCTCAAGGCGGTCACGCGCAAAACCCTGGAATACAGTCCTTCCGAAGGCTATCCCGGTCTGCGCGAGAAACTGGTCGGCTACTATAATAAATATGGTATAGATGTAAAGGCCGAAGAAATCATCGTCACCTGCGGCGGCTCGGAGGCCATCCTCCTGGGCTTCCTCACCTGCCTGGATCCGGAAGACGAGATTATTATGGTAGAGCCCGGCTACGCCAACTACATCTCCTTTGCCAAAACGGCCCATCTTACGGTGAAGACGGTCACCAGCCGCATCGAAGACGGCTTCAAGCTTCCGCCCGTGGAAGCCTTCGAAGAGGCCATCACCCCGCGCACCAAGGCCATCCTGTTGTGCAATCCGTCCAACCCCACCGGTTATGTCTATACGCCGGAAGAGCTCCAGAAGATCAAGGAGATAGTGGTCAAGCACGACCTCTTCCTCTTCTCCGACGAAGTCTACCGCGAGTTCGTATACAACGGAAAACCTTATCTGAGCGCCATGCAGCTGGGTATTCCGGACAACGTCATCATGATTGACTCCGTGAGTAAGCGCTATTCCGAGTGCGGCATCCGCATCGGCATGCTGGTCACCCACAACAAGCAGGTGCACGACACCGTGATGAAGTTCTGCCAGGCTCGCCTGAGCCCGCCGCTCCTGGGCCAGATTGTGGCCGAAGCCTCCATCGAAGGCACCGAGGAATACTCCAAGGAATGCTTTGACGAATACAAAGCCCGTCGCGATTTCTTCATCAAGGGCCTGAACGAGATTCCGGGAGTATACTCCCCCATGCCGGAAGGCGCCTTCTACACCGTGGCCAGCCTGCCCGTGGAAGATGCCGAAGACTTCTGCCGCTGGCTCCTCACGGACTTCCGCCTGAACGGCGAAACGGTGATGATGGCCCCCGCCGCCGGCTTCTACAGCACGCCCGGCCTGGGCAAGAACCAGGTGCGAATGGCGTACGTACTAAAGGAAGAAGACCTAGCCAAGGCCCTGAAAGTCCTAAGGGCGGCCCTGGAAGCTTACAAGAAATAACAAAGAGCGCTCTACGGAGCGCTCTTTTATGTCTTAGGTATACAATCCTCCGTTCACAGAAATCACTTCTCCTGTCACATAGGATGCTTCCGGCGAAGCCAGGAATCCCACCACGGCCGCCACTTCTTCGGGATTGCCGAAGCGGGCGGCGGGAATATCCTTCTTGAGCGTGTCCTCGTCCAGTCCTTCCACCATATCGGTCTTTATAAAGCCGGGCGCCACGGCGTTCACAGTCACATTCTTACGGGCCACTTCCTGCGCCAGGGCCTTGGTGGCGGCAATGAGACCGCCCTTGGCGGCAGAGTAATTGGTCTGGCCCGGAAGGCCCTTGACACCACTTAGGGATGCCACGTTCACAATACGGCCAAACTTGTGTAACAGCATAGGCTGCAGCACAGCACGGGTGGTATAGTACCAGGAATTCAAGTTGGTGTCAATCACCTTGTGCCACTCCTCGGGCTCCAGCCAGATGAGGAGATTGTCCCTACGGATACCGGCATTGTTCACCAGCACCTCAATGTAATCGTCAGGGTGGGCTGCCTGCCAGCCTTCAATGGCCGATTTCACGGCCTCCGGATTCCCCACATCGAACTTCATCAGCTCTCCCTCCCCTTCTACCAGGGCCAGCGCCTCTTCGGCCGCCGCCTGGTTGGACACATAATTGATGAGCACGTAATACCCCCTCTTGTGGAGTTCCTGGCAAATGGCACGGCCAATCCCGCGGCTGCCGCCGGTAACAAGGGCAACTTTCATATCTTACTCTTTGGAAGTTAATGCTTTACAGGTATTAATAGCACTGACGCACGTACCCAGAACACCATGCAGACCAATATTCTGTCCCGTCAGGTAGAGCCAGGGAAGGGGCGTCTCCGGAGGGAGATAATCGGCCTGGGTGTACTTCTTGAGGCCGAAGGCCGTACCTCCGGGTGTGCCGGTATAACGCTCCCAGGTTTCGGGAGTACTCACCCAGTATTTGTCAATGGCGTAAGTGAGGTCCGGAAGGCGCGTGGCAGCCGTTTCTTTTATCTCCTCCGGCGTGATGGGCGCAAAGCCCAGCAAATCCAGGCTGCGGGAGAAACCGTCGGCATCGGCCTCCCCATAATGGATCATGACTTTGTCGCCGATGAAAATCTCGTGGTCCTGCCAGGGCAGCATTCCCTCACGAAGCTTGCAGTTGAGCGTAACCACGCCGGGGCCGTCCTCCAGCTTGGAAAGGCGCTTGAGATACGACGAGCGCACATGGTCCTTGAGCATGTCGAAGGTCACGCGCGGATGGATGGCCGATATGATATAATCGGCCCTGAACGTGCTGGAATCGGAGCAAAGGACTTCGCGGTCATCAATGCTCACCACCTTCTTTCCCAGGCGGATGTCCTGCGTCTTGGTCAGAGCGTCCACCAAGGTCTTTCCGCCTCCCTTGAGGCGCCAGGTGCTGTTCACATAAGGTTTGGCCACGTGGTTGAATTCGTCCACGGTGCCCGACGAAAGGCGCATAAAAGGGCCTCCGTCAATGCATTCGTCTTCGCCACATTTAACCCACGGGAGGTAATTCAGGCCGAAGGTTTCAAAGATTTTGCGCAGAGGTTCGCCAGGGCCCATGCCTCCCACGGAATGGAAGCCTGTGTCAAAACGGATTCCCTCACGGACGAAGGTCTGGAGCGCACCGCCTGCCTGCATCCCCTGCTCAAGGATGGTCACGGACCACCTCTCGCGGGTAAGAAGCTTACCGCAGAACAGGCCGCCGAGGCCACCGCCAATAATGAGAACCTGTTTAGACATTTCTGACTATAAGCGTAGAATTGGTGCCGCCGAAACCGAAGGAATTGGACAGGAAGGTGTCAAAGTGTGTTTCCAGTGTCTGGCTGGGAATCCACAGATGGCAGCTGTCCTCGTCCGGATTCTCAAAGTTGATGTTTCCGGCAATGAAGTCATTCTTCATCATCAGGATGGAATAAACGACCTCGGAAGCGCCGGCCATCCACATTTCGTGACCGGTCTGGCTCTTGGTAGAAGTAATGGGGACCGTCTTCTCTCCCAGTACGCGAAGCAGAGCCTTGGCCTCGTTGGCATCTCCCACGTGCGTAGAAGTGGCGTGTGCATTCACATAGCCAATCTCCTTCAAGCTTACGCCAGCCCGTTGAATGGCCATTTCCAGCGAGCGAGCCGGGCCATCCACATTGGGCGAGGAAATATGGTCACCGTTGGCCGAGAATCCATATCCCAGAACCTCGGCAATGATGGGAGCACCGCGCCCCACGGCATGTTCATAGTCTTCCAGAATAACCGTGGCAGCACCACCGCCCGGAACCAGGCCGTCACGGTCCCGGTCAAAAGGCCGGCTGGCCTTTTCCGGAGCGTCCTCCCGGGTAGAGAAGGCCGATATTCCGTCGAACGAGCCGGTAGCCTCCGGATTAACTTCCTGGGCACCGCCGCACACTACCATATCCTGCAGACCGTTCTGGATGAGCAAAGCCCCCAAGCCGATGGCATGGGAACCGCTGGCGCAAGCCCCCGAAACCGTAAGGTTGATGCCCTTGAGACGGAAAATCACCCCCAGGTTCATGGTTACGGTGGAGTTCATGCTCTGGAAAATGGCACCGCTGCCGCAGAGCATAGTATCGTTCTTTTCCCGGATTTTGGCAATAGAATCGTACACGGCCTTGGCCGTGCTGTCGTTACCGTACAGAAGCCCCACTTCGTGGGCGTCCAGATAGTCCTGGTCAATACCAGCCTGCTTCAGGGCATCGCGCGTGGCACAATATGCATACAAAGCCGGCTCGGGCATATAAACCCGCTGGGCACGGGGCAGTTCCTTCTTCAAATCCGGAAGCGGCACACAGGAAGTAAGCCCGCTTCTGAAACCCATCTCCTTCCGGACCGGGTCCAATACAATTCCACTCTTCCCCTTATACAAGGAATCCCTCACCTCCTCCAGGGTCACCCCCAGACAAGACCAAATTCCCATTCCGGTTATAACGACTCTCTTCATAATCTAAACTAAAGGAATACAAAGATAGTAAATTTATCCCAATGAATAATGTATTAAGATGTGACCGAAAGGAAGAGCCTCCGGACGGCGTAGCCGCCCGTGGCTCGTGAACGGGAGGGGCCCGCTGGCGCAGCCAGTGGGAGGGATAGGACCGAAGGTCCGTACCGGCCGGAGGTTCTTCCTGAAGGGCACAAACAAAAAGGCCTGGCGTCGTTTGACGTCAGGCCTTCGAAAAACCGCGGCGAATTACTCTCCCACCTGGTAGGGCAGTACCATCATCGTTGGTGAGCTTAACTTCTCTGTTCGGAATGGGAAGAGGTGGTTCCTCACCGCTATAACCACGGCAATATATTACTTGAGAGAACAG
>JAFZWC010000044.1 GCA_017617475.1 Bacteroidales bacterium
ACGCAGAAGACAATGGGAGGGGCCGGAGTGGAGCGAAGCGGAACGGAGTCCCCCGGGAGGGCATCCCTTCCTCCGACTCCTCATCCATACATAAAAAAGAGAGTGACCTAAGTCAATTTGACTTTTTGGTCACCCTCTTTTTTTTGTATCTAATACAACAGCCCTTCGTAGAAGATGCTGTAGGAGGGAATGTAGAAGAGAAGCAGCAGGACGGCCAGCCACCAGGGCAGCAGGCAGAAGAAGAGGATGGCCCACAGGAGGCCGATGAGGGGCCAGAGGAGGAGGCGCACCATAAAGCGGGCCGAATTGCAGAAGGCCTTGTCCTTGATCTTGTGGCAGAGGAATTCGGCCGTGGCCCACATGGGGAAGCTGAGGACGGCGGCGACCAGCCAGAAGGGAAAGAGGAGGATGCGCTTCCAGAGGGGGTGCTTGCCGGAGGGGGCGTCGGGCCAGACCAGTGCGCTCATCCGGCCGTACAGCAGTTCGCGGAAGGCCTGGTACTGTTCGGCCTCCGAAAGGCCGGCGTTCTGCGCCAGGAAGGCGTTTACGTCAATGGGTTCTCCGTACTGGAGGTGCACCGTCCGGCGGAAATGGAAGAAATCGCCGTAGTTGATGCCGGTGGGAACCACGTAGGTCTGGCGCTGGGCAGCGCTGCGGAAAGCGATGCGCGATGTGCCCTTGCGGATGGGCTGAAGCGTGCGTCCCGGCGTGTGGCGGCCTTCGGGGAACATGCAGAAAGGAACGCCGTTGGCCAGGGAATCGTCTATTTCGTCAAAAGTCTTGTAGTTGTCCGTCACCGTGCGCAGTCCGTCCCGCTCGCGCGTCATGGGGAGAATCTTCAGGAAGCGGAGCGCCTTGTCGGCGGTGGGGTTTCTGAAGATATCGGCCCGGGCGCCGAACACCGTGGGGCCCTTGCGCGTCTGCAGTACCACCAGCGCATCCAGCAGGGTGTTGGTGTGATTGGGCGCAATGATCACGGCGCCGTCGGCGGGGAGTGCCCCTTCGGCCTGGATTCTGCCGTAGCTCTCGCGGGTGCAGAGGTCTACATAGGGCCGGAGGAAACTGTACCAGCGGTTATGCTCCCAAATTTTAGGCATTGTGCTTGCAACGGTTGAAAACGGTGGCCACGGTAAGGCCGGAAATGATGTGCCAGATGCCCCACCAGGCCGTAATCACCAGCATGCCGCCATGGGGCGGAAAACCGGCGAAGAGGGAAGTGCCCAGCATGAGGGCAAGACCCAGGCCGCTGTTCTGGATACCGGTCTCGATGGTGAGGGTGCGGCGGTCGCGGAAGGGAACCTTGCCGATGGTACCCACGGAATAGCCGATTCCCAGGGCCATCAGGTTGTGCACCAGCACCACCAGGAAGATGTATTTGACGCTGAGGAGGAAGGCGTCGATGTTGCTGCTGAAGCTAAGCACCACCATGGCAACGAAAATGATGATGGAAAGCCACTGGAGGGGCTTTTTGAGGGCGTTCGCCACCTTGGGAAGGTACTGGCTGGTGAGGATGCCCAGAATGAGCGGAATGCCCAGCAGGATGAAGATGGTCTTGAAGACGTCCCAGAGGGGAATCACCAGGGTGGGAATCTCGGCCGATACGGCGGCGCTGTGCAGATACAGGGAACCCCAGCACCAGAAGTTGAAGGGCGTGAGAACCACGGCCAGGGCGGTGGAAATGGCCGTGAGGCTCACGGAAAGCTCAATGTTGGCCTTGGCCAGGGAGCTCATGAAGTTGGAGATGTTGCCTCCGGGGCAGGCGGCCACCAGAATCATGCCCAAGCCCATCATGGGCGAAATCCAGCCCGTGAGCAGAATGGCCAGCAGGCACGTAAAGGCGGGCAGCAGGATTAGCTGGCACAGCATGCCCAGCAGCACCGACTTGGGCTTCTTGAACACTTCTACAAAGATTTGCGGCTTGATTCCCAGGGCCACGCCGTACATGACGAAGGCCAGGATCACGTTGATGGTGTTCATGCCGCCGGCATTCAGGCTAACCTGGATGCTGTCGATGGTGTTGATAACTTCTTGTGTCATATGGGTTTGGGGATTAGTCAGTGAGGGTTAGTCCGTCATGGGCGGGCTGTATGTCGGAATGGATGCCGCGTTCGCGGCAAAGGGAGCGGAGGTCTTCGCAGAACTGCTGGTGCCGGGGGAAGGCGTGGCTCAGGTGGGTGAGCCAGGTATGGCGCGCACCAATCCTGTCGGCCAGGTCCAGGGCCTGGTACAGCGAGAAATGGGAGTGATGGGGGTAGTAGCCCACCGTGTTCAGCGTGAGGTGTTCCAGCCCCTGAAGCTTAGGCATCTCGCTGTCCGGGAGGCTGCTCATGTCCGTGATGTAGGCGATGTTGCCGAAGCGGAAGCCCAGCACCGGCATCTGGTCGTGGAAGCCGCGGATGGGAATCACGTTGGGTGCCTCGTGCGGCGCCTCCACCACGGCATTGTCCGAGGGCAGGAGGCTGCCGTCGGCCTGGCGGTAGAAGTAGCCCTTGTCGTGCACCCATTCCAGGTCTCCGGTATTCCAGAGGGAATCTACCCGGAAAGGCCGCTCGTCTATGAGGTGAACGTGCCATTCCGGTGCACCGGGGTATTTGTGATCGGCAAAGGCGTACGCGTAGTCGTTGCGAAGGGTTTTCAGGACCTTCTCTTCGCAGAAAATCTCGGCCGCCTTCCGGTCTATGTAATTGAAGGAACGGACATCGTCCAGCCCGCCCGTGTGGTCCTTGTGGTTGTGCGTGAGGAGGATGGCGTCCAGGTGCCGGATGTCGGCCCTCAGCATCTGGGAGCGGAAATCGGGACCGGCGTCAATGAGAATGTTGAGCCCCTCCATCTGCACGAAGGCCGATGCGCGGAAGCGCTTGTCCCTTTCGTCGGCCGACTGGCACACGGGACATTGGCAGGCGATGATGGGCACCCCCTGCGACGTTCCCGTCCCCAGAAATGTCAGTTTTACACTCATAGCACTATCTCCTCCAACTGGTTCACCCGTGCGGGGTCGAAAGGCCGTTCCACCCGGATGTAATTACCCGTATAACCGCCCATGACGCCGTTTTTTACCGACGACTCCCACAGTACGGTCTCCTTAAGGCCTTTGTTGGCCTGCACGAACTCCTGATGCAACTGCTCGCACAGGGCTTCCAACCGGGCCACGCGCTCGGTCTTGAGGCTGTCCTTCACCTGGTCCTTCCATTCCGCAGCCCGCGTACCGGGACGCCGGGAGTAAGGGAAAACGTGGATGAAGGCCGGTTTGATGCGGTTTTTCAGGAAGTCGTATGTTTCCTGGAACAATTCCTCCGTCTCGCCCGGAAGGCCCACGATCACGTCAATGCCGAAGAATACCTGCGGTTCCCCGGGCCGGTTCATAGCTTGGCGGATGTAGTCGATGCGGGAGGCGAACAGTGCCGTGTCATACCTCCGGCCCACGCGTTTGAGCAGCGTGTCGCTGCCGCTCTGCAGCGGAATATGGAAATGCCGCTGGAACTTGGTCCCGGAAGCAATCCAGTCAACAATCTCCGGCGTAATTAAGTTGGGTTCAATGGACGAAATCCTGTACCTCTCAATGCCCTCCACCTGGTTCAGCGCCTTCAGCAGGTCCAGGAAAGTCTCTCCGGTAGTCCGGCCGAAGTCACCCGTGTTCACTCCGGTGAGCACCACTTCCTTCACCCCTTCTGCCGCAATGCTCTGCGCCATCTTCACCACCTCACAGATGGCTATATTCCGGCTCCTGCCCCTGGCAAAAGGCACCGTGCAGTAAGCGCAGAAATTGTCGCACCCGTCCTGAACCTTCAGGAAACTCCGCGTCCGCTCGCCGGAAGAGTAAGCTCCTAATGTATCGGAGGAGGAAGGTACCCCCCGGGGGGACTCCGTTCCGCTTCGCTCCACTCCGGCCCCGTGGGCAGGTAATATGGCGCCATCAGGCGCCCGGCCGTACCCGGGATTTTGCCGCGAGGCAAAATCGTAGAGGGAGGAAAGGCCGCGGGGGATAGTAGGGGGCAGAGCCCCCTCAATGTCCGGGGGTGGACAAGCCCCCCGGGGGGTACCTCCCTCCTCCGCTAGAGTCAGGATCTGTTTTTTCTCGTCGGCCCCGAAGACCTTCCAGACTCCGTCTATGGAGAGGAGCTGGTCCTTGCGGAGCTGGGCGTAACAGCCGGTGACCACTATGCGGGCCTCAGGGGCCGTTTTGTGGGCACGGCGGATGAGGTTGCGGGACTTCTTCTCGGCCGTTTCGGTGACGGCGCAGGTATTGATGAGGTAGACATCGGCCTGCGCGGTCCAGGGCACCACCTCCCACCCGGCGGCCTGGAAGCCCCTTTCGTAGGTAGAGGTTTCTGCGTAATTGAGCTTGCAGCCCAGGGTGGTGAAGGCTATTTTCATGCGCTTAGAATCAGAAAAACACACGGTCTTTTGCCTATGGTAACGGGATGCTGTTTCCACTGGGCTACCGTGCGGGTGCAAATGTACTGGTCCGGACAGGTGAGGTTGACGGCCACGCATACGCGGGTGTTTCCGGAAAGGCAGGAGAGCATGTCTGCCATCAGGGAATCGTTCCTGTACGGAGTTTCTATGAGAATCTGGGTCTGGCGGGCGCTGGCCGATCTTTTCTCCAGATTGCGGAGGGCGGCGCGGCGCTCTTCCGTCTTGGCGGGGATGTAGCCCGCGAAGGCGAAGGACTGGCCGTTGAGGCCCGATGCCATGAGAGCCATCATAAGGGACGAGGGCCCCACCAGGGGGACTACCTCTATGCCTTGGCGGTGGCACAGGGCCACCAGGAGGGCACCGGGGTCCGCCACGGCGGGAAGCCCGGCTTCCGACAGCAGGCCCACG
The DNA here is from genome assembly GCA_017617475.1 of Bacteroidales bacterium. Next base: position 4,825 of record JAFZWC010000044.1, read on the forward strand.
TTCCGGCCATCGGCGAAGAGCTGGGCAAAGCTTTCCACTTGCGCCGGGTCCGTGTGTTCGTTGAGTTCGTGGAACTCCAAGCCTCCAATCTGGCCCTTGAGCCCTGCGGCCGACAGGAAGCGGCGGGCGGTACGCACCTCCTCCACCACGAAGCAGGTGAGGGTGGGAATGACCTCCAGCACCGATGCGGGCAGCACCTGTGCCGGATCCCCTTCGCCTAGGGGCGTGGGAATGAGGTAGAGTTTACCGTTGTTGGACATGGGCTTTACCGGTTTCGTCAATTTGCAGGGTTACGTTATTTGCGGGGCGGCGGGCCTCGTCCTGGGCCCGTTGCTCGCGCGTCTGGCGCTTGCTGAACAGATCCCGGAACAGCTGCCGGAAAGTGTTGAATTCCATCTGGTAGGCAATACCGCCGCCGTGCCGCTGGCTGTTGTCCAGGAAGGCCGACAGCTGGTCGGCCGAATGGGTGAACAGGCTCAGGCGCAGGGAGCCGCTGCGGTTGAGCTTGATTTCGATGTCTACGTCGCCGGCCACCTGGTTGGCCGAGACGCCGGCCAGGTTCTCGCGGTTGCCCACCGTGCCGTTCACCACCACGCGGTTGTTGAACAGCTGCGTGCTCACAGCCACGTCGAAGATATTGTTGCCGGCCTGGGTGTTCTTGTAGTTAAGACCCAGGTCCAGGGGAATGTTCAGTTTCTGGAAGATGTTGTTCAGCTGGCCGGACATGATACTGGACACGTTGGAGAACAGCACGTCGCTGCCGCCGATGCTGATTCCGGAGTCTTCTGCCGGCAGGAAGCTGCCCGCCACCAGCAGGTAGACGAACTGCTTCTGGATCTTGTCCTCGGTGTTGAGGGCCCCTTCCACCTGCGCCTGGACGGCGGGGTTCAGGTCCGGGATGTCAATGCTGAAGCCCAGCTGCGGGTTGCTCAACTTGCCGGTGATGCTTATTCCGCAGTTCACCGTGCGGCGACTGGTGGCGCTTTCATCGGCAGTGAGGTTGTACAGGCTGGCCTTGGTCACATACAGGCCGTTCACGTTGAGGTCCGTGTTCATCACATCTCCGTTGAAGCGGACGGAACTGCCGTCCTGGATGGTGAAGTCGCGGCTCACCAGGCTCATGGCGCTGAAGTGGAAGCTGCCGGAGTTAAGCGTGTAGTCGCCGTTGATGGTAAACAGGCCCTGGCGGGACTTGCTCACCAGGTCCACGGTGCCCTGGCCCCTGCCGGTGAGCGAACTCTCGTTGTCCACGTCTATGTATACCTGGGCGTCCGGCGTGGCGCGTACCCGGACGTTAACGTTCAGCTCCGATCCCTGACTGCGGGTGGGGGTGGTCCGGCCACTTTTGACCATCTGCTCGTACGGGTCTTCTCCCTCCGGGGCTTCCTCCCTGAAAGTGAGGAGCTCGCGGGAACGGTCTCCTCCCGTGGAGCCCAGAGGAATGTGGACCTCGCCGGAACGGGTGGTGGCGTCAATGTCCAGTTGAATCTTGCTCAGGTCTCCCGTCACATCTACGCGGCCGTTGCCGTAAACATTGCCGAAGAAGGACATGTCGGGGTCGGGAGGCATATTGAGCGCGTGCATCTGGTTAAACCGGACATGTACGTCCAGGCCGATGTTCTTGAAATCGTTGAAAAGGATGCCGCCCTGGACCGTTCCGCTGCCTTCCTCCCGGTCGCTCAGTCTCAAGGGCTTGAAGTAGAGGCCATTGTCGTCCAGCTCCAGGTTGCCTTCCACGGCATAGGGCACCTGGGTGAAATCCAGGGTAAGGGAGCCGTCCTCTATGCGCAGATTTTCGCTGCCGAAGTGCATCTTGTCCAGGGTTCCGCTCACATTGGCCATGCCGCTCAGCGCCCCCTGGAATTCCGAGAAGACGCTGGAAAGGAAGGGCTGGGCATAACCCAGTTCCAACTTGTCCATCAGGACCAGGACGCCCAGTTCGCGGGTGGCCGGAACCAGGAAGGCGCTGGCATCTATGGAGCTTCGGCCGTTGAGCAGGTTGCGGACCATGGCCGTGAAGCGCTTGTTGGCGTCGTCGTAGTTGCTTACCAGACGCAGGGTGCCCAGGGGCTTGCCGGACACGTAGACGGAATCGCAGGTGATGCCGGAAATCAGGCCCGGAGCGGGAACGGTGGGGGAGATGAGGGTGGCACGGCCGGTGGCGAGGCCCTTCAAGTCCGGTGTGCCGCCCGTGATGGTGTTCAGCAGGGCCAGGTCGAACTGGTCCATGCGTACCCTCAGGGTGTCCGTATGGTTGTTGCGAAGGCCGCCGTCTATGATGAGGGACTGGCGCTCGTGCGTGGCCTGGAGGTCACGCACCTGGATGTCTCCGGTTCTGTATTCGATGTCCTGCGACTTCAGGTGCCACTCACCGCCGCTGAAGCTGAATACCGAGGGATGTACCCGGCCCTTGACGGCCAGCTGGTCTTCTTTGCGGGACAAATCGGCCTTTAGCAGCACGTCCCCGTATGTTTTTCCGTCGTCCTGGTTATCGAAGGCATAGCCCAGTTCCACGTGGTTGTCCTGGGCCATCAGGGCTATCCGGTTGTTCAGCAGCTGGGTGCCGCCCAGGTCCAGGGTTCCGCCCGTAACCAAGGTATTGAGGGCGCTGCCCCGGTTGTTGGCTTCCAGGCGGAAGTCCTTGATGAAACGGTTGTTCATGGCCAGGCGCCCGGAGGTTACGTTGCCCAGGAGCAGGCCGCTGGTTCCTACGCTCAGGGTGGCGCGGGTCTTGTTCTCTATGTACAGGCCCGGTACCAGGAAGGTGATAAGGTCCTGTGCCTTAAGCACCTGGGCCGATACTTGGTAGCTGGCGCCGTTCCACGGCCGGGCCGGTTCTCCCAGCAGGGCGGGCAGCTCGCCGGCAATGAAGATGTCCTTGAGGTCTTTGACGAACTGGAACACGGACTGTGAGCCCAGGAACAGCATCTCAAGGGCTTCGGACTGGAGCGTGATGCGGTGCAGGCTGTCTTTCTGGGTGGCCTGGACGTGGAGGTCTCCCACCCGCTTGACGCCGTCCTGGCTCTCCAGCGTGATGCCGCTTACGGTGACCTTGCCGTTCAGGTTGTCGGCATCGGCCCTGCGGATGTCGGAATCCACCTTGAGGCTAACTCCCGCCACGTCGCGCTTGTCCACGTGGATGGCGGCCAGATTGGCCTTCTTCAGGTCCAGATTGAAACGGTAGAGGGCATCCTGCCTGTCTCCCAGGTCCAGCCTGCCGTCAAAGTTCAGCATCAGGTTGGGGTCGTTGGAGACGAGGGTGGCGCCAAGCGACTCGTCCTTATAGGTGCCATGGGCCGATATGCCCGAATAATCGTAATCCAGCGCCTGCAGACGGGCAATCTGGAGCGTGTCCAGCTGCACGTCTATGCCACCGTTGTCGCGGAACGCGGCGTCCAGGCTGGTGCGCATGGTGAGCGGCCCCAGGGACTCCGTTCCCAGCACCTTGCCCAGATGGAGGTTGGAGGTGCTTACCCGGCCGCCCAGCTCCATGTCCCGGGTGTCGTCCACCACGTTCCGGAGATGGACATCGGCCAAGATGCTGCCTATTTCGGAGAGAATCTGGCCGTTGACGCCGAGGTCGTTCAGGGGGCCTTCCACGTGGCCTTCGAAGGTAAAGCGCTCGCCGGGGGCTATGCTCTTGAGGTTCAAGTCCGTCTTGGGCGCCCAGGCTTTCACGAAGCCCGCCAGGCCGTCCAGGTCGAAGCTGGCTTCCTTCACCGTGATGTTGTAGGTGCCGCTGCCTTCATCCTCCACATCCTTGATATTGCCGTTTACGCAAACGCGTACGCCGTTGTCGGCGTCATCGGCCGTAATGTTGTCCAGGAAGAGGTTGTTCACCGTGCCGTGCACCTTTCCCTTGGCGTATCCGCGGAAAGTGGTTTCCACGCCGGCGAAGTGGTAGATGGTTTTTCCCATATCCACAAGGCAGCCGTCCCGGAGCTGGCCGTCAATGACCACGCGGTTGGTAAAGTCGTCATAATCGTCGTCCAGGTTACCTTCCATGTTGTAGTGGTCCAGGTTTACGTCGGTATAGCCGTCCGTAGCGTGCAGGTCCTTGATTTCCACCAGGGCCTCTCCCACACGGAAGCTCTGGGCCGATACATCCTGGAAATGAAGGCCCGTGATCCTTTCCAGGAACTGCAGGGCGGTGTTCTGGCCGGTAATGAGGTTGTCGGCTATCTTCAGGTTGTCCACGTGGCCCTTCTCCAGCAGGACGCTCAGGTGGTTCCAGTCAATGACGCCTTCCTTGGTCACGCTGCCGCGTGCCTCCCTGCGCCGGGCCGCCGGGACGTTTTCCATGCGGAAGGTGAGGTTCTCCAGGTCCACCTGGCGGGCGGTGAGCAGCTTGCCCCAGGTGGGGTAGCCGCTGGATTCCTTTTCTTCGGCCGAGATGAGGCCGAAAATGCGCTGTATGTTGGTGGTGCTTTTGCCGGGTTTATACGGATGGGGCTCCATCACCAGGTTGAAGCCGCCGCCACTGAGGCGAAGCCGTCGCGCATAGGCGCCCTTTCCGTTGATGAGGCCCCGCAGGGAGAACTTTACGGAGAGGTTGTCCACGTACAGGAGGGTGTCCAGGTCGGGGACGTAAGGCTTATTGTCCAGCACCACCAGCCCCTGGAGCAGGATGGCTTCGGTGGGTCGGATGGAGATGTCCTTGAACCGGATGGTGGCGTCGGTGTTTTTCTGAAAGCGTTCGATGATGCGCTTTCCCAGGGCCGTCTGGACAGCGGGGGACTGGATGGCCACCAGGCCGGCCAGCAGCAAAACCGCCAGCAGGGTGAGGATCCAAACCGTTATCTTGAGGCCTTTCTTCATTATCCTACAAAATTAACAATAATTTTGTATCTTTGCACGCTTAATTTTGCGAACCATGGCCGATATCATCCTGGGCATAGAATCCTCCTGCGACGACACTTCCGCTGCCGTCCTGCGGGATGGTGTGCTGCTTTCCAACGTGATTGCCTCGCAGCAGGTGCACAAGGATTTCGGCGGGGTGGTTCCGGAGCTGGCCTCCCGTGCCCACGAGCAGAACATTGTTCCTGTGGTTTCGGAAGCCTTGCGCCGCGCCGGGGTGGAAGCCTCCGACTTGTCGGCCATTGCCTTTACCCGCGGTCCCGGCCTGCTGGGGTCGCTGCTGGTGGGCACTTCCTTCGCCAAGGCGCTGTCGCTTTCTCTGGATATTCCCATGGTCATGGTGAATCACCTGCAGGGCCATATCCTGGCCAACTTCGTTCGGCAGCCAGACGTGCCGGTGCGCGAGCCTTCCTTCCCTTATCTGTGCCTGCTGGTTTCCGGCGGTAACTCCCAGATAGTCAAGGTAAACAGCCCGCTGGAATACGAGATTCTGGGCCAGACCATAGACGACGCCGTGGGCGAGGCCTTCGACAAATGCTCCAAGATGCTGGGCCTGGGATACCCCGGCGGTCCCGTCATCGACAGACTGGCCAAACTGGGAGACCCCGAGCGTTTCCATTTTGCCAAGCCCAATATCCCGGGGCTGGACTACAGTTTCTCGGGCATCAAGACCTCCCTGCTGTATTTCGTGAGGGACGAGATGGCCAAAGACCCTAACTTTCTGGAAAACAATAAGGAAGACCTTTGCGCCAGCTTCCAGAAGACGCTCATCGACATTCTCATGACCAAGCTCATCCGCGCCGCCAAGGAGACCCGAATCCGGGAAATTACCATAGGCGGCGGCGTATCGGCCAACAGCGGCCTGCGCGAAAGGATTGTGGCCGAAGGGGAGAAGCGCCACTGGAACACCTATCTGCCGGAATTCAAGTTCACCACGGACAATGCCGCCATGATTGCCGTGGCCGGCTGGTTCCAGTACAAGGCCGGCGTCCGCACCCCTCTGGACGTGGCTCCCGTGTCCCGCATGGCCGATTTCTAGGCCCTCTCCCTTTGGTTTTTCGCGTTTTTTTCCGATATTTGAAGGATAGAACGAAATAACCAAAACACTTATGGGAAAATATAAAAACGACGCCCGCGTGGTCCTCACCCTGGATGCAGGCGGCAATTCGCTGCGCTTCAACGCCATGAAGGGAGAAGAATTCATTCTGGATACTATCACCCTTCCTTCCAACGCCAACGACCTGGATCTGTGCCTGGAGACCATGGTCACCGGTTTCAAGACCGTGATCAACCAGTTGGGAGATACTAAGCCCGTGGCCATCAGCTTCGCCTTCCCGGGCCCGGCGGACTATCCGGCCGGCATTATCGGCGGTTTCCTGCCCAATTTCCCTTCCTTCCGCGAAGGCGTGGCTCTGGGTCCGTACCTGCACGAGGTTTTCGGCATTCCCGTTTACATCAATAACGACGGCGACCTCTTCACCTTCGGCGAAGCCCTCAGTGGCGCCCTGCCCGAGGTAAACGAGAAACTGGAGAAAGCCGGCAGCAGCAAGCGCTTCCGCAACCTGATTGGTTACACCTTCGGTACCGGCTGCGGCATCGGATGCGTTATCAACGGCCAGCTCAACCGCGGAGACAACAGCTGCGTAGAGACGTATTGCCTTCCCAACCCGCATATCAACGGCATCATCCTGGAAGACAGCATCGCCATCCGCGCCGTCAAGCGCGTTTATGCCGAGCAGTCCGGCGTACAGGACGCCAGCCTCACCCCCAAGGATATCTATGACATTGCCGACGGCAAGCGTCCCGGAGACCAGAAGGCAGCCCTGGCCGCCTTCGCCGAGATGGGACATGTGGCCGGTCTTGCCATCGCCCAGGCGGCCCAGCTCATGGACGGCCTCGTGGTCATCGGCGGCGGTATTTCCGCATCGGCCAAGTTCTTTATGCCGGCCCTGCTGGAAGAGATGCGCGGCACTGTGCGCACCCTGGGTGGAGACGTGCTGCAGCGCGTTCAGATGAAGGTTTACAACCTGGACGACGAGACCGAATTCGCCCAGTTCGCGAAGGGCGAGGCCCGCGAACTCAAGGTTTACGGAACGGACAAGACCGTCACCTACGACCCCCAGAAGCGTATCGGTATCTGCATAGACAAGATTGGCACTTCCACCGCCATCTCCGTAGGTGCCTATGACTTCGCGTTAGCGGAATTGGACGCGTGAAAGAATTTGAAATAGCCAAGAAAGTTGGAAAGGAACTGACGGCCGAAGAGCTCCGCGAGGCGGCCGCCAAGGCCTTGGGCGTGAAGCCGGAACTGGTGGGCCACGTGGAAGTGACCCGCCGCAGCATTGACGCGCGGCAGGACATCCTGTACCGCTACCGCGTGCAGGCGTACCGGCAGAACGAGGCCTACGAGCCGTACAAGGTGGCGCCTTACCAGGAGGTCTCCAAGGCCGTCCCGGTGCTGGTGATTGGCGCCGGTCCGGCCGGCATGTTTGCCGCCCTGAAGCTGCTCCAGCTGGGATTAAAGCCCATTGTGCTGGAGCGCGGAAAGGACGTGGAACGCCGCAAGGTAGACATGGCTGCGCTCTCCATGAAGGGCGTCATCGATCCCGATTCCAACTACTGCTATGGAGAAGGCGGCGCCGGCGCCTTCAGCGACGGCAAGCTGTACACCCGCTCTTCCAAGCGCGGGGACATCCGCGAGGTGCTGCACCGGCTGGTGGCCTTCGGCGCCTCGCCGGACATTCTGATTGACGCGCACCCCCACATTGGCACCGACCGCCTGCCGGAAGTGGTCAAGAACATCCGCCAGTGCATCCTGGACCATGGGGGGGAGTATCACTTCGATTCGCGGGTTACGGAGATCGTGAAGGCCGATAATGGCTTTACCGTAACTTGTGCCGACGGCGCGGAATATAGGGCAACCAGGATTATTCTGGCCACCGGCCATTCGGCACGGGATATCTATGAACTGTTCCAGGCCAAGGGCTGGGCGCTGGAAGCCAAGGGCTTTGCCCTGGGCGTGCGCGTGGAGCATCCGCAGTGGCTCATTAACCAGATTCGCTATCACGGCAAGTACCAGCCGTTTATGCCCACGGCCGAATATTCCTTCGTTCAGCAGGTAGAGGAACGCGGCGTGTTCTCCTTCTGTATGTGCCCCGGCGGCATCCTGGTGCCCTCTTCCACCGAGGACGGAACGGTTGTTTTGAACGGCATGTCCAACGCTGCCCGTAACTCCAAATGGGCCAATGCGGGTGTTGTGGTACAGATTGAACCCGGAGACCAGCCGGCCGAATACGAAGGCCCCTTCGCCCTCATGGATTTCCAGCGGGATGTGGAGCGCGCCATGTACCAGTGGGCAAGCACCCACGGCGCCATGCATCCCCTCACAGCGCCTGCACAGCGCATGAAAGACTTCTGCCGCGGCATCGAGTCCAAGGACCTCCCCAAGACGTCCTATCATCCCGGCGCCTTATCGGCCCCGCTGCATGAGCTGCTTCCGGAGCACGTTTCCAAGCGCCTGCGTCGGGCTTTCCCCCAGGTAGACCGCCAGATGCACGGCTACTACACCAACGACGCCCTCCTGCTTGGCGTGGAGTCCCGCACCTCCTCTCCCGTGCGCCTGCCCCGCAACCCCGAAACGCTGGAGCACGTCTCCGTCCCCGGCCTCTACCCCTGCGGCGAAGGCGCCGGCTACGCCGGTGGCATCGTCTCCTCGGCCCTCGACGGCATCAACTGCGCCGAAGCCCTCAAGGCGTCCCTGTAATATCGTCTTTCTTTTTGCTGCGTGTGGCATGAAATATGCGTTACACGGGCCCAGAACATGTTCTGGATTTATAGTGAAAGAAAGATTGAAAAGAAAAACATGAAAAGAATTCTCATTTTATGGCTTGGAGCTTTGCTCCTTATCCCCAGCCTGAATGCCCAGGAAATCAGAAAGTTTGAAATCGGAGCGGATGGATCGTTTGGTTTCGGAAAAAAGAATCAAGAAAACAACAATTACAGTTTTAGTGTATTCGGAGGTTATAAGGCAAGTAACTCTTTATCGGTTGGCGCCGGTTTGAATTATGCCAGGTTTCAGGGCCGATGGGACGTCCCCAGTGGAATTGATGACGTATATATCATCACTAATCCCTATCAGGCTTTCCGTCCTTTCGTTTATGCCCATTATGACTTCCTGCCCAACCTTAGATGGACTCCCTATGTGGATGCCAGACTGGGATATGCCTTCTTCTCCAATTCCAGCATTTCATACGGCGTTAATCCGTTTGCGCTAACCGGTCCAGAAGGTGGCACCATGTACGGCTTAGACCTCAGTGAGTTCGAATACCTGAGGGATTTGGACCATTCCCTGGGTATAAAAGGCAACGTATATACTTCCATTGGCGTAGGAGCATCCCTGCATCTTGGCAAGAAAAAGAACTGCGGGAAATTGAATCTCGGTGTTTCAATGGATATTCAGCCGGTCAAGTTCAGCTACTACAACCACCCCGACCAGAAGAAAGTCAATTTCACAATTGGCCCCAAAATAGGTTATACCTTTTAAACTACCACCCCGGAATCTGAAAACACACTCCGACGCTGATGGTCAGGTTATGAATCAGCCGTCTCTGATAACTATTTTGACTGGCGTCAAAAACACGAATCAGTTGAGCGTTGTCTCCAACAGACGCCAGCACACCGAAGTGGGGTGTTAAGTGCATCTTCAGACCCGCGATGGGAGCCAAGTATAGACTAATCCCCCCTTGGTTGCCGGACAGTGGAAAGAAACCGCCCACCCGAAAATTGACAAACGGCGAAAAGGCGTTGTCAAGAAAGAAATAATGAGCACTGAGATAGACGGGTACGGAGGAGAATGCGTATTGATTGTAATAACCAAACGCAATTCCTCCGCCCGCGCTCAGTTGTTCAGTGAAAAACCGTTCATGCATGTAATGGGCCGAATAGATTTCACTGCCGCTTGAGCCTATTCTTGGGCCGGCAGAAATTTCTATGATATTCAAGCATCCTTCTTCTGGTTCAAAGGTTTTTTGCGCCTGGATCAATTGAGGACATAACAATAAGGCCAGCAGTATGCAAAACAGTTTTCTCATACAAATAGCGAAATACGAGTGCAAATATACATAACTCGATATGTTTCTGTCAATCAAAGTGTCTTTGGAAGTCCATCATCTCGTGAAGGATGCGGTCTACCCAGATGCTGCCGTCTTCCTTTCGTTTGAAGAAAATGATGTGGTGGCCGACATGATAGCCGAGTAAGCCGGGCTTGATGGCGTTGTAGTTCTGAACGGCAAATACAGGAAGATCAGAAATGCATTGTATGGCCAGAGATAGCTGTTGATAGTAAATTTTGGCCTGTTCTTCAGACCAGCGCTCAATTGTATAATCCCAAATACCGTCCAGGTCGGTAAGAGCCTTTTGGGAAATAGAATACTTACCCATTGTTCTCCCGTTTTGCCATCAATTCTTTCAAGTGAGCGTCAAAGTCGAAGTTCTCGATGTATCCGCTATTCTCACCTTCTTCGATGGCAGCACGGAGAGCAGCAATCTTTTGTTCGTCTTCTTCCAGTCTTCTGAGTCCGGCACGAATGACCTCGCTGGCATTGGTATAACGCCCGCCTTTAACACTGGTCTGAATAAACTCATCAAAATGAGAGCCCAAAGCAACAGTTGTGGTTTTCATAAGAACTGTGTTTGCTGCAAATATAAGAAATATTCTTATATCATCAAAGAAACGACTAATCACTTTCATACGCCTCAAGTTAGTTCGCACTTTGCTGATTTCCAACAATCGGTTGAAAAGTTGTGTTGTTTTAGGGGTACGATTGTGGGTTTCCACTGAAAAGAGCAGCGAAACAATACAACTTTTCTGTTTATTTGGGATTGCCTTTTCCGAAGGGAATGTGGGTTTCGGAGGCGTAGCCGCCCGTGGCTCGTGAACGGGAGGGGCCCGCCGCGAAGCGGTGGGAGGGATAGTCCCGAAGGGACGTACCTCCGAAATCCACTTCCCGAAGGAAAAGGCTAACTAGAGTTTAATGAGTGCTCGGCCGGCCTTGCCGTCTATGCAGACGGTGAGGGGGTCGGGGAGCTGGACGTGGCGGAGCCACTGGGACTCGAAGACGGCGGGGAGGGCGTCCAGGGCGCTCAGGTCCATGCTGTCGCCGGGGCGGGAATAGGGATCCACGTTCACGTAGCCGGCATTGAAGGAGGTGAGGTTCTGGAAGAAGTGCGTGCCCTGACTGGGGTCTACGCGGAAGTCCGGCAGGGAACATTCCACCAGCGCCTTGGCCTCGGAGATGTCGCTCCAGACTACCGGCACGCCCAGGGTAGGGATGCTGGAGCCCCAGCGGCCGAAGCCGATGAGGACGTACTGCCTTCCCTCGGTCCTTAGCTGGGCGTTGAGGGTGCGCAGTTCGGCAGCCATTTCCACCGTTTTCATCTTGTCAAAGGTATCGGCCTTCAAGTAGATTACATCCTTGAGGCCGGCGAGCCAGCCGGTTCCCAGGGCGCTTTCGGATTGCACCAGGGCGTTGGAGCAGTCCACCGTGCGCCAGTCCACGTCGGCCCTCAGGCTGTCGGAAGAGATGGGCCGAACCTGCAGCGCGTTGAAAACGCCGGTGGAGAGTTCCGCGGCGTACTCTATTTCCACGCCGCCCTGCATCTCGCTGGAGCAGATGTCCAGGAGTGTCTGAACGATGTCGGCCAGCGGGAAAGTGCCGTAGCGCAGGATGTGGGCGAAGGTGACGGCCTTGGGACCGTTGGCCATGGGGGAGTCCACCATGCGCTGATTTTCGTAGTCGTAGGTGGAAACCACTCGGCCAAAAGATTTGAACTTGCTGCAGTCGTATATGTCCGTGCGTTCCAGGTTCACGGCGTCGTCCACGCTGGTCTTGAACTTCTCCGGCTGAAGATTGAGCGCGTACATCACCTTCTGGGTGTCGCGCATGGCCAGTTCGGGCGTAGAAGTCTGCAGTACGTGCTTGGGATAGGCGGGGGAGAAGCGGAGCACCTGCTCGCCGTCCACCACGGCCTTGCCCAGGCCATAGGCCACCTTGGCTATGCCTTCATCGGCCTTCTCGTGGCCGATGGGATAATAGTTGACGCTGCGTGCCACGCCGGAGAGGGTGGGGAAGAAGTAGCCCTGGTCCTCGGCGCCGCAGATTTCTTGCAGCACGATGGCCATCTTTTCCTCGGAGATGACATTGGCCGTGGCCGTGATGTAGCCCTTGGAGGCGGCGTAGTACACGGAAGCGTATACGCTCTTGATGGCCTTGGAAAGGAGGCGCAGCTGCTGGTCCTCGTTCTCTACGGAAGGAATCATGTACGTGGAGTACACTCCCGCAAACGGCTGGTAGTAAGAGTCTTCCAGTTTGGATGAAGAACGGACGGCCAGCGGGGTGCGCACCACGTGGATAAAGGCGCGGAGGGCCTCCACCACATCCTGCGGCAGGTTGGAGGACACGAATTCAGAAAGGATCTCCGCGTCGGAAACATCTGAATTGATTACATACTGCAGGCCGTTTTCCAGGATGAAGCGGTCGAAGCAGTCGGTGGCCAGCACCAGGGTGCGGGGCACGGTGAGGTGCACGCCTTCCCACTTGTCGTACAGCCGGTGCTGGTAGAGGATGTGGTTCAGGAAAGCCAGGCCGCGGGCCTTGCCGCCCAGCGAGCCCTCCCCGTAACGCGCGAACCAGATGGTGTCGTTGTATGTGTCGGGGTCGAAGCGGGCCACTACCCCCAGGCTCTGCGACACCCGGTAGGAGTGGATGAGCGGGATGGCCATGGCGCGGAACTCGGCCGCGGTGGGTAGCCGGCTGCTCTTGATGGCATTGCCTTCCTCGAAGATGCCCCGGGCCAGCATCCAGCGGGAGATGTAATTCTTGCTGCGGAGCTTGTCCAGCACCTTTTCCGGCAGGGTTTCCAGGACTTCTTCCACGCCCTGGAGGTCGCTGGCGCGGGCTATGACCTTGCCCCTTTCATTGGTGGCCACGAAGTCTCCGAATCCGAATTCCCGGCCGATGTATTCGGCCACCTCGTGGGTGAGCGTCTTGGACCGCTTCATGACGAATCCAGCCCCCAGGCTTTCGGCCACGGGACGCATGCTTTCCTGCGAGCTCTGCATGAGGATGGGCATGCGGGGTTCGTCGCTGCGGATGTACTGGCACAGCGTTACGCCGGCGTCCAGTTTCTCCTGGGAAGGGTCGTCGTTTTTGTGCAGGACAAAGCCGATATCGGAAATAACGCCCAGAAGGTTTTCCTTATAAGTATTGTAAAGCTCTACGGCGTCGTCGTAGTTGGTGGCCAGGAGAATCTTGGGCCGGGCCCGCTTCCGGAGAATCTGCTGCTCTTCGTTGAGGGCGTCGCGGATGGCGTCGAAGTTCTGCTGCAGCACCAGCTTGTACAGGAGGGGCAGATAGGTGGAGTAGTAACGCACGGAGTCTTCTACCAGCAGAATGCACTGCACGCCGGCGTGAAGGATGTCTTCCGGGGCGTTGAGGCTGTCTTCCAGCAGCTTGATGATGGCAATGATGAGGTCCGTACTGCCGTTCCAGTTGAAGACGTAGTCAATGCAGCTGCGGTCTTTGTCCCGCAGTTGTCGGGAAACTTCCTTGGAGAAGGAAGTCAGGAGCACCATGGGCGTTCCAGGGGCCGATTCCTTGACGCCGTGGGCGAAGCTGAAGACATCGGCCCCGCCGGCGTTGTACATGGCTATGACTACATCCCAGGGCTCCCCGGTGCGTACCCGCTCCAGGGCTTCCGAGGTGGAAGATACGCGCTCAAAGACCGGCGGATTACTCAGGTTGAGGTCGGAATACTCACGGGCAATACGCATGTCCAGGCGTCCGTCCTCTTCCAGGGAGAAACTGTCGAAATTGTTGCAGACCAGCAGGATCCTCCGGATCCGCTTGGTCATGAGCGCGGTGTTTTCCATTTATACTAAGCCTTGGTCTGTCATGGCGCGGGCCACCTTGATAAAGCCGGCCAGGTTGGCGCCTTTCACGTAATTAACGGTTCCGTCTTCCTCCGTGCCGTACTTCACGCAGGCGGCATGAATCTCCTGCATGATGCGGCGGAGGTAGTTGTCCACTTCTTCGGCGGTCCAGTTCTGCCGCATGGAGTTCTGGCTCATCTCCAGGCCGCTGGTGGCTACGCCGCCGGCGTTGGATGCCTTACCCGGGCTGTACAGCAGGCCGGCGCCCTGGATAATGCGGATGGCCTCCGGAGTGGTGGGCATGTTGGCGCCTTCGGCCACACAAATGGCCCCGCCTTTCACGATGTTCTGGGCATCGGCCTCCTCAATCTCGTTCTGCGTGGCGCAGGGGAGGGCAATGTCGCACGGGATGCGCCAGGGGCGCTCGCCGGGGAAGTATTGGGCCTGCGGGTATCTCTGGACATATTCCTTGATACGGCCGCGGCGGATGTTCTTGAGTTCCAGCACGTAGGCCATCTTTTCCTCGTTCAGGCCCTCGGGGTCGTAGATGAAGCCGTCGGAATCTGACAGGGTCTGGACCTTGGCGCCCAGCCGCATGGCTTTCTGGGCCGCATACTGGGCCACGTTGCCGGCGCCGGAGATGTTAACCTTCTTGCCTTCAAAGCTTTCGCCGCGGGTGGCCAGCATCTGCTCGGCAAAATAGCACAGGCCGTAGCCGGTGGCTTCCGGACGCAGCAGGGAACCGCCCCAGGCGAGGCCTTTTCCGGTAAGCGTGCCGGTGAATTCGTCCCTCAGGCGTTTGTACTGGCCGAAGAGGTAGCCGATTTCACGGCCGCCTACGCCAATGTCACCGGCGGGAACGTCCGTATTGGCGCCGATGTGCCGGTAGAGCTCCGTCATAAAGCTCTGGCAGAAGCGCATGACCTCGGTATCTGACTTGCCGCGGGGATTGAAGTCGCTGCCGCCCTTGGCGCCGCCCATGGGGAGGGTGGTGAGGGCGTTTTTGAACGTCTGCTCAAAGGCAAGGAACTTCATGATGGAGAGGTTTACGCTGGGATGGAAGCGGATACCGCCCTTGTAGGGGCCGATGGCGCTGGAATTCTGCACGCGGAAGCCGCGGTTGATGTGCACGTCTCCCCGGTCGTCCGTCCAGGGAACGCGGAAGATGACGATGCGCTCCGGCTCTACAAGCCGTTCCAGAATTTTCTGGTCAATGAGCTGGGGATTCTCCGTGACGTAGGGAGCGATGCTCTCCACAACTTCCCGGACGGCCTGGTGAAACTCGGATTCACCGGGATTTCTGGCAATGAGTTCTGCCATGAAACCCTCTACATACTTTTGGGTAAACTGGTCCATAAAGTTTGTTTTATACACTACTAATTACGCAAATTCTGCTAAATTTGCACTAACCCTAACAAAGGTACGGAATAGTTTTTAAAAATGAAAATCAGTCTAGTACAGTTCAGTCCGGTCTGGAAGGACCCTTCCGCCAACCGGGACCGTCTCCATAAGCTTCTGGCCCGGATTCCGGCCACCGATCTGATTGTTTTGCCGGAGATGTTTTCCACCGGTTTTGTCACGGAGCCCGCCGGCATAGCGGAAAAGAACGGGGAAAGCCTTCAGTTCATGAAGGAAATTGCCGCTGCACGGGACTGTGCCGTAGCCGGAAGCCTGGCCGTGGAAACGGAAGGCGCCTTCCGCAACCGTTTTTACTTTGTGTATCCGGACGGTAGCGAAGTGCACTACGACAAGCATCATCTCTTCACCTACGGAGGCGAACACCATACCTTTGCTGCGGGGGAAAAGCCGGTTGTGGCCGATTTCCGCGGTGTTCGCATCCTCCTGCAAGTCTGCTATGACCTCCGCTTCCCGGTTTTCAGCCGCAACCGCCTGCTTCCGGACGGATCGGCCTTGTACGACCTGGCCCTCTATGTGGCCAGCTGGCCGGACGTGCGCACCGACGCCTGGGACGCCCTCCTGAAGGCCCGCGCCATAGAAAACCAGTGTTTTCTGGCTGGCGTAAACCGCGTGGGAACCGATCCTGGCAACCGGTACTCCGGCCACAGCGTGCTCCTGGGGCCGAAAGGTCAGGTGCTTGCCCGCTGCAAGGACAACGAAGAAGAGCTTGTCACCTTTGAAATCCAGCTGCCGGAGTTACTTGCCTTCAGAAATCAGTTCCCGGTTCTGCGGGATGCCGATTAAATAGGATAGCACCAGCCGTGCACGTCTTCCAGTTCGCCGAACTGGATGCCGGTAATCTGTTTGTACAGTTTGGTGCACACCGGGCCCACCTCGCCGTCCGGACGGAAGCGGAATACCTTGGACACTTCCGGTTTCTCCAGCACGGGCTTGATGTCTATATGGGACATGGGCGTAATCACGACGGCCGTTCCGCATGCTCCGGCTTCGTCGAATTCGGCCAGTTCTCCCACCGCAATGGGACGCCTGTCAATCTCCATACCCAGGTCGCCTGCCACAATCTGCAGGGTCTTGTTGGTAATGGAGGGCAGTATGCTGTTCGATAGGGGCGTGACGTACTTGTTCCCCTTGATGCCGAAGAAGTTGGAGGAGCCGAACTCGTCCACGTAATGGTGGGTGGAGGAATTCAGGTACAGCAATTCCGTGTAGCCCTGGTCATGGGCCATCTTGTACGGCTTGAAGGTGGCGGCATAGTTGGCGCCGATCTTATAGCTTCCGGAACCCTTCGGAGCTGCGCGGTCGTAGTTGCCGGGAATGACGGCGGCGAAGGATTTCAGGTGCTCCCCGTAGTAGGAACCGGCCGGGGCGCACATGACGGCGAAGATGGCTTCCGGATAGGGGACCAGCTGCATCTGCGGGTGCATGCCCACCAGCAGCGGCCTCAGGTACAGGGATGCCCTGTGGCCATACGGCGGCATAAACTCCAGATTGTTCTTCACGCAGGCCTCGCACATCTGGATGAACATTTCCTGGGTGGGGCAGGGCATGCCCAGGTAATCGGCCGTACGCTGCATGCGGGCGGCGTTCTGGTCCGGACGGAACATAATCAGGCGTCCGTCCTTCTGGCGGAAGGCCTTCAGACCCTCGAAGCAGGAAATCGCGTAATGGAAGACCTGGGCGAAGGGGTCGAAGGTGAAGGAGAAGGTTTCCGTGGCCTCGAAGGGAGACCATTCCCCGTCTTTGTAATGGGAAACGATAACGGTGCGGGTCCGGTAGGCGTCAAAGCCCAGGGTATCCCAATTGATGCTGCTCATATTATTTCTCTATTTGTTTTGCAATCCAGTCGCCCACCTGCTCAGTGGAGTAGGAAACTCCGCCGGAGGCGAGGTCCTCGGTAACGTAACCGGCTTCCAGGGAAGCAGCCACCGCCTGGCGGATGGCCTTTCCTTCCTCCATGAGGCCGAAGGCATATTCGAACATCATGGCGGCGGACAGGATGGCCGCCACGGGGTTGGCAATGTTCTTGCCGGCTGCCTGGGGATAGGAACCGTGGATGGGTTCGAACAGGCTGGTATGCGTGCCGATGGAGGCCGATGCCAGCAGGCCCATGGAGCCGGAAATGCAGCTGGCTTCGTCCGTGAGGATGTCGCCGAAGGTGTTTTCCGTCACCAGCACGTCAAAGAACTTGGGACAGCGGATAAGCTGCATGGCGGCGTTGTCCACAAACATGTAATCCACCTGGATATCCGGATACTCCGACTCCATCTCGCGGGCTATCTGGCGCCACAGGCGGGAAGATTCCAGCACATTGGCTTTGTCCACCACCGTCAGGTGCTTGCGGCGCCGCCCTGCATATTCGAAAGCCAGGCGGAGGATGCGTTCCACCTCAAAGCGGCTGTAGATGCAGGTGTCGTAGGCGGTGTCGCCGCCATCCTTCCTGCCTTTCTCGCCGAAGTACATGCCGCCCGTGAGCTCCCGGATGCACAGGAAATCGGCCCCGTCCACCAACTCTTTCTTAAGCGGGGACTTTTCCACCAGGGAAGAGAAGGTTTCCACGGGGCGCAGGTTGGCGTACAGGCCCAGTTTCTTGCGGATGGCCAGCAGGCCCTGCTCCGGGCGCACCGGGGCGGTGGGGTCGTTGTCATACTTGGGGTCACCCACGGCGCCGAACAGCACGGCGTCGCTCTGAAGGCAAAGCTGGTGCGTCTTTTCCGGATAAGGGTCGCCGCAGTCGTCAATGGCGCAGGCGCCCACCAGGCCGAAGGTATACTCGGCCTCATGATGGAAACGGCGGCAAACGGCATCTACGGCCTTTTGGGCCTGGGCCACCACTTCGGGGCCGATTCCGTCTCCGGGCAAGGTTGCGATTTTCAGTTTCATACTATTCTGTTTTCTATGATATTCAGCATTTTAACGGTGGCCTTGATGGCCGCTTCGGTCTGGTCGGAGTCTACGCCCCGCGTCTTGAAGGCATAGCCGTCCAGGTCCCAGGAGATGGAGGTTTCCACCAGGGCGTCGGTCTTTCCTCCGGGCGGAATCTTCACTACATAGTCCGTCAGGCGGGGGTGCCGGCGGCCCAGGCGGTCGTAAATCTTCCAGAGGGCTTTCATGAAGGCGTCGTACTGGCCGTCCCCGGCGGCCGATTCCTCGTAGCTCTCTCCCTGGATTTCTATGCGCAGATTGGCTACCGGGCGCATTCCGCGGGCCAGCTGGAGGCTGTAGTTCACAATGTGGATGGGGCCTTCCTCGGTAGGGTGGTCGCCCTTGAGGATATCGGCAATGATGAAGGGCAGGTCCTCGGGGGTGAGGGATTCCTTCTTGTCGCCCAGTTCCACCACCCGCTGGGTGACCAGTTTCATCTGCTCGGGCGTGAGCTGGATTCCCAACGTCTCCAGGTTCTTGACAATGTTGGCCTTGCCGCTGGTCTTTCCCAGGGCATAATGCCGGTGCCGGCCGAAGCGTTCCGGCTGCAGGGCATTCTGGTAAAGGCCGTCTTTCTTGTCCCCGTCGGCATGCACGCCGCTGGTCTGGGTAAAGACATATTCGCCCACCAGGGGCATGTTGGAGGGAATGCGGACTCCGGAAATGGTTTCCACGTAGCGGCACACGTGCATCAGGGAACTCTCCTTCAGGGAATTATCCAGGCGCAGGTGGTCGTTCAAGATGCCCACGGCGCTGGCCAGGGGCAGGTTTCCGGCCCTTTCGCCCAGGCCGTTCACGGTGGTGTGGATGCCCCTCATGCCGGCCTTCACCGCTTCAAAAGCGTTGGCGGCGGCCAGGTCGTAGTCGTTGTGGGCATGGAAGTCAAAATGGACATCCGGGTAGCGTTTTACCATCAGGAGGCAATAGCGGAAAGTCTGTTCCGGATTCAGCACACCCAGCGTGTCCGGCAGCATGATGCGCCGTACGCCGGCGTCTTTCAGGTGATCCACCAGGAAATACACGTAATCCTGTGAATCCGTCATGCCGTTGGACCAGTCTTCCAGGTACACATTCACCGACATTCCCTTCTTCCGTGCCAGGCCGATCTCCCGCAGGATATCGTCCAGGTGCTCCTGCGGGCTCTTCCGGAGCTGGCCGCGAAGATGCCGGAGCGACCCTTTGGTAAGGAGGTTCAGGCATCGGCCCCCCACTCCCTCTATCCATTCCACGGAAGCGCCGTTATCCACAAAACCCAGAATCTCTACCTGGCTCAGGTGGCCGGTAGAAGAGGCCCAGGCGCAGATTTTGGCGCAGGCATCCCTCTCACCCGTGGAGACGCGGGCCGATGCTACCTCTATCCGGTTCACCTTCAGCTCTTCCAGCAGCAGGCGGGCAATGGCCAGTTTCTCGTCCGCATTGAACGAGACGCCGGCGGTCTGTTCCCCGTCGCGCAGGGTGGTGTCCATCACTTCCATCATAGGGCTTTCTTTTCGTAGGCTTCAATCTTGTCTTTCTGCTCCAGAAGGTAATCGATATCGTCCAGGGCGTTCATCAGGCAGTATTTCTTGTAGGCGTTAATCTCGAAGGACTCGCTTTCCCCGGTGGCCAGGTTGGTCACCGTCTGGGCGGGAACGTCTATGCGCACCCGGGTGGCCGGGTCGGCGGCTATGGAGGCGAAAAGGCGCTCCAGGAAGCCCTCGGAAACCACTACGGGCAGCACGAAGTTGTTCAGTTCGTTGTTCTTGTGGATGTCGGCGAAGAAGCTGGAGATCACGGCCAGGAAGCCGTAACCGGCTATGGCCCAGGCGGCGTGCTCCCGGCTGGAACCGGAACCGAAGTTCTTGCCGGCCACCAGTACGCGGGCCCCGGCGTAGCGGGGGTCGTTCAGGACAAAGTCCGGATTGGCCGATCCGTCGGGACGGTAGCGCCAGTCCCGGAAGAGGTTCTCCCCGAAGAAGGATTCTTCGCGGGTGGTGGCCTTCAGGAATCGGGCGGGGATAATCTGGTCCGTATCTACGTTCTCCAGGGGAAGGGGAACGCAGTTGCTTTCTATGATGTTGAATTTCTGTTTCATAACAAAGTCCTTGGATCGGTGATGACTCCGCATACGGCGGCGGCCGCTGCGGTGAGCGGACTGGCCAGGATGGTGCGGGCGCCCGGGCCCTGACGGCCCTCGAAGTTGCGGTTGCTGGTAGATACGCAGTATTTCCCGGCGGGAATCTTGTCCTCGTTCATGGCCAGGCAGGCGCTGCAGCCGGGCTGGCGGATGGCGAAGCCCGCCGCCTCCAGAACCTGGTCCAGGCCTTCCTCCTTAATCTGGCGGAGCACTTCCCAGGAACCGGGGACCAGCCAGGCGGTAATGTTGGAAGCCTTCCGGCGGCCCTTCACCACGGAGGCGAAGGCGCGGAAATCCTCCACGCGCCCGTTGGTGCAGGCGCCCAGGAACACGTAGTCCACGGGCTTGCCCAGGAGCTTTTCGCCAGCCTGGAAGCCCATGTAGTCCAGGGCCTTGGGGGTGGCGTCGGCCGGAATGGTTCCGTCTATGGCCATGCCCATGCCGGGGTTGGTGCCGTAGGTGACCATGGGGGTGATATCGGCCGCCTGTACGGTGATTTCCTTGTCGAAGACGGCGTCGTCGTCACTGCGGAGGGTGCGCCAGAAGGCTACGGCCTTATCCCAGTCGGCCCCCTTGGGTGCGAATTCCCGGCCCTTGAGGTAGGCGAAGGTGACCTCGTCGGGGGCGATGAAACCGCCGCGGGCCCCCATCTCGATGGACAGGTTGCACAGGGTGAGGCGGCCTTCCATGGAAAGGCCCCGCACGGCTTCGCCGGCGTACTCCACAAAGTAGCCGGTGGCGCCGCTGGTGGTCATCTGCTTCATCAGAAACAGCGCTATGTCCTTGGCTGTGACCCCTTTACCCAGCTTACCCTCAACGCTGATACGCATGGATCTGGGTTTCTGCTGCAGGATGCACTGGGAGGCCATCACCATTTCTACTTCGCTGGTGCCTATGCCGAAGGCCACGGCGCCCATGGCCCCGTGCGTGGAGGTATGGGAATCACCGCAGACTATGGTCATGCCCGGCAGGGACAGGCCCCGCTCCGGTCCCACCACGTGGATGATGCCGTTGCGCGGGTCCATCATTCCGTAATGGGTGAGCCCGAATTCGGCCGCGTTGGCGGCCAGGGCGTCCACCTGCTTTTTGGATACAGGATCTTCGATGGGTTTGTCCTGGTTGCGGGTGGGGGTGTTGTGGTCCGGCATGCACACAATCTTCTCCGGCCTCAGGCAGCGGATGCCGCGGCTGCGGAGTCCTTCAAAGGCCTGCGGGCTGGTGACTTCGTGGCAGTAGAGGCGGTCTATGTACAGCTGCTGGGGGCCGTCCTCCAGCTTCTGCACCACGTGCGCATCCCAGATTTTGTCAAATAGCGTATTCATCGGCTAAATTTGTTGAGACAGTCAATATAGGCGTCCACGGAGGCGGTCACAATGTCTGTGCTGGCGCCGAATCCGTAGTAGATGCCGCCGTCCGACTCCACCTGCATGTGCACCTTGCAGCAGTCGTCGGCGCCCTTGGAAACGCCCTGGATGGTGAATTCGTTGATGGTCACCTGCCGCTTCACAATCTGGCGCAGGGCATTGATGGAGGCGTCCACGGGGCCGTTGCCGGTGGCGGCGGCCTCGAATTTCTCTCCGGCAATGTCCACGCCGATGGAGGCCACGGGCTTCATCCCTATGCCGCTGGTGGCCTGCAGCCAGTCCACCTTGATGTGGCGCTCTACGCTGCGGTCGGCCCCGGCCAGCATGAGGATGTCGTCGTCGTGCAGTTCCTTCTTCTTGTCGGCCAGAAGCAGGAAGTCCTGGTAAATGCGGTCCAGGCGTTCGCCTTCCACGTTCACTCCCAGGATTTCCAGGCGGTGCTTGAGGGCGGCGTGCCCGCTGCGGGCGGTGAGGACTATGGAGTTGTGGTCTATACCCACGTCCTGAGGGTCGATGATCTCGTACGTCTGCACGTTCTTGAGCACCCCGTCCTGGTGGATGCCGGAGGAGTGGGCAAAAGCGTTGCGGCCCACGATGGCCTTGTTGGGCTGCACCGGCATGTTCATGAGGTTGGAAACCATGCGGCTGCACGGATACAGGCGGCGCGTGTTGACGCCCGTGTCCAGGCCCAGTTCCTTGTGGGACTTGAGAATCATCACCACCTCTTCCAGGGAGGTGTTGCCGGCGCGCTCGCCAATGCCGTTCAGGGTTACCTCGCACTGCCGCGCTCCGTGGCGGATGCCTTCCAGGGTGTTGGCCGTGGCCATGCCCAGGTCGTTGTGGCAGTGGGTGGATATGATGGCGTTCTCAATGCCGTCCACGTGGTCGCAGAGGTACTGGATCTTGGCGCCGAATTCTTCCGGCAGGCAGTAACCCGTGGTGTCCGGAATGTTTACCACCGTGGCACCGGCTTTGATGACGGCTTCCACCACCTGGGCCAGGAAGTCATTGTCCGTACGGCCGGCGTCCTCGGCATAGAACTCCACGTCGTCCACATACTTCCGGGCATACTTTACGGCACGCACAGCCCGCTCCAGAATCTCTTCCCGCGTGGAATTGAACTTGTAGCGGATGTGGTAGTCGGAAGTGCCGATGCCGGTATGGATGCGGCCGCGCTTGGCAAACCTGAGGGCTTCCGCCGCCACGTCGATATCCTTCTCCACCGCCCGCGTGAGGGCGCAGATGGTGGGCCAGGTTACCGCCTTGGAAATCTCCACCACGCTCTGGAAGTCGCCGGGGCTGGAGACGGGGAAGCCGGCTTCGATCACGTCTACGCCCAGCTCTTCCAGGGCCTTGGCCACCTGGATTTTCTCCACGGTGTTAAGCTGGCAGCCCGGAACCTGTTCGCCGTCGCGCAGGGTGGTGTCGAAGATATAGACGCGGTTGTTGTCCATGACTTACTTGTTGTTTTCGGGACGGAGTTCGCGCACGGCGGCGCCGGTGCGCCAGAGTTCGCTCTCGCGGAGGGCTTTGAGTTCCTTCTCCAGGCCCTCACGGTAGTCGGGCTTGGAATTGGCGTCGATGGAAATCTGTGCCTCGGTGCCGTCGGCCACGCGCTGGTACAGTTTCTCGAACACAGGCTTGGTGGCATCGTGGAAGGGGCCCATCCAGTCCAGGGCGCCGCGCTGGGCGGTGGTGGAGCAGTTGGCGTACATCCAGTCCATGCCTTTCTCGGCAAAGAGCGGCATCAGGGACTGGGTCAGTTCCTCCACGGTCTCGTTGAAGGCCTCGGACGGGGTGTGGCCGTGGGCGCGAAGAACCTCGTACTGGGCCGACAGGATACCCTGGATGGCGCCCATCAGGGTGCCGCGCTCACCGGTGAGGTCGGAATAAACCTCGCGCTTGAAGTCGGTCTCGAACAGATAGCCGGAGCCTACGCCGATACCCAGGGCCAGGGTGCGCTCCAGGGCCTTTCCGGTGGCGTCCTGGTGCACGGCGAAGGAAGAGTTGATGCCGCGGCCCTGCAGGAACAGGCGGCGTACGGAAGTGCCGGAGCCCTTGGGGGCCACCATAATCACGTCCACGTCCTTGGGCGGCACAATGCCGGTGCGGTCGTTGTAGGTGATGCCGAAGCCGTGGGAGAAATAGAGGGCTTTGCCCGGGGTCAGGTGCTTCTTCACCACCGGCCAAACCTCAATCTGGGCGGCGTCGGACACCAGGAACTGGATGATAGTGCCCCTCTTGCAGGCCTCTTCAATCTCGAAGAGGTTCACGCCCGGCACCCAGCCGTCGGCCACGGCCTTGTCGAAGGTCTTTCCCTTGCGCTGGCCCACGATTACGTTGAAGCCGTTGTCCTTCATGTTCAGCGACTGGCCGGGGCCCTGTACGCCATAGCCGATAACGGCGATAACTTCGTCCTTGAGGACCTCGCGTGCATGTTCCAAAGTGAATTCTTCCCGGGTGACGACATGTTCGTCCACTCCGCCAAAATTAATAGTAGCCATAATTATTATTGATTTGATTGTTGTTTTTTCTCTTCTATTTCCCTCTTCTTGAGGAACTTGAATACGGGTTCCTGTTCGGCCCTCGAGACGGCGATGCGGCCGGAACGCACGAACTGGAGCACCCCTACAGGCTTGAGCTCGTCGTGCAGGCGGGCCGTTTCCTCGGAATAGCCGGTCTTCTGGATCACCGTGAACACCTTGTTCATTTCCACTATGCGGGCGTGGTAGCGGTTCAGCAGGCCCTCGATGTCCCCGTTGGCCAGCAGGGCCGGGGTGGGCACTTTGTACAGGCAAAGCTCGCGGTAAACTATCTTGTCGGCCGTATAGTAGAAGGCCTTGATCACGTCCACGCGCTTTTCAATCTGCTGGACGCTCTCCTTTACCTTCTTTTCCAGGCCGGCGGTGACTATGGTGATGTTGTGCACCCCTTCCATGGAGGTGGCGCCGGCCGACAGGCTCCAGATGCTCAGGCCATGCCGCGTGAACACGTTGGTAATCTGCGACAGGAGACCTATCTGATTCTCGGTGTAAATGGTCACCGTATATTCTTTCACTTCGTTTTCCATAGCTAGCTGTACCATTCGCTTTCGGTTATCATAATCTCGTGGATGCCTTTTCCCGGAGGCACCATGGGCATCACCATCCCTTCTTCCTGCACGTGCACGTCCAGGAGGACGGGGGCGTCGTCGGCCAGCATCTCTTCCAGGGCCGACGGCAGGGATTCGCGGTCCGGAACGCTGATGCAGCGGATGCCGTAGGCGCGGGCGATGAGGGCGTAGTCCGGATTCAGCATCCGGGTCTGGGAATAACGCTCGTGGAAGAAGAGTTCCTGCCACTGGCGCACGTTGCCCAACCAGTTGTTGTTGAGGAGAATCATCTTCACGCCCACCTTTTCCTGCATGATGGTGCCGAATTCCTGCATGGTCATCTGGATGCCGCCGTCGCCCACAAACAGGCATACGGTTCGCTCCGGGCAGGCAATTTTGGCGCCGATGGCGGCGGGAAGGCCGAAGCCCATGGTGCCCAGGCCGCCCGATGAAATGAAGCTGCGGGACTGCGAGAAGCGGGAATAACGGGCGCCCATCATCTGGTTCTGACCCACGTCCGTGACCACCACGGCCTTCTGGCCGGCGGCGCGCACAACGCGGTCCACCACTTCGCCCATGCGGAGCAGGCCTTCCTTGGGATGCACCTCGGGATCAATGACTTTCTCCTTTTCCACGGCGTCGCAGCGGCCGAAGGAAGCGTTCCACTCCGGGTGTCTCCGCTCCTGCATTTTCTCTGTGAGGAGGGAAAGGACGGCTTTGGCGTCGCCCCGGATGCCCACTTCCACGGGGATGATCTTTCCAATCTCGGAAGGGTCTATATCTATGTGGATCACCTTGGCCTGGCGGGCATAAGTCTCCACCGTACCGGTTACGCGGTCGTCGAAGCGCATACCCACGGCTACTAGCACGTCACACTGGTTGGTCATGATATTGGGAGCCACGTTGCCATGCATGCCTATCATGCCGCGGTACAGCGGAAAACCGGACGGCAGGGCGCTGAGGCCCAGCAGCGTGGAGCCCGCAGGAATGTCTCCTTTGGTAAGGAAAGCCTCAAGCTCTTTTTCCGCATGGCCCAGCACCACGCCCTGGCCGAATACCACGAAAGGCTTCTGCGCGGCGTCCAGCAGGGAAACGGCCGATTTTATGGCTGCATCCGAGATTTTGGGGATGGGGATGTAGCTGCGGATGAACCGGCATTTCTCAAAATGGAAGTCCGTCAGGCCCACCTGGGCGTCCTTGGTAAAGTCCAGCACCACCGGGCCGGGCCGTCCGGTACTGGCAATATAGAACGCACGGGCCACGGCCCAGGCCACCTCATCCGCGGTACGGATCTGGTAATTCCATTTGCTGATGGGGGCGGTAAGGCCAATTACGTCGGCCTCCTGGAAAGCGTCCGTGCCCAGGGCGGCGGTGGACACCTGGCCGGTAATCACCACCACGGGGGTGGAGTCGGTCATGGCGTCGGCCACGCCGGTGATCACGTTGGTGGAACCGGGACCGGAGGTTACTATCACCACTCCGGGATTTCCGCTCACGCGGGCGAAACCCTGCGCGGCGTGGATGGCGCCCTGCTCGTGGCGCACCAGGATGTGATGGATGGAATCCTGGTAGTCTACCAGTTTGTCGTAAACCGGCATAATCTGGCCCCCGGGATAGCCGAAGACCGTTTTGACCCCTTCTTCCTCCAGGGCGCGCCAAAGGGCTTCGGCGCCTGTAATCAAGTTCTTCATGAAAGTTCGTTTTATCAGATTTTCCGGATGGCTCCTTCGTCGGCCGAGCTTACGGCTGCCGCATAGCTGCGGAGACTGCGGGAAACGGTTCTCTGGCGTCTGGGGGCGGTGAAAGCCGCGGTTCCGCGGGCCTCCTCTTCCTGCCGGCGCCGGGCCAGCTCCTCCGTGCTCAGGCATACGTTGATGGAACGTGCCGGAATGTCAATCTCTATCATGTCTCCGTCCCGCACCAGGCCGATGGCACCGCCGGCGGCGGCTTCCGGAGAAATGTGGCCGATGCTCAGGCCCGAAGTGCCTCCGCTGAAGCGCCCGTCGGTAATGAGCGCGCAGGCTTTGCCCAGGTGCATGGACTTGATGTAGGAGGTGGGGTACAGCATTTCCTGCATGCCAGGACCGCCCTTGGGGCCTTCGTACACAATCACCACCACGTCGCCGGCCTGTACCTTGCCGCCCAGGATGCCGTCGCAGGCTTCTTCCTGGGAGTCGAATACCTTGGCGGGGCCTTTGAAGTGGTACAGGGCTTCGTCTACGCCGGCGGTCTTGATCACGCAGCCTTTTTCTGCGATGTTGCCCTTGAGCACGGCCAGGCCGCCGTCCTTGGAGTAGGCGTGGGCCACGTCCCGGATGCAGCCATCCGTCCGGTCGCAGTCCAGCTCCTTGTAGTAGTTGGACTGCGAACCCATCTGGATGCTGAAACGGTCTGCGGGAGCGCTGGCATACAGCTCCGCGGCATCCTTGAACGGATGCCCCCCGGTGATCCGGTAAAGGTCCAGGGCTTCTGAGAGTTGCAGGCCGTCCACACGCTTCACACGGGTGTCCAGCAGGCCGGCCTTGGCCAGCTCGTCCAGGATACCCAGCACGCCGCCCGCGCGGTTCACATCCTGCACGTGGTATTTTTGCGTATTGGGCGCTACCTTGCACAGGCAGGGGACTTGGCTGGAAAGGCGGTCGATGTCTTCCATCTTGAAATCGGCGCCGGCCTCGGCCGCGACGGCCAGCAGGTGCAGCACCGTATTGGTGGAACCGCCCATGGCAATATCCAGCGACATGGCGTTCAGAAAGGCCGGGCGGGAGGCGATGGAGCGGGGGAGAACGCTCTCGTCGCCGTCATTATAATATTTATAGGCGTTTTCTACAATCAGGCGGGCCGCCTTGCGGAAGAGTTCCGTGCGGTTGGTGTGGGTGGCCACCACGGTGCCGTTGCCGGGCAGGGACAGGCCGATGGCCTCCGTGAGGCAGTTCATGGAATTGGCGGTGAACATGCCGGAGCAGCAGCCGCAGCCCGGGCAGGACGCCGCCTCAATCTCGGCCACCTCGGCGTCGCTCTTGGAGGGATCGGCCGACTGCACCATGGCGTCAATCAAATCCAGCCTGTCCTTTCCGCGTACGCCGGCCTCCATGGGACCGCCGGAGACGAAGACGGCGGGGATGTTCAGGCGCATGGCTGCCATGAGCATGCCGGGGGTTACCTTGTCGCAGTTGCTTATGCACACCATGGCATCGGCCTTATGGGCGTTCACCATGTATTCCACGCTGTCGGCTATGATGTCGCGGGAGGGCAGGGAATAAAGCATGCCGTCATGGCCCATGGCGATGCCGTCGTCCACGGCAATGGTGTTGAATTCGGCCGCAAAGCAGCCCAGTTTCTCAATCTCGGCCTTCACCAGCTGGCCGGCTTCGTGCAGATGGGTGTGCCCGGGAACGAACTGGGTGAAGGAGTTCACCACGGCAATGACAGGCTTGCCCACCTGTTCGGGTTTCATGCCCGCCGCGCGCCAGAGGGCACGGGCGCCGGCCATTCTACGGCCTTCGAACGTAATGCTGCTTCTGAAAGGATGCTTCATATACCTTATTGCATAAAAAAAGCCCTTCCCGTCGTCTGGACTGGGAAGGGCGTGTTGTTATATCCTAAGCACCTTTACAACCTTCCCAGTCCGCATTCAATAAGAATAAGGACTACCAGGGACAGGATAATAAGGCTGCTGTGAACCATCTTACACAAACTAACTGGGTGTAAAGTTAGTTAAATATTTTAATAAACAAAAATTTTTATCACTTTTTTGTAACTTTGTGCTGCCATGGTTCCTGAACTCATCGAAAAATACATTTTCCTGGTCCAAACCTTCGTGGAGGTGGGGGATGCCGGTCTTTCGTGGGGGGAAATCCAGGGCCGATGGGAAGCCCGGTTCGGGGAAGCGTACCCCCGCCGCAGTTTCATCAACCACCGGGCGGGCGTGGAAGAAGTGTTCGGAATAGTAATCACCTGCGACCGCAGCACCAACCTATATAAAATAGACAGGAGCGAGAGCGCCGTGGACAAGCGGGCCGCCGTGGACTATCTTATCAACACCTTTACCGTAAACAGCCTCCTCACGCTGGGCAAGGAGCGTCTGAGCGGGCGCGTTTCCGTGGAAGACATCCCTTCCGGCCAGACCTGGCTCACTCCCGTGATGCAGGCCATGCTGGACAACGCCGTGCTCAGGATACAATATAAGAAGTACCAGAGCACGGAGACGGACCGCCGCACCATCCATCCCTATGCCGTGAAGGAGTTCGAGAAGCGCTGGTACATAGTGGCCTTCAGCGAGGAAGCCGGCCAGATGCGCACCTACGCCATGGACCGCATCCAGTCCCTGGAGCGCACGGAGCGCACCTTTGTCCTGCCCAAGGGCTTCAACGTGGACGATGTCTTCGAGGCCAGCTACGGCATATACCTGCCGGAAGAGGGGCAGAAACCGGTGCTGGTCAAGATTAAGGCAACGGAACGCGAAGCGGCCTACCTCATGGACCTGCCGCTGCACCCCAGCCAGATTCGCCTGCCGCACAACGAGTTTGCCCTGCGGGTCATTCCCAATCCGGGATTCATCATGGAGCTCCTGCGCCACGGCAACCGCCTGGAAGTGCTGGAGCCCGAAAGCCTGAGGCTCACCGTGAAAGAAGAACTGAAAAAAGCTTTAGATATTTATGAACCGTAAAATCTTTGCGCTGGGAGCGGCCCTTATGGTCCTCGCAGCCTGTAAAACCAACGAAATGAAACCGCAAGAAGGTTATATCGGCCCTACCCAGATGGAGATTGCCGATGGCCGCATGACCCCCGAGGTGCTCCTGGCGCTGGGCCGCCTGAGCGATCCGCAGCTCTCGCCCGACAAGAAAACCATCCTCTACGGTGTCAGCTATACGGACATAGCCGCCAACCGCAGCGTCCGCAACCTGTTCACCATCCCTGTGGAAGGGGGAGACCCCACACAGCTCACCATGGACGGAAAGAGCATAGCATCGGCCCGCTGGAGCCCGGACGGCCAGTCCATCTTCTTCCTCCAGGGCGGCAAGCTCTTCGAGGCGCCTTACAAAGACGGCAAGCTGGGCCAGAGGGTCCTGAAGGCCGATGTCCCCGGAGGCATTGACGACTATGTGCTGAGCCCCGACGCCACGCAGATGATTTATGTATCCAACGTGCACAGCGCCGTGGAAGTGCCTTCCGACACCGACCCTCTGCTGGACAAGGCCGAGGCCTACGCCACCGAAGACCTCATGTACCGCCACTGGGACCACTGGATGACGGAGATTCCCCACAGCTACGTGGCTGCTTTGGGTAACGGCATAGTAACCGAGGGCATGGATATCCTGGGCGGCAGCGACGTCCTGTTCCAGCTGCCCAACGGCCCGTTCCCGGACATTGCCGACCTGTGCTGGAGCCCCGACGGCCGTTATATTGCCTATTCCTGCAAGAAGCTGGAAGGCAAGCAGTACGCCTTCTCCACCAACACCTGCATCTATATCTATTGCCCCCTTACCGGCGAAACCACTGCTGTGACCACCGAAGGCGGTTACGATACGCATCCGGTGTGGAGTCCCGACGGCCAGCGCCTGGCCTGGCTCTCCATGGAGCGCGACGGTTACGAGGCCGACAAGGTGCGCCTGATGGTGGGCCACGTCATTTATGAAGAAGAAGGGGAGGGCCAGACCGCCAACCCCGTCGTTGCGGGTATCCGCGAGCTCACCGACGTTTTCCCGTACAATGTGGACAGCCCGGTGTGGGCCGAAGA
This sequence comes from Bacteroidales bacterium, assembly GCA_017617475.1. The sequence goes on from JAFZWC010000044.1 coordinate 35,260, forward strand.
TGGTAAATCCATCTATTTCAGCGCCTTGGCCGAAGGTCTGGAGGGTATCTACAATGTAGTACCCGGCAATGAGATTGTGCGCCTGACGGCCGACAACTTGTGGTTCGACTTCGGCACTCCTTTCGGCGTACTGCAGGACGGCACCATGCTCACCACCTACGCTTCCATGGACTTCCCCACGGAACTGGTGGCCGTGACGGACAATACCGTAAAGCAGCTTACCTATGAGAATGAGCACCTGCTGGGCCAGCTGGACAAGCACGAGACCGAGGCCCGCTGGCTCACCACCGTGGACGGGAAGAAGATGCTCACCTGGGTGCTGTTCCCGCCCCAGTTCGACGCTTCCAAGACGTATCCTGCCATTGAAATCTGCCTGGGCGGCCCCCAGGGAACGCTTTCCCAGGGCTGGAGCTACCGCTGGAACTACATGCTCATGGCCCATCAGGGCTATGTGGTGGTGCTTCCTAACCGCCGTGGCACCACGGCCTTCGGCCAGGAATGGTGCGAAGAGATTTCGGGCGACTATATCGGTCTGAACATGCAGGACTACCTCACGGCAGCCAAGGCCACCAAGGCCGAGCCTTATGTGAGCGGCGTGGCGGCATGCGGCGCCTCCTATGGCGGCTACAGCGTGTACTATCTGGCCGGTATCCATAAGGATGTGTACGACTGCTTCATCGCCCACGCGGGCATTTTCAACGAAGAGCACATGTACATGACCACCGAAGAGATGTGGTTCCCCAACTGGGACAACGGCGGCATCCCCATGGAGTTTGCCTATACGGAAGGTCAAATGGGTGCGGCCGGTGACGGCGTCACCTTCGGCGGCCTCCAGCAGGCCGGCTCTCCCTGGAGCAACAAGGCCGCGGCTGTGCGCCATTACGCCAATTCCCCCCACAAGCTGGTGCAGAACTGGCACACGCCCATCCTGTGCATCCACGGCGGCTCGGACTTCCGCGTCCCGTACGACGAAGGCATGGCCGCCTTCAACGCCGCCCAGATGATGGGCGTACCGTCCAAACTCATCGTGTTCCCCAACGAGAACCACTGGATCCTGAAGCCGCAGAATGCCCTCTACTGGCACCGCAGCTACTTCAACTGGCTGGACAGGTGGATGAAGGATTAAGAAATCTGTGAATAGTCACGTGTTTGATACTTGTCCCGCTGCAGCTCTCTGGCCAGCGGGGCATTTTTTTGCTCCTTGAGGCCGGGATCACCGTCCAGGACATGCTGGGCGTAGGCGCGGGCGTCGGAGAGGATGAGCCCGTCCTTGGCCAGGGAGGCAATGTTGAGGCTGATGGGCAGGCCGCTCTGCTGGGTGCCCTCCAGGTCTCCGGGGCCGCGGAGCTTCATGTCTTCCTCGGCCAGTTCAAAGCCGTTTTCCGTGGCACAAAGCAGGTCCAGTCGTTTCTGGCTCTCCTTGGAAACCTTAGTGCCCTTCATGAGGATGCAGTAGGAACGTTCGGCGCCCCGGCCCACGCGGCCGCGCAGCTGGTGCAGCTGGCTCAGGCCGAACCGTTCGGCACTTTCAATCACCATTACGGAGGCGTTGGGCACATCCACGCCCACCTCGATTACCGTAGTGGAAACCAGGATGTTGGCGCGGCCCGCCACAAAGGCGTCCATGTTGAAAGCCTTTTCCTGAGAGGTCTGCTGCCCGTGCACTATGGCCACCTTGTACTGCGGCAGCGGGAAGGCCTTCACTATTTCCTCATATCCCAGCTGGAGGTTCTTGTAGTCCAGCTTTTCGCTCTCGAAGATGAGCGGGTACACTATGAAGGCCTGGCGGCCCTTGGCAATCTCGTCCCTTATGAAATTATGCATGGCGTGGCGCTTTCCTTCGCCCACGCACAGGGTGGTGACGGGTTTTCGGCCCGGGGGCATTTCGTCAATCACGGAAACATCCAGGTCGCCGTACAGCGTCATGGCAAGGGTGCGGGGGATGGGCGTGGCCGTCATCACCAGCACATGCGGTGGGATGGCATTGTAGCCTTTGTTCCACAGCCGGGCCCGCTGTTCCACGCCGAAGCGGTGCTGCTCGTCCACTATGGCCAGCCCCAGCGCCTTGAACTGCACCGTGTCTTCAATGAGGGCATGAGTGCCTATGAGGATGCCGATGCTGCCGTCCTGCAGTCCGGCGTGAATCTCACGGCGCTGCGCCGCGGTGGTGGTGCCGGTGAGCAGGGCGCAACGTACGCCCGTGGGTTTCAGGTATTTGGAAACGTTGGCGTAATGCTGCTGGGACAGAACCTCGGTGGGAGCCATGATGCAGGCCTGGTAGCCGTTGCCAACGGCTATGAGGGCGCTCAGTACCGCCACCATGGTTTTGCCGGAGCCCACGTCTCCCTGCAGCAGGCGGTTCATCTGGTGCCCGCTCTTCATGTCTTCCCTTATTTCCCTAATCACCCGCTTCTGGGCGCCGGTAAGTTCATAAGGCAGGGCGTTGTAGCAGTCGTTGAACGCCTGACCCACCTGCGGCATGGAAATGCCCACCGCATTGTGGCTGCGGATGTACTTCTGTTTGAGGAGGCTCAGCTGCAGCAGGAACAGTTCCTCGAATTTGAGCCGATAAGAAGCCTTGGCCAGGGAGGCCTGATCTACGGGAAAATGGATTTGCCGCAGCGCGAAGGTAATGGGCACCAGCCCTTTCTCCTTTAAGATATAATCCGGAAGGGTCTCCTGCACCACGGGCAGCACTTCCTGCAGGGCCGTTCCCATCAGTTTGAGCATTACCTTACCGGTGATGCCGGCATTCTTGAGCTTCTCCGTAGAAGGATAAACGCCCGTGAGTACGCCCGTGTTGCTGTTGTCGGGCGCATCCACCTCCGGATGCACCATGTTCAGGTGATTCTGGAAAACGGCGGGCTTGCCGAAAAAGATAAAGGTGGAACCGGGCTGAAGCCGGCTGTGCATCCACTTCACGCCCTTGAAAAACACCATTTCCATCTCTCCGGAATCGTCGGATACTATGGCCGACAGGCGGCTCACGGCGTTGTACTTCAGTTTTTCGGCCGGCAGCTCCGCGCCATTCTTGGCGAAGAGGCGGACTTTGAGCACCGTGGCCCGCACCTGTACCAGGGCCAGGTCCGGTTGGACGTCGGCAATGCGTACAATGCTGCTGCGGTCTATGTAGCGGAAGGGATACAGGTGCACCAGATCCCCCACGGTGGCTATCCCCAGTTCGCTCTGCAGCAGCGCGGCCCGCTTGGGCCCCACTCCCGGCAGATACTGTATGGAGGTTTCCAGATTCACGGTACTAAGATACGAAAAATGTGTATATTTGTGGATATGAAAAAGATATTACCTGCGCTCATGTTATTGATGGCGGCCTGTGCACATCCGGAAACCACCCTGTTCGTGGGAACGTATTCCGACGGTTTTTTCGCTTATGATTACGCCTCCGGCGAGGTGATTGCCAAGGCCGATATGCCCAACCCTTCGTTTCTGGCGCTGGACGGGACGCACATCTACGCCGTGAGCGAGATGCACGACGAATCGGCCTCCGTATATGCCTGGCGTTACGACGGCAACGGCTTCACCTTCCTTAACAAGCAGCTCACCGGCATTCCGTCGCAGGGAGAGGACCCGTGCTATGTGGCCACCAACGGCGAACTCCTCACCGTGGCCAATTACAGCGGAGGCTCCATGGCCGCATATCGGCTCAACAGGGACGGCAGCATCGCCCCCATGGATACGCTAGTCATCAGCAGCATCGGCGGCCCGGACATGACCCGCCAGGACAAGCCCCACGTGCATTGCACGGCCTTTTCGCCGGACGGGCAGTATCTCTTTTTCAGCGAGTTCAGTGCCGATGCCATCGGCCGTATGTCCGTAACGCTCGCCGGAGTCACCAGTTACCTCATTGCGGCGCAGCTGCCGCCGGACTTCGGCCCCCGGCACCTTCTCTTTGACGCCGCCGGCACGCATCTATATGTAATAGGTGAACTGTCCGGAGATATTGTGGTATTTGACTACGCCGCCGGCAAGTTAATCCAGAAGCAGGTGATCAAGGCCGATGAGGTGGACGCCCGCGGCGCCGCCGATATCCACCTGAGTCCGGACGGCAAGTTCCTGTATGCCAGCCTGCGCCTGCAGAACGACGGCATTGCCATCTTCTCCGTAGCGGCCGACGGCACCCTCACCAAGGCGGGCTATCAGCTCACCGGCCCGCACCCGCGTAATTTCCTGGTCACAGCCGACGAGGTCATCGTCGCCTGCCGGGACAATGACTCGGTAGAAATCTACAGCCGCGACGCAAAAACCGGTCTCCTTACGGACACCGGTCGTCGCATTCCGGCCCCGAAGCCGGTATTTGTCGCTTTAAAATAAGAGATGGCCGGTCGGGGCCGGCCATGACAATTCATTTCGTTCTTCCGGTGTAGGCGTCTACTCCGGAGGCCTTGAAATCCTGGGCGAAGAACTGTTCGGCCGCATGGGACATGGCCTCGTTCCAGGGATCGGGACCGCCGGCCTTCTGGACAACCCACATTCGCAGCTCCTTCTTGTGCCAGTTCACCGAGCAGTTGGTGGCCCAGGCTCCGCCATGGCCGAACCAGGCATCCTCACTGTCCTGCACCGGGGCGGAGAGGCCCAGGGAATAACCTTCCATATCGGCCGGACGGGTGCTTACGGCCAGGATGGACTTGACGGTTTCCTCTTTCAGGATGCGGACGCCGTTTTCGCCCACGCCCAGGTTCATGAGCATCTTATAGAACTTGAGCTGGTCGGCAGCGGTGGTCCAGAGACCTGCGCCGGCCGATGCAAACACGTGCGAATCGTTGTACGGGCGCTGCTCCCAGTCCATTTCCTCCACCCACTGGGCCGGAGCGTCCTGCTGGTAGAAATACAGTTCCACCTTATTCTTAATCTGCTTGTCGGTGGGCCAGAACCAGGTGGCCTTCATGCCCAGCGGGTCCAGCACCGTCTTTTTGAGGTACTGCTCCCATTTCATGCCGGTGACCACCTCCACCACGGCTGCGCCGATGTCAATTCCCGTGTTGGAATAAAGGATCTGGGTGCCGGGCTCGAACATGATGGGCGATGCGGCGGCAATGGATGCTACCTGGCGGATGGGCGCACCGCCGGACCAGCCGCCTCCCCGTACGTCGGAGCGCTTGGCGCTAACCTCGAAAGGAAAGCCTCCCGTATGGTTCAGCACCATGCGGATGGTAAGCACGTTTTTGGCCTTGCGCAGCACCTGAACACTGTCATTCTTGGTTTCCAGGACCCAGAGTTCGCCGAATTCGGGCAGGTATTTGTAAACGGGGTCGTCCAGGGAGATTCGGCCTTCCTCTACCAGTTTGGCAATGGTAACTCCGCAGAATCCCTTGGTCTGCGAGCATTGCATGAAAGCATTGTCCAGGCCGATACGGCGTTTGGAGGCTACGTCGGCATACCCGATGCAGCAGGTTTCCTGCACGCCGTCCTTATAAAAGACGCTCACGGCGCCGGGCAGCACGCCGCTTTCCACATAAGGGGCAAGGGCTTCCCGGGCATACTGGGTTTTGGACGGAACGGTCTTTTTCTGGGCCTGAACGCCCTGGGCAGCCAGAAGAAGGGTGAGGGCTGCCACTGCGCAAAGGATTCGTTTCATAGATATAGCTTTAGTTGATTTTCATGCGGTTCTCCTGCAGCGTGTCGTACTGGAGACGCTTGCGGAAGATGTCTATGGCCGTATAGATGGCGCTCATCATGGACCGGGGATCGGCTTCGTCGCGGCCGGCCATGTCGTAGGCCGTGCCGTGGTCCGGCGAAGTGCGCACTATGGGCAGGCCGGCCGTGTAGTTAACGCCGTCGGAGAAGGCCAGGGCCTTGAACGGAGCCAGCCCCTGGTCGTGGTACATGGCCAGCGTGGCGTCGAATCGGCTGTAGTTGCCCAGGCCGAAGAAACCGTCGGGGGAGTACGGGCCAAAAGCCTGGATTCCCTCCTGCATGGCTTCCTGAACGGCCGGAAGGATAATGTTCTGCTCTTCGTCGCCCAGCAGGCCGCCATCGCCGCAGTGGGGGTTCAGACCCAGGACGGCAATCTTGGGATCGGCCACGCCGAAGTCCCGCTGGAGGGAAGCCTTCATGATGCGGAGCTTGCGCAGGATGCTTTCCTTGCTGATGCTCTTAGGGACATCGCGCAGCGGAATGTGGCCCGTGACCACACCAATCTTGATTTGGTCGCTTACCATGATCATGGTTACGTCGTCGGCCCCGAATTCCTTTTGCAGGTATTCCGTATGACCGGTGTTGGAGAAGCCTTCCGCGTTCATGGCCCTCTTGTTGATGGGCGCCGTCACCAGCACGTCTATCTGTCCGTTTTTCAGGTCTTTGACGGCCGTTTCCAGGGACTTGATGGCGGCCTTGGCACTGTCCGGCGTGCTCTGGCCGGGCTCGGCGTAGATGTTATCCGGCAGGCAGTTGACCAGGTTGATTTTCTTTTGCTTGGCATCGGCCGCGGAGGCAATAACATTGATGTCCATGGGGCCGATGTTGTGGAGCGTCTTGCGGTAGAAGCCCATCAGTTTGGACGATCCGTAGATGACCGGGGTGAACGAATCCAGGATCCGTTCGTCGGCCAGGGACTTGATAATGACTTCGTATCCGATTCCGTTGCTGTCGCCTTGGGTTATGCCGACGACTAATTTAGGAAGACTCATAGTAATTCTTGATTATCAGCTATATAACCGGTATCCTCCGGCAGGTTCGGACAGTGGTAGGCGGCTACGGCCAGGGCGTCGCAGCGCTCGTTTTCGGGGTGTCCGGCATGCCCCTTGATCCAATGGAAAGCCACCCGGTGCTTGTGGTACACGGCGTCGAAACGGAGCCACAGGTCCACGTTCTTCTTTTTCTTGAACCCGGTACGCTTCCAGTTTTCCAGCCAGCCCTCGTTGAGAGCCTTAACCACGTAGGAGGAATCGCTCACCACATGCACCTCGGCATTGTCCCACTTGATTTGCTCCAGGCCCAGGATAACGGCCAGCAGCTCCATCCGGTTGTTGGTGGTGAGGGCGAATCCGCCGCTCATCTCCTTCTCGTGTGTGCCGCAGCGGAGCACTATCCCATAGCCGCCGGGGCCGGGGTTTCCGCTGGCCGCGCCGTCGGTGTAAAGGTATATGGGGGGCTTCCTTTCCATTATCGCAAAGATAACAAAAAACGACAAATAATTAATCAACCTTGTACCAGTTATCTTTGCCCTTTCGGGCTTCCACGTTACCCCCTCCCGAAACCCCTCCCCTCGGGGGAGGGACTTGGATAAGGAATTTTTTTCTTATATATTTGTAAGATATGATTTCAATTGAAAACATTAAAGAGCAAATTAAAGCCAGTGCTTTCGTCAAAGAAACCTTACTGGGCGATGATGCCGCACTGCAAAGGATTCATTCGGTAGCTCAGTTACTTGTAGAGACTTATAAGGCAGGGGGGAAGACCCTTTGGGCCGGGAACGGCGGTTCGGCGGCCGATGCGCAGCACATGGCCACGGAACTGGTGAGCCGCTTCCGTCTGGAGCGGCCGGGATTGCCCGCCATGGCTCTGACGGTCAACACGTCCGTCCTCACGGCCATCGGCAACGATTATGGCTATGACCGGGTGTTTGCCCGGCAGATCGAGGCCAGCGGCAAGGCGGGGGACGTGTTCATCGGCCTGTCCACTTCCGGGAATTCCGTCAATCTGATGAAAGCTTGGGAAGCCTGCAAGGCCAACGGTCTGGTTACCGTGGCCTTGGTGGGCGCAAAGTCCTGTTCCATGGACGTTTACGACCATGTAATCCACGTGCCTTCGGCCGATACTCCCCGTATCCAGGAGTGCCAGACGCTTATCGGCCACATCCTGTGCGATGCCGTGGAGCAGTCTCTGTTTGGCGCAAATTCTTGTCTGTAGGTTTAATCTTTTTTAAATCCGTTAATACCCATGGTATTATCGAATTTTTTATGTAACTTTGCGCCGCGTTAGAAAAAGCAACTTTTACAAACAATAAATTAACAAACAATTATGATCAGACTTGGTATTAACGGTTTTGGCCGTATCGGTCGTATGGTTTTCCGCGCTGCTGTGGAGAACTTCAACAAGGACATCGTGGTGGTAGGTATCAATGACCTCCTGGATCCCGATTATCTCGCTTACATGCTCAAGTACGACTCCGTGCACGGCGCATTCAACCATGACATCAAAGTCGAAGGCAACTACCTTATCGTAGACGGCAACAAGATTCAGGTCTTCTGCGAGAAGGATCCCGCCAACATCACCTGGGGTGCCCTCAACACCGACGTGGTCGTTGAGTCCACCGGCTTCTTCCTCACCGCCGAGCTCGCAGAGGCTCACATCAAGGCTGGTGCCAAGAAGGTCATCATGTCCGCTCCTTCCAAGGACGCTACCCCTATGTTCGTCTATGGTGTGAACCACAAGACCTACGCTGGCCAGACCATCATCTCCAACGCTTCCTGCACCACCAACTGCCTGGCTCCTATCACCAAGGTGCTCAACGACAAGTTCGGTGTTGTCCGTGGCCTCATGACCACCGTTCACGCTGCTACCGCTACCCAGAAGACCGTTGACGGTCCTTCCAAGAAGGATTGGCGCGGTGGCCGCGGTATCCTGGAGAACATCAT
>JAFZWC010000045.1 GCA_017617475.1 Bacteroidales bacterium
ACGCAGAAGACAATGGGAGGGGCCGGAGTGGAGCGAAGCGGAACGGAGTCCCCCGGGAGGGCATCCCTTCCTCCGACTCCTCATCCATACATAAAAAAGAGAGTGACCTAAGTCAATTTGACTTTTTGGTCACCCTCTTTTGTGAGCCACTCATCAGGCTCGAACTGACGACCTGCGCGTTACGAATGCGCTGCTCTACCGACTGAGCTAAAGTGGCTTATCCGATTTCGGTGAATCGGGACTGCAAATATACAAACATTTTTTCGTATTTTTGCAAACAAATTCTTTGTTATGCGTTCTGATATTCTTGTCATTGGCGGAGGAGCAGCCGGGCTGATGGCAGCCGTAGGAGCTGCAAAAGTGTTAGCCCAGAGTGAAAACGGAGGCACGGTTACCGTTTTGGAAAAAATGCCTAAGGCCGGCCGTAAAGTCATGATTACCGGCAAAGGCCGATGCAATTTCACCAATGTCAAGGACTGGGGGGATTTCAGCTCCCACATCCGTACGGACGCCAATTTCGTAAGTCCTTCCTGGCACAACCTTACGCCGGAAGGCATGATGGATTTCCTCAAGGAATATGGTCTGCGTTCCGTGGTGGAGCGCGGCGACCGCGCGTACCCGGCCACCCACATGGCCGGAGACGTGGTAGATACCCTTCTCCGGGCTTGCACCCTCAGCGGTGTGAAGGTGGTGACGGACTGCGAAGTCAAAACCATTGACGTGACGCCCCGCGGCTTCAGCCTGGACTGCGTGCAGACCAGCCGCAAGCAGGTCCGCATTCCGGTGGACGATCCCCGGAAACTCCGCCCCGGTAAGCCTGCACCTACCCGTGAGGAACTCACCATCGAGCCCGTGGAATACACGTGCCGCAAGCTCATCATCGCCACCGGCGGCCTTTCTTATCCCGGTACAGGCAGCACCGGTGACGGTTACATGTGGGCCGAGGAACTGGGTCACGGCGTAGACGCCTGCTTCCCTTCGCTCACCGCGCTGGTGCCCGTAGGGTACAAGGGCGAATCGGCCCTGGCGGGAGAAATCAAGCAGGCCTTCCGCGGCCGCACCGTGTATGGCAAAACCAAGGAGCGCAAGATTGCTCCGCTACCCAAATGGTATCCTACTTTTGAGAAGCATATCGAGCGCGTTACGCCCATGACCGAGCTGGGCGAACTCTTCAACGGCAACAATCTGGAAAACGTGCAGCTGAGCCTGTTTGTGAATGGAGAAATGGTTCAGCAGGAGTTCGGAGACATCGAATTCACCGACGGCGGTCTGGAAGGCCCTCTGGGCTTCATGGTCAGCCGCCGCGCCGTCAGGGCCCTCAACGACGGGCACAAGGTGAGCGTGGCCATAGACATGAAACCGGCCGTTGAGCTGGAGAAACTGGATGCCGACGTGCACCAGAAATGGGAGGAGGTCATTCATGACGAGCGTTCCAAAGGTCAGAGTTTCCAGCGGCTGTTCCGCATCATGCTGGGCAAGCTCATTCCCTGGAACCTGACGCTGGCCTTTCTCAAGACCAACCCCAAGGTGAGTGTGGATACCCTGGCATCTGCCCTCAAGGACTGGAAGTTGGACATTGCCGGCTTCGTGGGCTTCGAGCGCTGCGTCATTACCGCCGGCGGCGTTTCTACCGCCGAGGTGGTGGCCAAGACCCTGGAGTCCAAGAAACAGCCCGGCCTTTACTTTGCCGGCGAGGTCCTGGACATGGACGCCGATACCGGCGGCTACAACCTCCAGCTTGCCTTTTGTACCGGCTACCTGGCCGGTGAAAGCGCAGCGAAATCACTGGAATAACAGATTCTTCGCTTCGCTCAGAATGACAAATCACTTGTCATCCTGAGGAGCGTAGCGACGAAGGATCTGTGAATAGAACAATTATTTAATACTATGGATAAAAAATCTTATGCTTTTGGAATGAGCGTGGCTTCCAGCTTTTATCAGCAGGGAATTCACGTTTCGAATGTGGACGACTTTGTGAAAGGTCTTAAGGATATGCTCACCGGCGGCAAGCTGGAGCTTACCATGGACGAGGCCGGAGAGGCCCTGGAGGCTTTCTACAAGGAACTGGAGGAAGAGACTTCCGAGCGGGCCGCCGCAGCCGGCGCCGCCGCCAAGGAGGAAGGAGAGAAGTTCCTGGCCCAGATGGCCAAGGACCCGGCCGTGAAGGCCACCGGCAGCGGCCTCATGTACAAGGTAATCAAGGAAGGCACCGGCAAGAAGCCCAAGGCCACCGATAAGGTATACTGCCACTACGAGGGAACCTTCCCCGACGGCAAGGTGTTCGACAGTTCCTACAAGAGGGGCGAGCCCATTGAGTTCGGCCTCAATCAGGTGATCAAGGGCTGGACCGAGGGCCTGCAGCTCATGAGCGAAGGCGCCAAGTACGAGCTCTACCTGCCGTACCACCTGGCTTACGGCGAATCCGGCACCCGCGGCATTCCTCCGTGCAGCGCCCTCAAATTCGTCGTTGAATTAATAGAGGTTCGATAAATCTTAGTCCTATCTTTTCCCAAACCTTAGCCACCCTCGGCTATTAGAGGGAGGGGCCCGCGGCCGAAGGCCGTGGGAGGGCCGTAGCGAAGCGGAGGGGTTTGGGAAGAGATAGGACTAAGAAGGAAGACTTTGAAGTGGAAACCATTATTCAGGCCATTGAGATATTTGCGGCGGTGACCGGGGTGCTGTATGTAATCCTGGAAATCCTGCAGAAGAACAGTATGTGGGTGCTGGGCATCCTCACGGGGGCGGCGTGCGCTTTCAGCTTTTCCGTTACCCATGTGTGGGCATCCATGGGGCTGAATGTGTATTATGTGGTGATGTCCGTCATCGGCCTTATCCAGTGGAGAAAGGCCAGTGCCCAGGTGGGGGAGGGTGAGATTCATCTTCAGGTTTTGCCCAGGAATGTGGGCGTGTGGAGCGTCGTGCTCTTCTTTGTGGGGTCCCTGGTGCTTATTCAGGTTCTCCGCGCCACCGGCGACGCCCAGCCCTTCCTGGACGCCGTGGCCGTCACCCTCAGCATCATCGGCACCTGGTGGCTGGCTCAAAGTTACCTGCAGCAGTGGCTGCTCTGGATTCTGGCCGATATCCTTTCCACCACCCTCTGCATCACCACGGGCCAGTACTGGATGGCCGGCCTGTACCTGGTGTACATAGGCAGCGCAGTCTATGGCTATTTCCATTGGAAAAGAAAGGGAAAATATCTACCTTTGAAAGATTAAAGGATTTAGACAATGAAGCAACTGATCGTAGACTGTGGCGCCACCAAGACCGACTGGTGCGTAGTGGAAGGGAAAGAGACCCGGAATGTCCGTACTCCCGGGTTCAACCTCATGCAGACGCCGGAGGAAACCCTGAATGCCATCCTGAACCAGGCGGCCGGGGAAATCGGCCCCGGAGTGGAGGACGTGCATTTCTATGCTGCCGGTCTGGTAGGGGAGTCTCCCGTAGATTTGGGCCGATGGTTCCCCGGAGCCGGCATTGAATATGCTTCCGACATGCTGGGCGCCGCCCGTGCCGTCTGCGGCCATGGCCCCGGCGTCGCCGCCATTCTGGGTACCGGTGCCAACACCTGCGAGTTCGACGGAAAAGACATAGTCTGGAAAGTAAACTGCGGCGGCTTCATCCTGGGTGATGAAGGCTCCGGCGCCGTGCTGGGCAAGCTCTTCATCACGGACTACCTCAAGGGCTATATGCCCAAGGACCTGTATGAAGAGTTCCAGGAGCAGTACAAACTGGACTATATCACCGTGGTCAAGAGCGTGTACGGCGGTCAGGCCCCGGCCCGCTACCTGGGCAGCTTTGCCCCCTTCGTGCTGGCCCATCTGGACAAGAGCGAATATGCCGTAAAACTGGTGGAAACCAATTTCCGCAACCTCTTCGAGCGTACGCTCAGCCAATACAGAAAAGACCTTCCCGTGGGCGTCGTGGGCGGTTTCGGCTATGCCTGCAAAGATGTCCTGGCCCGCATGGGCAAGGAATACGGCATCACCTTCTCCCGTTTCATGAGCACCCCTACCGAGGGTCTTGTAGAATATCATGCCCTTTAAAGAGACCTATCCGTCGGCCCTCCTTTCCGAAGCGGTGGAGGCCATCAGTTCGCTTCCCGGCGTGGGCCGGAGAAGTGCGCTGCGCCTGGCCCTGCACCTTCTGAAACAACCGGCAGAGAACGTCCACCACTTTACCTCGGCCATCGATAACCTGCGGGACAACGTGTGCTATTGCCGCCGTTGCCACATGGTTTCCGACGAGGAGCTCTGCTCCATCTGTGCCGACCATACACGCGACCAGAACCTTATCTGCGTGGTGGCCAGCGTCCGGGATGTCATGAGCATCGAGGCCACCGGCCAGTTCCACGGGGTATACCATGTGCTGGGCGGCATTATCTCGCCCATCGCCGGAGTGGGCCCTTCCGACCTCACCATCAAAGCCCTGACCGAAAGGGTCAAAGCCTTGGAAAACCCTGCCGAAGCAGAGCTGGTGCTGGCTCTCAGCGGAGACGTGGAAGGCGAAACCACCGCCTTCTACATTTACCGGCAAATTGAAAATTTGGGGGTGAAGGTAACGTCCCTGGCCCGCGGACTGGGCTTCGGAGACGACCTCGAATATGCCGATTCCCTTACCCTCGGCCGCTCCATCACCAATAGACAAATCTTCAAACCATGAACCCTGAAGCTTCGCGTTGCCTTTTATGTAAAAAGCCTAAATGCGCCTTGGACGGCTGCCCGGTGCACACTCCCATCCCGGAGTGCATGCTGTTGTACAGACAGGGCCGCCTGGACGAGGCCGGCCAGCTGCTCTTCCGCAACAACCCCATGACGGCCGTCACCTCCCTGGTGTGCGACTGGAAGCAGTTCTGCTACGGGCACTGCGTGCTCAACGTGAAGCAGATTCCCGTCAGGTGGTATCAGATAGAACAGGAGATATCGGGCCGATACTTGGAAACCGCCCGTCTGGAGCGCCGGACGCAGGAATTCGCCGGGCGCAAGGTGGCTGTCGTGGGTGCAGGCCCGGCCGGCATTTCTGCTGCCGTATGGCTGTACGAAGCCGGGGCCGACGTGGCCCTCTATGACGCCAATCCCCGCATGGGTGGTGTGCTGCGTTATGGCATTCCCGCCTTCCGTCTGGACAAGAAATACTGCGACGCCTTTGAAAAGATCCTGGCCGATGCCGGCGTGGAATTCCACGGCGGCGTAGAGCTGGGGCGCGACTTAACGGTGGAGGAATTATCGGCCTCCCACGACGCTGTGCTGCTGGCAGTCGGTGCGGAAAAGCCCGCCACCCTGAACATTCCCGGCGAAGAACATTCCGTGCAGGCCCTGCCTTTCCTCAAGAACCCTTCGGCCTACAATCTGGGCAAAAAGGTGATTGTGATTGGCGGCGGAAACGTGGCCATGGATGCCTGCCGTACGGCTGTGCGCCAGGGTGCCGAAACCTGGGTCTATTACCGCAAAACCTTCGAGAACATGCCTGCCAACCCCATGGAAGTGGAGGAGGCCAAAGCCGATGGCGTCCAGTTCAAGGTATTCCAGGCACCGGTAGAAGTGAAGGAGGGCGGCGTGGTGTTCCGCGACTGCGAGAACGTGGTGCCGGAGGACGGCGGCCGCGTGATTACGCGCATTATTGAAGGAACGGACCACTTTGTGGAATGCGACACGCTCCTGGTGGCTATCAGCGAGAAGCCGGATCCGGAGCTGCAGGAGGCGGCACAGGGCTTCAAGAATGTATTTTCGGCCGGAGACTTCCTCACCGGTCCTGCCACCGTGGTGCAGGCCGTGGCCAGTGCGCGTACGGCCGTTATGGATATGATGACCAATTTATGAAAGGACTCCTGATTTATTCCGGCGGCCTGGACAGCACCACCCTGCTGTACGAGTATAAGGACAGCATTGCGCTGGCCGTCACCTTCGACTATGGTTCCAAGCACAACGCAAGGGAGATCGCATACGCGGTAGAGAATTGCAAAAAGCTGGGAATCAAGCATCTGGTGATTCCGCTGGGGTTCATCGGCCAGTATTTCAAGAGCGACTTGCTCCTGAGCGGGGGAGCCATTCCCGAAGGCTCCTATGCCGATGAAAACATGAAGTCCACGGTGGTGCCTTTCCGCAACGGCATCATGCTGGCCGTGGCGGCCGGCCTGGCCGAGAGTTATGAGCTGGATGCCGTTTTCCTGGCCAACCACAGCGGGGACCATGCCATCTATCCCGATTGCCGTCCGGAGTTTATCGATGCCTTTGCTGCAGCCGTCAAAGCCGGTACTTACAACGGCGTGCAGGTGATTTCTCCCTACTGCAACATCACCAAACGCGACATTGCGCTTCGGGGCAAGGCCATCGGCCTGGATTATTCCCTTACCTATTCCTGTTACAAGGGAGGGGAAAAGCACTGCGGCAAGTGCGGCACCTGCGTAGAACGAAAGGAAGCCCTGGAGGGCTTCGATCCCACGGTTTATGAAGAATAAAAAAGTATCGGCCCCGTGTTCGGGACCGATATCTTTTTTACGATTTCAGAAAGAAACTAGTTCTTCTTTACAGCTTCCTTGGCAGCATCGGCGGCCTTGTTGACGGCGTCGGTAGCAGCGTCGATGGCGTCTGCAGCAGCATCCTTGGCGGCATCAACGGCCTCGTTGGCGGCGTTTTCAACGGCCTTTCCCAGATCGTCGGCAGCCTTTTCCAGATTGTCGGCGGCTTCTTCTACCTGCTCGGTAGCTTCTTCGTTGGCCTTCTCCTTCTTGGAGTTGTTGCTGTTACCGCAAGCGACGGCGGCAACCATCATGGCTGCAACAGCAGCGAACATGAATACCTTTTTCATAGTTACTAACTTTTTATAATGAACACTACTAATATTCTGGCGCAAATGTAGTGGGTTTTTCCCAAAAAGAAAAGGAAAAATTAAAAAAGTTAATTACAATCTGTTAGTTCACGGGTGATAAGGGGGAGAATTTCCTCGTCGGCAGGTAACCATTTTACCTGATGAATGGAGTTTTTGTCCAACCAGCGCGCCGCCTCGTGCTCGTTCAGATGCAGGGCCTGAGACTTTAATGAACACATAAAGCAGTGTAAGGTAAGGTGAAACTGGGGATAATCGTATTCCACCGTATGCAGGAACTTATCAATTGTTATCTCGGTGGACAGTTCTTCCCGGATTTCCCTTATGAGGGCTTCTTCGGCCGTTTCCCCGGCTTCCATTTTTCCGCCCGGAAACTCCCACCAGTCTTTCCAGTCTCCATATCCTCTCTGGGTGGCAAAGATCTTGTCTCCCTTCCGGATAATGGCCGCTACTACTTCAATGCTTTTCATGCTGCAAAAATACGCAAAAAGCAGAGAAAACTACTTGCTTTTTCGGGAATTATGCGTACTTTTGCAGGCTGACTTTTCCGTAATGTCAGCTGGTTACCAAGGGTAAGGGGTCCGATGACCCGTGAAAAGTCCCTTCCCCGAGGGAAGGGGTTTCGGGATGGGGTAACGTAAAAACAATGTGCGTTGGCCCTCCGAGAGATAGGTATAACTCCATCCGGTGCGACTGGCCCGGAGCTAAAACAAAAAAGAGATATGCTGAGTATCTTCTACAAAGAAAACGGAAAAATTCTCCTCTCCCAGTCGGAGAAAGACTTCCTGAAGCTAAAGCTTGAAGACACCGTGTGGATCGACCTCGTCCAACCGACGGGGGACGAGAAGCGCGCGGTGGAGGGCTTTATGGGCACCGAAATCCAGAGCCGGGCACAGGCCGAAGAGATTGAGTCTTCGTCCCGTTATTTCGAGACGGACGACGCCATTTTCGCCAACACCAACTTCCTTACCCCGGGTCCGGACGAGTACATGATGCAGGCCGTGTCGTTCACCATAGTGGACGATACTCTGGCTACGCTGCGCGAGGTTCCGCTGCGTTCCTTTACCGAACTGCAGCGCCGCCTGCAGGTGAATCCCAAGCAGTACCCTTCCGGCTTCAGCGTATTTGCCAGCATCCTGGATCAACGTGTTGACCTGGATGCCGATATGATCGAGCTCCTGTCCAAGGAGATTTCCCAGTACGCCAGGCAAATCAACGACCAGGAAGACATCGACCAGGAACTCCTGATAGACATTTCCCAGATGCAGGAGAATACCATGATCGTACGCGAGAACGTGGTGGATAAGCAGCGCCTCATCTCCAACCTCATGCGCTCCACCAAGGTGCCGCGTTCGCTGGAGAACCGCCTGAACGTGTTGCTGCAGGATATCAGTTCTCTCCTGAGCCACACCAACTTCTGCTTTGAGCGTCTGGAGTACCTGCAGGACACCGTGGTGGGTCTTATTAACCTGGAACAGAACAAGATCATGAAGATCCTGGCTGTGGTGAGCGTGTTCCTCATGCCGCCCACCCTCATAGCCGGTTTCTATGGCATGAACGTGCGCCTGCCCATGATCAATGCCGACGACCCCAACGCCAATTTCTGGAACTGGGTCATCATCCTGGGCATCATGGCCTTGAGCTGCGTTCTGGTCTGGATTTTGTTCCGTCGGAAGAAACTTTTGTAGTTTTCCGGGACGTATTTTGGATAACCGTGTGTTTCAATAGTAGATTTGACTGTTAGCACTATGAAAATTCGTTGGCAATACTGCTTGACTGCGCTGCTGGCCCTGTTGGGTTTCAGCAGTTGCAAAAAGATTATCGAAGAGTTCGGTGGACCCTTTTATTTGTGTATGTATGGCCAGCCCACCGCCAATTATAAAGTAATCGGGGAAGTGAAAGACCCTGCCGGAAAACCTGTCGAGGGAATCCGTGTGGTAGTGAACCCGGGTTCCGCACACCCAGAATACTTCAAAGATACGCTGTATACCGATGCCAAGGGCCAGTTCCAGAAGGAGAATATGAGATACAGCTGGCCCGACGAGTTCAAAGACGGAACCATCCAGTTTGAAGATGTGGACGGAGACAAGAACGGTTCCTTCAAGACCAAGGTGCTCAAGAGCAGCGAATTGGAGGTGAAGCAGACCAAGAAGGGCGATGATGCCTGGTATGGGGGCGATTTCACCATTACGGCCAAAACCAAGTTGGAAAAGGCCGATTAAGGCATGGAAAGACTTTCCCTCAGGCGCCGCCTGGCGCTGGATATCACAAAAAAGTTGCAGGACGATCTGGTGGAAAAACACCCGCTCCGGCAACTTTTTTGGGAATGTACCCTTCGCTGCAACCTCCAGTGCCGCCATTGCGGAAGCGATTGCAAGGCCACCTCGCTGGTCAAAGACATGCCTAGGGAGGACTTCGGGAAGGTTCTGGACAGCGTAGCCGCCCGCATGGACCCGCACAAGGTAATGATCAACATTACCGGCGGCGAGCCGCTCATGCGGCCGGACCTGGACGAATGCGGCCGCATGATCTACGAGAAGGGCTTTCCCTGGGGAATGGTTACCAACGGTTTCCTTTTAACGCCGGAGCGGTATCAGCGCCTGCTCCAGAATGGCCTTCGGGCCATGACCATCAGCCTGGACGGGCTGGGGGAGGATCACGACTGGATGCGCGGCCGTGAGGGCTCTTTCGAGCGCGCAGCCGCCGCCATCAAAATGGTGATAGAGTCCGGTGAAATAGAGTTTGACGTAGTCACCTGCGTGAACCGGCGCAACTATCCTCATCTGGCCGAAATCCGGGACTTCCTTATCGGCCTGGGCCTCAAGGGATGGCGCTTATTCACCGTTTTTCCGGTAGGTCGCGCTGCGCAGGATCCGGAGTTGCAGCTTACGCGCGAGGAACATGTCGGCCTTTTGGAATTCATCCGCGCCACGCGGCGCCAGGGCGTCATTGCCGCAGAGTTTGCCTGCGAAGGCTTTCTGGGTAATTATGAAGGCGATGTCCGCGGCCATTTCTATATGTGCCAGGCCGGCGTCACCGTTGGTTCCGTCCTTGCCGACGGCTCCATATCGGCCTGCCCCAGCATAAGGGCCGATTATAACCAGGGCAACATTTACCAGGACGATTTCATGGACGTGTGGGAGCGCCGCTTCGGCCCCTACCGGGACCGCTCCTGGATGAAAAAGGACGCCTGCGCCTCCTGCAAGTTCTGGAAGTACTGCCGCGGCGGCGGCATGCACCTCCGCGACGCCCAAGGCAATCTCATCCTCTGCCATTTGGATAGGCTGTAGTTATTTATTTTCCCGATTTTTTTCGTACTTTTATGGCCATAATGAATGGATTATGGACAGACGGGACTTTTTGAAGACATCGGCCCTGGGCGCACTGTCGCTGGGCTTCATGGGGCTGGGCAGCAGCTGCCAGGTGAAAACCAGTTTTGACACCATCATCAAGAACGGCGTCATTCACGCCGGGGACGGCAAGGCGCCCATCCAAGGGGATATCGCCATCCGGGGTGGGCGCATCGCGGCCATCGGCCAGGATTTGGGAGACAGTGCCAAAACGGTGCTGGACGCGCACGGAATGGTGGTTTCGCCCGGTTTTATTGATATCCATACCCATACGGACACCAACCTGTTGGACGTGCCCAAGGGAGACAGCCGCATCTTTCAGGGCATAACCAGCGAGGTGGGGGGCAACTGCGGCTATGCCCCGTTCGTGAATTCGGAAGCGCCGTTCAAGACGGTGGAAGATTTCTATAAGAAGCTGGCCGATAATAAGATTGGCATCAATTACTCCTCCCTGGTGGGCCACGGAGACTTGCGCGAAGCCGTAGTGGGCCCCTACAATGTGAAAGCCACCGACGCCCAGCTGGAGCAGATGTGCGACCTCCTGGACCAGCAGCTTTCCTTGGGCGCCGTGGGCCTGTCCTACGGCCTGGAGTACGCCCCCGGCTGCTACTGCGACACGCGGGAAATGGTGGCCCTGAACAAGACGGTGGCCATGCATGATGCCCTCTATTCCATCCACATGCGCAACGAGGACGACCACGTGCTGGAGGCCATGGACGAGGCCATCGAGGCGGCCCGCCGCTCCGGGGCCCGGCTGGAGATTTCCCACCTGAAAGCGCAAAATCCCGCCAACTTCGACAAGATCGACCGCATGCTGGGGAAGATTGATGCGGCCCATGACGAAGGCATGGATATAGCCTTCGACCGCTATCCCTACACGGCCTTCTCCACAGGCTTTACTTCCTTCATTCCCATTGAGTTAAGGGATGGAACGGACGAGGATATCCTGGCCCGTCTGAATGACCCCGCCGCCTGCGAACAGATGAAGCGTTACGCTTATGGCCGACTGGAGCGCTTCGGCGGTCCCCAGCAGGTGGTGGTAGCCGGTTGCAGGAATCCGGAGAATGAAGCCTACGCCGGCAAGCACCTGGCGGAATGCTGCCGCCTTTCCGGCCTGGACGAGTGGGAAATGATCCGCCATCTGCTCATTTCGGAGAACCTGGAAGTGAGCCAAGCCACCTTCGCCATGAAGGAGGAGAATCTGGTGCGTATCTATGCTCACAAGCTGTCCATGCCGGCCTCCGACGGTTCGGTGTACTCGCCGGAAGGCGTTCTGGGTCAGGAGCTTCCGCATCCCCGTTCCTACGGAACCTTCCCGCGCTTCTTCCAGCAGTTTGTCCGTGAACAGAAGGTGCTGGACCTGCCCACCGCTATCTGGAAATGCACGGGCCTTCCCGCCTCCCGCGCCCGCTTCAAAGAAAGGGGCCTGCTGGTGCCTGGCTATGCGGCCGATATCGTCATCTTCGACCCCGACACCATTGCCGACATGTGCACCTATGCCCAGCCTCATACCTTCCCCGCCGGCATCCTCCACGTTTGGGTGAACGGCGTCCAGGCCATCAAGGACGGCGCCCACACCGGCGCTCTGGCAGGCGAAATTCTGACGGTGTAATCGGCCTTTATTGATATTCCAGGCCCTTGACCGTCATGCCTATGTTGACGGAAAGGGGCTGGAGTCCGGCCATGGCGGCGGAGCGCTTGTAACTGCTCTTGATGTACACCCGCGCGAGCATGTGCATGCGCATGTCCGTGGGATTGCGCTCTGATTCAGGCGTTTCCTGGTATTTGCGAACGGCATCCTCGTCGGTGGCCACAATCTGGTAGGCAATGAAGTAGTGACCCGGTTCCAGCAGGACGGACTCTTCGGGCTGCACGTCGAAGTCCTGTTTTTCTTCTGACATGGGAATGTTCACATAGATGGGCTTGTGCAGGATGTTGGTAAAGGTTTCCGGCTTTCCTTCAATGCTGTAGATGTTGATGGAAGCCACGCAGCCAGGAATGTAATTGGCCGTGATGGAAAAGCGGATATTCCGCACCAGAAACGGCTTCCGGGTGTCTGCGATGGAGCCGAACTCCATTCCCTTGCTGCCGCTGTCCGGCCTGTAAAAGTCGATGGCGGCCAGTTTCTCCCCAATGGCCATCCCCGGGCGCAGCAGGTACTTCTCCTTGGTGTTGCCACCTGTGAACACGGCTGGCGCCAGCTCCTGCTCCCGGAGCACCACCACCACGTCATCGGCCGGCCCCGTGACAGGTAATGCTGCCGGTTGGTAAGAAACGTGGAAGAACTGCAGGGTGTCCGGCGGGACGGCGATTTCAAACTGCCCGTCTACCGACGAGATGGTTCCTTCCTGCAGCTTTGGGATGCCCACCTGCACATACTCCACAGCCTCGCACCTTTCATTTACAATCCTGCCCCTGACGGTCACGCGCTCCTGGGCTATGAGACCCGCGGGGACAAGCAGGAGCGCCAAAATGAGTTCTTTTCGCATATCTGGTTCGTTTGCCCGGACATTAGGCAAAGATAGTGCCGAAGACTCCTGCGCGACTGCGCCCCGGGGCTCGACGTCGGAAACGGAGCCCACCCGCTCACTTGACGGCTAACCTCCTCCTTTTACGGTCCCGGCCTGGCGGCCGTGCCCGTAACGTCGTCAAACAGACGCCGTCATGCCCGTGCCACGTCCGGGAGGCCTCGGACCAAGGTCCGATCCTCCCTTGACGTGTCCCGTGCACCTTTCGCTGCACATGCTCCCACACATCTCCGTTTCCTAGTATGTCGCCCCGGTACGCAGTCCCTGGATAGTGGCAAAGATAGTATCCTGCGGTTTCGCTGGCGCGGGACGAAAAGCCCGGCGGTGCGGGTCGCGAGGTGTTCGGCGGCGCAGGCCCGCACGCGGATGGCGCGGGTCGGCACACGAGTGGCGCAGGTCCGGTTTTGTGCCGAGGCCACTGAAAAAGTCCCCTTGTATTAACTGATGATTGGAATGTAGGGCTTAGAGTCCTGTAGGCAATGAAAATGGTCGATGCCTACAGGACTCTAAGCCCTACA
>JAFZWC010000004.1 GCA_017617475.1 Bacteroidales bacterium
CAACGTCTGAGCGCATCCTGTACTACACCGGAAAGACGCATAAGATTGGCGAGGTGCACGAAGGAGCTGCCACCATGGACTGGATGGTGCAGGAGCAGGAGCGTGGTATCACCATCACTTCTGCCGCCACCACCGCATTCTGGCACTACAACGGCGACACCTATCAGATCAATCTGATTGACACTCCCGGACACGTTGACTTCACCGTAGAGGTGGAGCGCAGCCTGCGCGTATTGGACGGCACCGTGGCCACTTTCTGCGCTGTGGGTCGCGTACAGCCTCAGTCAGAGACCGTATGGCGTCAGGCAGACAAGTACGGCGTGCCTAAGATCGCCTATGTGAACAAGATGGACCGCGTTGGGGCCGACTTCCTCGCCTGCGTTGAGGAAATCAAAACCAAGCTCGGTGCCACCGCCGTTCCCGTTTGCCTCCCCATCGGCGCCGAAGATAAATTCGAAGGCATTGTGGACCTCATCGACATGAAGGCCATCTTCTACAACAGCTCGGAGGAGCTCGTCAACTATCATGAAGGCGAGATTCCGGCCGACCTGAAGGGAGAAGCCGCCCGCTGGCGCGACATCCTGCTGGAAGCCGCTGCAGAGTGCGATGAGAACCTGATGGAGAAGTATTTTGAGGACCCCGACTCCCTGACCAAGGAGGAAATCATTGCCGCCATTCGCAAGGGCTGCATTTCCATGCAGATTGTCCCTGCCTGCTGCGGTTCTTCCTTCAAGAACAAGGGCGTACAGTTCCTCCTGGATGCCGTGATGCGGTATCTGCCTTCTCCGCTGGATAAGGGAGCCGTGACGGGAACCAACCCGCGTAACGGTGAGGAAATCACCCGTAAACCCTCGGCAGAAGAGCCGTTCTGCGCCCTGGTGTTCAAGATTGCCACGGATCCGTTCGTGGGCCGTCTTGCCTTCCTTCGCGCCTATTCCGGCCGGCTGGACGCAGGGTCTTACGTGTACAACACCCGCACCGCCAAGAAAGAGCGCGTAGCGCGCCTGTATCAGATGCACTCCAACCACCAGAACCCCATTGAGTTTGTGGAGGCGGGTGACATCTGTGCAGCCGTGGGCTTCAAGGACCTCCGCACCGGAGACACCGTGTGCCTGGAGGAGAAGCCCATCACCCTGGAAACCATGGAATTCCCTGATCCCGTGATTGGTATTGCCGTAGAGCCCAAGACCCAGAAAGATCTGGATAAGCTGGGCATTGCGCTGGCCAAGCTGGCAGAGGAAGATCCTACCTTCACCGTGAAGTCAGACCATGAGACCGGCCAGACCGTCATCAGCGGCATGGGCGAGCTCCATCTTGACATCATCGTGGACCGCCTGCGCCGGGAATTCGGCGTGGACATCAACCAGGGCGCCCCGCAGGTGAACTACAAGGAGAGCATCACCGGCAGCTATCAGCTCCGGGAGGTCTTCAAGAAGCAAACCGGCGGCCGCGGCAAGTTCGCAGACATCATAGTAAACATCTCTCCTGCCGACGAAGGCGTACAGGGTCTTCAGTTCATCAATTCGGTCAAAGGCGGCAACATTCCCAAGGAATTCATCCCCTCCATTGAAAAGGGCTTCCAGTCCGCAATGGCAAACGGCGTTCTTGCCGGGTATGAGGTTCCTTCCCTTAAAGTTGAGGTTCTGGACGGCAGCTACCATCCCGTGGACAGTGACCAGCTCTCCTTTGAGCTGGCTGCCCGCATGGCCTTCCGTCACGCCTGCCCCAAGTGTCATCCGGTCCTTCTTGAGCCCATCATGAGCCTGGAAGTGGTTACTCCGGAAGACTACATGGGAGACATTGTAGGCGACCTTAACCGCCGCCGCGGCCAGATTGTGGCCATGGACTCCACCGCCAACGGAGCACGCATCGTCAAGGCGTTTGTTCCGCTCGCAGAACAGTTCGGTTATGTCACCGTGCTGCGTACGCTGTCCTCTGGACGCGCCACCAGCACCATGACTTTTGACCACTATGCAGAGGTCCCTGCCAACCTGGCAAAGGACATCGTTGAAAAGAGCGGATACCGCGTGATTGACGACGAGTAAGATTTAGCAAAAAGTTAAAAAGTAATTGATATGAGCCAGAAAATCAGAATCAAGCTGAAATCCTTCGATCACATGCTGGTGGACAAATCTGCCGCCAAGATCGTTGATACAGTGAAGGCAACGGGTGCAAAGGTAGTAGGTCCCATTCCTCTTCCCACCAACAAGAAAATCTTCACTGTGAACCGCTCCACCTTCGTCAACAAGAAGAGCCGTGAGCAGTTCGAGTTGGACTCCTATGTCCGTCTTATTGACATTGACGAGTCCAATGCCAAGACCGTGGACGCCCTTATGAAGCTTGAGCTTCCCTCGGGTGTTGAGGTTGAGATCAAGGTCTGAGGTTAATCCCTTCCAGCCAAACTGTAAGCAGTCCTGCCGGTGTGCGGGACTGCTTTTATTATTTGCAGAGCATAATGTCCAGGATCATGTGGTCGGCGGTTTTCATGCCGGCAGAGCCAATGATGCCTATGTTGCGGATGGTTTTCTCAACATCGTCCTCAATGATGCCGTCCGTGGAGGGGATGCAGGTGCCGCGCAGGGCCAGCACGGCCGACTGCAACGCGCAGGACACGCCGGAAGCCACTTTCATGGCGCAACCCACCTTGGCGCCGTCGCATACCATGCCGGTAATGCTGCCGGCCATGTTCTTGATGGCGGCGCATACCTGTTCATAAGTCCCGCCCTGGAGATACACAATGCCGCAGGCCGATCCCGTAGAGGCCACCACGCAGCCGCAAAGGGCCGACAGTTTCCCCAGATAGCTCTTGATATGGATGGCCACCAGATTACTCAGAATGAGCGCCCTCACAAGCTGCTCATCAGGAACATTGTAGCGGAGGGAATAGGCAATGACCGGCATGCTTACGGTAATTCCCTGGTTGCCGCTGCCGCTGTTGGACATGGCAGGCAGGGTGCTCCCGGCCATTCGGGCATCTGATGCCGCCGCGGTCATGCCCATGGCAAAGCTCATGAAATCGTCGCCAAAGACTTCCTTCTGGTTCTCCCGGATGGTCTTGCCCACCTGGAGGCCGTAATTCCCATGCAGACCCTCAATGGCAAGCGCCAGGTTCAGGTTCCTGTCTTCCAAAATGAACGCGATATCCTCATAAGGAGCATTGTGTGCAAAGTCCCATATCTCTTTGACTGTCAAGCCGTAATCTCCGGTATCACGCTCTGTGGCGGCGGCGCCGGACTCTGAGCTCATGAGAATCTTGTCGGCATAACTGGTTTCTACAATGCGGTCATGATCATCCTCAATGACGGCATAGGCGTGCGGGTCCACCTCTGCGCTGGCCTTGATGCCCCCGTCCAGCGACACGGTAGCCTTGACATACAGCAACCTGTCCATGTCCGACACCCTCACATGCACCCGCTTCTGCGCCACCAGTTCCTTTGCCCGCGCCACCGCCGGGGCCGACAAGCCCTTGAGCACCTCCAGCCCCAGGCCGGACTCTCCGCAGACCGCCCCCAATGCCGCTGCCACCGGGAGGCCCACCATCCCTGTTCCCGGAATGCCTACCCCCATGCCGTTCTTGAGGATGTTGCCGCTGACGGCCACGTCTATGCGGAAATCGGCCTTTTGCCTGTCACATCCCTGGCAATTCTCAACGATGATTTCCGAGGCCTTGGCCACAGCCAGCGCCACGGCAATGGGTTCAGTACAGCCCAGCGCAGGTTTGACCTCACGGTGCAGGATGTCAAGGATTTCAGCTTTACGGTCTTTCATTTGTTACTTTGTGGAAAGTTTGTTAAATTTGCAGGCTTTTTAAGCAAGGCCCCTTAGCTCAGCGGTTAGAGCAGCGGACTCATAATCCGTTGGTCCTGGGTTCAAATCCCCGAGGGGCCACTTTCACAGCCAGCCTCCACGCTGGCTTTTTTGGTAGCTACGCTCCCAGCGTAGCCACCATGACCGCCTTGATGGTGTGCATGCGGTTTTCGGCCTCGTCGAAGACTATGCTGGCGGGGCTTTCGAAGACGTCTTCCGTAACTTCCACGCCGTTGAGGCCGAATTTCTCATACACGTCGCGACCCACCTGGGTTTCCAGGTTGTGGTAGGCGGGGAGGCAGTGCATGAACTTGCAGGCCGGATTCCCGGTCTTGGCCATGAGGGCGGCGTTTACCTGGTAGGGCTTGAGGAGGGCTATCCTTTCGGCCCAGACTTCGGCGGGCTCTCCCATGGAAACCCAGACGTCCGTGTACAGGAAGTCGCAGCCCTTGACACCCAAATCCACGTCGTCCGTGATGGTGATGCGGGCGCCGGTCTCTGCGGCAACGGCGCGGCACTGGGCCACCAGTTCTGCCGACGGCTGCAGGGCCTTGGGCGCCACAATCCTTACGTCCATGCCCATCTTGGCGCCGCCTACCAGCAGGGAGTTGCCCATGTTGAAGCGGGCGTCGCCCAGGTAGGCGTAGGAGACCTGCTGCAGAGGCTTGCCGGCATGCTCGCGCATGGTGAGGAAGTCGGCCAGGATCTGGGTGGGATGGAATTCATTGGTGAGGCCGTTCCATACGGGAACGCCGGAGTACCGGGCCAGTTCCTCCACGGTCTTTTGCGCAAAGCCGCGGTATTCAATGCCGTCGTACATGCGTCCCAGTACGCGGGCAGTGTCCTTCATGGACTCCTTCACGCCAATCTGACTGCCCGTGGGACCCAGATAGGTCACGTGGGCGCCCTGGTCATATGCGGCCGTTTCAAAGGCGCAGCGGGTGCGGGTAGAGGTCTTTTCAAAGATGAGGGCTATGTTCTTGCCTTTGAGCCGGGGCTGTTCCGTTCCGGTGCGCTTGGCTGTTTTGAGCTCTGCCGCCAAGTCCAGCAGGTATTGGATCTCCTTGGGGGAGAAGTCCAGCAGCTTGAGGAAGCTGCGGTTTCTGAGGTTATATGCCATAGTGTTAAGGTATGATTACGGTATCTGAAATGTGGCAGACCTGGCCGCCGCCTTCCAGGAAGAGCAGCGCGGCGCGCACCTTGGGGGCCATGGAACCCTCTGTGAACTGGCCGTCGGCAAGATATTGGCGGGCCTGGGCTGCCGTGAACCGGTCCAGTTCCACCTGGTTGGGCTGGCGGAAGTTGATGCAAACCTTGGGGACGTCCGTAAGGATGCGGAACTCGTCGGCCTTCATCCGGACAGCCGCCAGGGAACTGGCCAAGTCCTTGTCTATGACGGCTTCCACCCCGCGGTAGCCGTCTCCGTCCCGCACAACGGGAATCCCGCCGCCACCTACGGTAATGACAATGTTTCCTTCCCGGGCCAGCCTTTCCACCAGCTCAATGTTATTGATGCGCAGCGGCCTGGGCGACGCCACCACCTTGCGCCAACCCAGTCCCCGGGGGTCTTGCCGATAGGTGGCTCCATCGGCGGGAGCCTGGGGGTAGTACGGCCCTACGGGCTTGGTGGGGTTGGAGAAGCCGGGATCGTCGGCCCCAACTTCTACGCGGGTGACGACGGAAACAATGCGGCGGTCAATGCCGGCGCGGTGCAGTACCCGCTCCAGGCCCGTCTCCAGGAGGTAGGCGATAGAGCCCTGGGTCTCGGCCCCGCAGAAGTCCATGGGCATGGCTTCCAGGCCGAACTCCTTGCGCCCGGCCTCATGCCGCAGGAGCGCATTCCCCACCTGGGGACCGTTCCCGTGCCCAATCACAATATCATATCCCTGCTTGACCAGCGGAAGAATCTGCGTGCAGGCTTCTTCTACGTTGGCCAGCAGTTGGGCGTACGTGCCTTTTTGCCCGGCACGCAGCAGTGCGTTCCCTCCGAACGCAATCATTGCCAGTTTTGCCATCAGTCTCTTCTTAAAGGAAGGGTGGAGCAGCGCAGCAGGCCGCCCATCTTGGAGATTTCCCGGTAGGGGACGGTTTCCACGGTAAAGCCCCAGACATCTTCCAGATGCTTTTTCAGGCGAAGGAAGTGCTCCTCTACCACCACCACATCCGGGGCAATGGAGAAGATGTTGGAGTTCATCCAGTACATTTCCTCCGTGGTAATCTCAAAGACATTCTCCTTGCCGAACATCTCTACCAGGTGGTCGGCATCTCTGGGATTCAGGAAGCCGCGCTTGTAAATGATGCACTTGTCCTTGCCCACAGGCATGAAGGTGCAGTCCAGGTGAAGGATGCCCTCATACGGGTCCGTGTCACTTTTACGGAGGTTGAGCGGAATAATCTTCTTGCTTGGGAAAATCATCCGGAGGTAGTCCAGCGCCAGGCGGTTGGTACGGGCGGTCTTCACGGAAGGATAG
The DNA here is from genome assembly GCA_017617475.1 of Bacteroidales bacterium. Next base: position 6,279 of record JAFZWC010000004.1, read on the forward strand.
TCTTCAAAGGCGTACTGGCCCAGGAAGATGATGTCGTTCCACAGGACGACGTCTCCACCCTCCACGTGCACGGTTTCCGGCAGGTTGTAGATGTTCTTATAGGGAATATCCATGTAGATATTCTCATAAGCGTCAATCTCTTCCTGGCGGTCCGGGATAATGTTGGATACAATGATTTTGTCGTCAATCACAAAGCCTACGTCCCGGGCGAACACCTGGTTGCAATTAGGGACCAGTTCCGGCCGGTAAACTTTTACGCCGTATTTGAGCAGGACGGCCTCAAATGCGCCCATCTCCTGGACAATGTCTTCTTCCGTGGGATAGACACCGTGCAGGACCGACTCATAGGATTTACTGTCAAAAGTCTGCTCCAGCGTGGGAACCGGACCGTTGGACCACGGCAGTCCCAGCACCACTTCCCTCAGGCGGGAAGTCTCGTTCTCTACATGCAGGTTCATATTTTTTTATTTTGCATTTGCGTCAGGAAAATACCCACCATGCCCACGGCCAGGCCGCCCCATTGCAGAAGGCTCAGCTGCTCGTTGCCAAACAGGAAGGCCAGGATGCCGGTGACCAGGGGCACTACGGCCAGGAACACGCTGGTGCGCGCCACGCCCAGCCGGCCTATGGCATAGGCCCAGCTGGTATAGGCCGTTGCACCGCAGAACAGCGCCAGGGAAAGGGTGGGATACAGGACCTTCCAGCTCAGGTACAGCCCCGCTTCAAAATGGCTGATTCCCTTGGTGAAAAACAGGGGCGCAAACAGCACCGACCCCAGCAGGAACTGGTACATCACAATGACGGAAGGGGAGTACCGGGCCGACAAGGACTTGGTAAAGGCAATCTGCCCCACCTCTGAGATGACGGCAATGAACAGGACCAGAATCCCCACCCAGAAAAGGGGCCCCGTGAGGGTGCGGGTGTAAGTGACCAGCCACAGGCCGGCCAGGGTGATAAATACGCCCAGGATATTGACTTTGCTGAAGCTCTCCTTGAAAATAAGCATCCCCGCCGCCATGGCAAAGAGCGGATTGGTGGCAATGATGAGGGATGTGATGGTAGGGGAGTCCGTGAACTGCAGACCGTATGTCTCCGCCACAAAGTAGATGAAAGGCACACAGATGGCCAGCAGCGCAAAGCGCCAGACATCCCGCCTGTGGACGTGCATGGGCTGGTGCGTTACCAGGTTAAGGACCCAGAGCAGCACCCCGGCCAGCAGGATGCGTACGGGAACAAAGAATTCCACGGGAATCTCCAGCTCAAGCAGGCGGTCGGCCCAGATATAGGACATGGCCCACAGCACCACGGTAAGCATGGCGCACAGGTATGCGGGCAGCAGTTTTTTCATTACAGACTGGATTTCCAGATATAGGCCTTGGTTTCAGGATGAAGTGTCAGGTATTCCGCATAAGGGCCAATCTTGCGGCGCAGCCGGCCCACCAGGGCGCCCACGGAGTGGAGGTTGGCCAGAGGGTCGTCGCCCCAGAAGCGTTCCTGCAGTTCTATGCCGGGGATTTCCTGGTCAATGTTCTCCAGGAAGAGCTTGAGCAGGTCATACTCCGTACGGGAGAAGCTTACGGAGGCGCCGTCAATGGTGACTTGGCGCACGTCCGTATCCATGTGGAGCCCCTTGAACACAATACCGTTGCGGGGTACGCCCAGACGGGCTTCCACTACGTTCATCACGTAGTCGCCGGTTTTCTCGCATTCCCCTATCAGATCCATGTAAACCGTACCGTTGTTGTAGTCAAATACGTGGTTGTTCACATTCTCCAGGGTTTCCTGCTTGAGGCGGTTGCGGCAGGCGTTGATGCGTTTTTCAACGTCCACTGACAGGGCAAAGGCGTCGTGGTATTCCTCCTTGTGCGCACTCAGGGCTGCATTCATGCGGGTGAGGGCTTCTTCTACCAGGGCGGTCATTTCGTCTCCGGCTGCCAGCTGTTCCGGCGTGAAAGCTATCTTGTTCTCCCGCTTGCGCTTGAGGATGCGGGCAATGTTGTAGAAGCTGTCGCCGATGGACTCCAGTTCCCCAATCTGACGCAGCATGGAGCGAATCTTCTCCTTGGTGCTGTCTGACAGATGGGCGTCTCCCACGTCTCCCAGGTAACGGGCTATCTCGTTCTCCATGCGGTCGCTCATGTCCTCTAGCTTGGCCACCCGGTCAAAGAGTTTGGCAAATTCCTCCTCCGAGGCTGTGTACATTTCCTTCACCACGCCAAACATGTGCTGCATCTTCTCCCCAAAGACCACAATTTCTTTCTGGGCCTGGAACACGGAGATTTCCGGCGTCTTCATGATACCGCCACGGATATACTGGAGACGGACTTCGTCCTCTTCTTCCGTATTCTTGGGACGGATGATGGCGCAGACCAGTTTTTCAATCTGTGGAACAAACCAGATGAGCACGGCCGTATTCACCACGTTGAAAGCCGTATGGAACATGGCCAGCGCAAAGGATAACTGGGTGGGGCTTTGTTCTGCTGCGGTGGGATCCAGGCCCACGAAGCCGCAGACCATGCGCACGAACGGGAAGAATACCGCCAGCACCCACAGCACGCCAAAGAGGTTGAACACCAGGTGGGCCAGAGCCGTGCGCCGTGCCTGGGTATTGGCCGACAGGGCCGCCAGGTTGGCCGTGACAGTGGTGCCTATGTTCTCACCCATGACCAGGGCAATACCCTGGAAGATGGTGATGGCCCCCGTAGAGCACAGCACCATGGTAATAGCCATGAGCGCAGCAGAGCTCTGGGCAATGGCCGTGAGCACGGAGCCTATGAGCAGGAACAGCAGGATGGTGCCGTAATTGGTCTTGAAACTGGCAAAGAAATCCACCACGGCGGGGTTGTTGGCCAGGTCCATGTCATTGCCCGTCTCCTTGAGCATGGCCAGCGCAAAGAGCAGGAAAGACAGGCCGAAGAGGAAATCTCCCACATAGCGGTGCTTCCCCAGCTGGATCAGGATGATGCCAATAAGGAAGGCCGGCCACACCAGGGTGGCAATGTTGAAGGAAAAACCTGCGCTCATGATCCAGGCGCTCATGGTGGTGCCTATGTTGGCGCCCATGATGACGGAAATGGCCTGCCCCAGCGTCAGTAACGCGGCGTTCACAAAGGACACGGTCATCACGGTGGTAGCGGCCGATGACTGGACGGCCACGGTGACCAGCGCACCGGTGGCCACGCCGGAGAGGCGGTTGGTGGTCATGGCGCCCAGGAGGTGACGGAGTTGCGGACCCGCCATTTTCTGGAGGGCTTCACTCATGACCTTCATGCCATAAATCAGGAGGGCAATGGAGCCCAGGAGTTTCAAGGCTATTAGCATACGGTTACAATTATATACTACAAATATAAGCATAATCCGGCAATTTGCCTATATCCTTTCAAGCAGCCGGTGTCTATTCGGCCCAACGGCCGCAAAAATTTTTACAAAATATTTGGAAGTATGAAAATATGTTGTACCTTTGCAGTATACTAATGAACTAATACACGCAATCATGAAAAAGGTGATATTTGTTTGCATTATGCTTCTTGCTGCCGTGGGCGCTTTTTCCAAGGGGAAGAATGACTGGAAGGGAAAGGTGGTGGACCAGAAAGGGGAACCTGTAGCCTACGCCAACGTGGCCGTGCTTTCCCGGGCCGACTCTACCGTAGTCTGCGGCGCCGTCACGGAAGAGGACGGTACCTTCAATATAGTTAGCAGTGAGACCGACGGCATCATGATGGTGGCCATGCTGGGCTATCGGACAGTTTATCTGTCCCCGGCAGACGGTGCGGTGATTACCCTCATGGACGACAGCACCATGCTGGAGGGCGCCGTAGCACAGGCCATCCTGCCCAAGACCAAGCTCACGGGGGAGGGCCTGCAGACCAATATCCGCGGCTCCGTGCTGGAAAATGCCGGCACCGCCAATGACGTGCTGGCCAAGACGCCGGGCGTAATCAGGGGACAAAATGGCCTGGAAGTGATTGGCAAGGGTTCTCCGCTGGTGTATATCAACGGCCGCAGGGTGACCGACGCCACGGAATTGGACCGCCTGCAAAGTAATGAGATTCAGAGCATTGAGGTCATCACCAACCCCGGGGCGCAGTACGGCGCCACCGTCCGGGCCGTTGTGCGCATCAAGACCATCAAGCGCCAGGGCGACGGCTTCGGCTTCAATTTCACCGCTTCGGACGCCCAGTCGCTCCGCCGGGCCGACTTCAACGACCCCGTTGCCAATGTAAACATGAATTACCGTACCGGCGGCGTGGACTTCTTTGCCGGCGTCAACTATGGCAAGCACAGTTTCCTGCAGATCAGCGATGCCGAAAAGGAAACCACCGGATCGCCGGTAATCAGGGATCAGGCCACCATTGATGCAATCGAGACGGACCGCAACCTGGGCGGCAATGCCGGCATCAACTGGCAGATTGCCGACAACCATTTCGTGGGCGGAAAGGTGGAATGGGGCCGCGAATTGAGCGTGGCCGGCAGCACCACCATCCACGACAAAGTGAGCCGCGACGGTGAACTGCTGGACGACATCACCACCCTTACAGAGGACACCCTGGGCGAAAAAGCGCCCGTTGACCTGGGCGTTAATGTCTATTACAACGGTACCGTCGGCGGGAAGCTGAATATTGACTTCAACGCCGACTACTACACCAGCACCCGGTCGGCGTTTTCCCGTTCCGACGAGACCAGTACAATGACGCACGATGCCAAGGTGAGCACTATGTCCGACAGCCGGAACCGGCTGTATGCCACCAAGCTGGTCCTTTCCTATCCCATCTGGATGGGCCAGTTGCAAGTGGGGACGGAGGAGACCTTCTCCCGCCGGTCCGACGACTATACCCTTACCGGTATTCAGGCACCCGCTTCATCGGCCAGCGTGAAGGAGGACAATATTGCCGGTTTCGCCTCTTATGGCCTTTACCTGCCCAAAGTGGGTCAAATGAGTGCAGGAGTACGTTATGAACATGTGAACTACCTTTATGAGGATGCCCTGGCTCCGCAGAACAACATTACCCGTTCCTACGGGAACTGGTTCCCCACGCTGTCCTATGCCAATGCCTTCGGCCCGGTGCAGGTGCTCCTGAACTACAGCGCCAAGACACTCCGCCCGAGCTTCTCCCATCTTTCCAGCGCCATCCGTTACAACAGCCGTTACATCTGGCAGAGCGGAAACGCCGCCCTGCAGCCGCAGACCATGCACGATGTGGGCCTGACAACCGTGTGGAAGTTTATCACGGTGGGTGTGAACTACACCCGCGTGAACGACGCTATCGTAACCTGGTCCTACCCGTATAATGACGAGGGCGTGATGCTGGTGCAACCCCGCAACCTGGACGTTCCTTTCCGCCAGATGTCGGTTTTTGTGAACCTGACGCCCACCATTGGCCCGCTCACGTTGAATTACACTTTCGTAGCCCAGCCGCAATGGCTCACCATTAATGCTCCCGACCCCAGCCAGCCTTCCGGTTTCCGGGAAACTTCCTTCAACGACAAGCCCCTTTTCGTGGCCCAACTGTTCAACACCCTGCGTCTGAAAGGCGGCTGGCAGCTGGAACTGGGCGGAGAGGTTTACAGCCGCGGCTATACGGAGAACATTTACTTGACCAATGTCTATTTCAACCTCACGGCCGCCGTGCAGAAGAGTTTCCTCAAGGACGGCTCCCTGGTGCTGCGCCTGGAAGGGGCGGACCTGGCGGGGATGGCCCACAACGACATTGCCACCGACTTCGGCAACTACAACGTATGGCAGACCAATATCATGAACACCCAGAAAATCAAGTTCACCATCCGCTACAGTTTCAACACCGCCCAGAGCAAGTACCGTGGCACCGGTGCCGGTCAGGACAGCAAGGGACGAATGTAGCGGGAAAATGATTATCTTTGCAAAAAGCAGTAATCATGAGGACAAGGAAACTATGGATGGACAACCTGCGCTGGGTAACGGTGCTCCTGGTGCTATTGTATCACGTCTTTTATTTCTATAATAACAAAGGGGTATTCGGCGGAATAGGCGGGTTTGGCGACGGTCCGCAGTACCAGGACGTGGTCATGTACATCCTTTACCCCTGGTTCATGCCGCTGCTTTTCCTGCTGGCGGGCATCAGCGCCAGATATGCCCTTGAGAACCATTCGGCAAAGGAGTGGTTCAAGGCCCGTACCCGGAAGCTGCTGGTTCCTGGTACTATCGGCCTGTTTGTGTTTCAGTGGATGGTGGGCTATTTCAATACGGCAACGGCGGCAAATGAGGAGCTCCTCCATGTGACCGGCATAGCCAGGTATATCATGTGGTCAATCAGCGGCATCGGCCCGCTCTGGTTCGTCCAGCTGCTGTGGCTGTTAAGCCTCGTGCTGCTGCTGGTGCGGGCGCTGGACCGCAATGACAGGTTCTGGGCCTGGTGCGGCAAGGCAAATATTGTGTGGGTTATCCTCCTTGGCGTCCTGTTCTGGGCAGGGGAGCAGACCCTCATCCGCAATCCCCGTCCGGAAAGCCCGGACGGCCTGCTGAACCTGTATAAGCCCCTGTTCTACATAGTTCCTTTCCTCCTGGGTTACTTTGTCTTCTCGCATGATGAAGTTCAGGAAAAGGTGAAGAACGCATGGCTTCCGCTGGTGGCTTGCGCCGTGGTTGCGGGCGGTATCCTGATTGGCACAAGCTTCGGCCAGGATAATACTTCCCCGCAGTACCTGTGCAGTCCTTTGAATTGCATCTACGGCTGGCTGGCGTGCCTGGCGCTCATGGGCTGGTTTCAGGCTAAGTTTGACAGGACGGGCAAGTTTGCGGCATACATGACCAGAAGCAGCTTCGGCCTCTATGTAGTCCATTATCTGGTGGTGGCCAGTCTGGGATACATGATGAAAGTCTATACCCAACTTCCTCCAGTGGCCATTTATATCATACTCATCGTTGCGGTATTCACCCTTTCCCCGCTCCTGTATGAGATTCTGCACCGTATCCCGTTCGTGCGCTGGTGTGTGTTTGGTGAAAAGAAAGTCCGGTCATGAGTATTTCCGCCTGGTTGAAACCCAAGCTGCGTCTGTGGGCCATTTACAATGAACTGGGGTATATTCCCTGGCACAAACCGCGCAAGCCCCGCAAGCCGCGTAAGGCCCGCAAGCAGCGGGACGGCGTATACATGGGAACCCGTGAAGCCATTATCCCCTTCCTGAACAACGACACCAAGCGCACCTTCGCCCACCTGCTGCTCCGTCCCGGGTATATGATGCGGGACTATATCCTGCGGGGTCAGCATGAACGTTACCTGGCACCGTTCACCGCCCTGCTGGTGTTCTATTCGGTCTTTACGCTCATAGTAGCTGTGGTAAATCCGGAGACCGCCAGGTCCTCCCTGGCCGACAAACTGATCAACGAGTTTGATACGCTCAAGGTCGAGGTGGACAGTGTGGCTAATACAAAAGCGATGGACAAAGCCAATTCCATCCTGCTAACCATGCGGCAGACCTTCCTCATTACCCGTTATGATATGCATCCGGAGGAAGTCAACGCTCCATGGAAAGCTTCCGTTGCCGCCGTTGAGGGGGCTATGCGCAGCAAGGGTATTCCGCTCTTTCTGGGGAATTTCCTGCTCCTGTGGATGACCTTGGCGTGGGTCCTGCGCAAGCAGGGAATCAACTTATCTGGCGCGGCGGCGGCATCGGCCTATGTGCTTTGCCAGTTCTGTATTTTTATGTTCCTGGCGCTGCTGCTGTCCCTGGGGCGGAATACAGATCTGGGGATGCTGCTCATGGCCGTGTTGCTGTATATTGATTATCGGCAACTGCTGGGGGTGGGGCGAAAACAAGCTATTAAGCTCATCATCCGCACCGGCCTGGCCTGTCTGCTCATCCTGGTCGTTTTCTACGTGCTGCTGTTTACCGGCATGGCCGTGGTAGGCGCTTTGAGGGCTTAAGTATGGGAAGGGAACGGGAACTCATAAAGGTGACGCTTGTGGGAAGCATCGGCAATCTGGTGCTGCTCACCTTCAAGTTTGTGGCGGGAATCGTGGGGCATAGCGCCGCCATGGTGGCCGACGCCGTCCATTCCCTCTCAGACTTTGTCACGGACCTTATTGTGCTGGTGTTCGTGCGCATTGGCGCCAAGCCGCAGGACGCATCCCATGACTACGGCCATGGCAAGTTTGAGACGCTGGCTACGCTGTTTGTGGCACTGGCGCTGGTAGGGGCCGCTATTGGCATCATTGTTTCCGGCGCCGTGAAGTTTGCCCGATGGCTCCAGGGTGAGGCGCTGGAGATGCCCGGCGCCCTGGCCCTCTGGGCGGCGCTGCTGTCCATCCTGGTGAAGGAAGTCCTGTTCCGCTATACCCTCAGGGCAGGCCGACGGGAGGATTCTCCCGCCGTGGTGGCCAACGCCTGGCATCATCGCAGTGACGCGCTTTCTTCCATCGGCGCGGCTGTGGGCATTGGCGGAGCCCTGTTGCTGGGACCCAAGTGGGCCGTCCTGGACCCGCTGGCTTCCATTGTAGTGGGCGCCATGCTGGTCAAAGTGGCCTGGGACCTGCTCAAAGTGAGCACTGGGGAACTCACGGACAGTTCCCTTCCGGAAGAGACCGAGCGGGAGATTGAGTCCATTATTTGCAGTCAGCCTCAGGTGAAGGAACCGCACAACCTGCGCACCCGCCGCATAGGCAACCGCATTGCCATAGAAGCCCACGTGCGCATGAACGGAGACATGAGCCTGCGGGAAGCGCATGAGATAGTGAGTTCAATTGAACATGCGCTCAAGGACCGTTTTGGGCGGGGTACGCTGGTTACCATTCACATGGAACCTGAAAAATAACTTACAACAAGAAGATATGAAAAGAATCCTTATCCTTGTAGCCTCTGTCCTCTTGCTTGCCCTGCCTTTCGGGGCTGGCGCACAGGATACCAACGGCCTTCCACCGGAGGTGTATTACCTGTTGCCGTCTTTCAGCACTGGAACGGTTTATTTTAAGGGGAAGGCCCCGGCCGAAGGGGAACTGAATATTTGTGCGCTGGACCACAAGCTCCGCTTCATTGAACCGGGGACCGGAAGGGAACTGGAAGTAATCAATGTAGATGAGGTGGTCATGGTGTATATTGACGGCATCCGTTTTCTCAGGTACAAAGAAGCCTTCTACCGCCAGTATCCTGTTTCCATGGATATGGGGGTGGCCCTCAAACGGGATGTGAAAGACATGCGCAAAGTCAGGAAAGGAGCCTACGGAAACGCCGCCAATTCCAGTGCCGTCCATCAGGGCTCATGGACGCTGTATACGGATGACCTGCCTTATCAGGTCAGCAGTGATAAAGTGGAATATGACATTGATGAACGCGTTTACCTGTATAAGGGAAACGAGGTGTACACTTTCACCAAGGCCAATCTCCGCAAGCTTCTTCCGGAGAAAAAGGCGGTCATAGATGCCTGGTTCAAAGGGCCACATACCCTCCCGGAAAATGCCCAGGAGGCTGTGGAGCTATTGGACAGCTGGATGAAAGCCAATTAGTCTTATGGCGGTTTCCAGAAAAAAAGGCTGGCTGGCCCTGAGTCCGCTGCTGGTATTCCTTTGCATTTACGTGGTGGCGTCCCTGCTGGCACGGGATTTTTACAAGGTGCCGGTGGCGGCGGCCTTCATCATTGCGTCGGCCTATGCCCTTTTGATAACGCGCTCGGTTTCCAGGACCGACGACAAGATTGCCATCTTTTCCAGAGGCGCGGGCAACAAGAATGTGCTGCTCATGATCTGGATCTTTGTGCTGGCGGGCGCGTTTGCGGCCACGGCCAGGGACATTGGCGCCATTGACGCCACGGTGAACGCCACGCTGCACATCCTGCCCGGGAAACTCATCTACGCCGGCCTTTTCCTGGCGGCCTGCTTCATCTCCATGGCCATAGGTACGTCTGTGGGGACCATTGTAGCGCTGGTGCCCATTGCCACGGGTATAGCGGCCGAGACGGGGATAGGCGTTCCTTTCATTACGGCCATCATTGTGGGCGGGGCTTTCTTTGGGGACAATCTTTCGTTCATTTCCGACACCACCGTGGCGGCCACCAAAAGCCAGGCCTGCTCCATGAAGGACAAGTTCCGCGTGAACCTTTGGATTGCTGCGCCTGCGGCTATTCTGGTGGCGGCGCTCTATGTGGTCCTGGGCCTGTCCGTTGAGGCCGTGCCGGCTGCTGCGCCGGTGGAATGGCTTAAGCTTATCCCTTACCTGCTGGTGATTGGCCTGGCGCTGGCGGGGATGAACGTGGTGACGGTGCTGTCTTTGGGTATTGGCGTAAACGGCGTCCTGGGCGCCTGCACCGGGGCGTTTGACTTTGTGGGCTGGATGGCTTCCATCGGCGCGGGGATAGGCTCTATGGGTGAACTTATCATTGTCTCGCTGCTGGCTGGCGGCATGCTGGAGATTATCCGCTACAACGGCGGCATGGAATTCATCATCGATTCCCTTACCCGGCACATTTCCGGCAAGCGGGCGGCGGGGCTTTCCATTGCGGCGCTGGTCTCGCTGGTGAATCTTTGTACCGCCAACAATACCATTGCCATCATTACGGTGGGGCCGCTGGCCAAGGACATCACAGACCGCTTCGGCCTGGATCCGCGCAAGACGGCTTCCATTCTGGATACCTTCTCCTGTTTTGTGCAGGGGATTATCCCTTACGGGGCGCAAATGCTTATGACGGCCGGCCTTTCAGGCGTCTCTGCGGCAGCCATCACCGGTAATCTCTACTATCCTTTTGCCCTGGGCATCATTGCCTCGTTGTCCATATTGTTCCGTTTTCCCAGAAAATACTCGTAAATCATGACAGAAGACACTATCCGTGAAATAGTTGAGGCGCAGCGCAGGTTTTTCCTGAGCGGTACAACCCTCCCGGTGAAATGGAGAATCCAGCAGCTCAAAAAGCTCAAGGCCGCCGTTTTGGCTTATGAGACCCAGTTTGAGGAGGCGCTGGCGCAGGATCTGGGCCGAAGCCAGGTAGAGGCCTATATCTGTGACATCGGCCCCATCATCATGGAGGTGAACGAGATGATTCACGGCCTGCGCCGATGGGCCCGTCCCGAGCGGCATTTCAGCGGCCTCATGTGCTTCCCCAGCACGGTTACCAAGGTTTATAAGATGCCTTATGGCGTGTCACTGGTCATAAGCCCCTTCAATTTCCCTATCCTTCTGACGCTCAGCGTTGTTGCGGCGGCCATCTGCGGCGGCAACACCGTGGTTATCAAGTCCAGTTCCAAGTCGGCGGCCTGCACGGCGGTGCTCAAAAAGTTCTGCGCCCAGATTTTTCCTTCGGAATACGTTACCCTCATTGACGGCGGTCATGATGTGGCCGACATGTGCCTGGCGCAGCGCTTTGATAAGATTTTCTATACCGGGTCGCCCGCCGTGGGCAAGCATGTGATGACCCAGGCGGCCAGGAACCTCACCCCCGTCGCCCTTGAGCTTGGCGGTGAGACCGGCAACTGGGCCGTGGTGCGGAAGGATGCCAACCTGAAGGACGCCGCCAGGAAGATTGCCTTCTTCAAACTGCTCAATGCCGGGCAGATTTGCATCAACGTGAACCAGATAGCCGTAGCCCGGGAAGTGGCCGATTCTTTCTTGGAAGAACTGAAGCAGGCTTTCGTGTCCCAGATTGGAGAGCGTCCCTGGGAAAACCCCGAATATCCCAAACTCATCACGGCCCGCGCTTATGACAAATGCGCCGCCCAGGCCGACGAATACCGGGACCGTATAGTTTTTGGCGGTACCGGAGACCGGGATGCCCAGCGTTACGCGCCCACCGTCATTTACCCCGTGGACATCAATGAGCCCATTGTGCAGACGGAGCTGTTCTGCCCGCTGCTGCCTGTAGTTCCGTTCAAGGATGAGGAGGTGGACGCCCTGATGGAGACCATTGCCCGGCGGGAACACCCCCTGGCCATGTACCTGTTTACCAGGGACATGAAATGGGCCAACCGCGTCATGCAAACCCAGCAGTACGGCGGCGGATGCATCAACGAGGTGTGCCTGCACATGATGGTCAAGGGCGTTCCCTTCAACGGCACCGGCCACTCCGGCATGGGCGCCTACCACGGCGAGTGGGGCTTTCGTGAATTCACCCACCCCCAGACCGTCCTGAAAGGCCGGACCGTCTTCAATCTCCCGCTCCGCGAGCACCCGTACAGCGGTAAGATTGCCCAAGTCAAACTGCGCCTTCTCCGCCTGATGGAGCGCTGAAACCCGGAATTACTGCACGTTCACCATGAGCTCCAGCGTTTCGCTGGTTCCGTCAGTGAGCGTATAGGAAGCGGTGATGGTATGTTTGCAGAAGAAGCCCTCAAAATTGACATCAAGGCTGCCTAAATTGACATCGACCGTCCGCTGCATTTGGGTCCGGTCTCCAAGAATGTGACCAAAAGACCAAAAAGATTAAAGATTCTGCCGATATTCGGTAGGGGTCATGCCGAACTGGCGCTTGAACTGGTCGCGGAAGGTTGCAGGGGTAAAGCCGACGTTTTCCGCGATTTCGCTCAGTGACATTTCTGGTTCTTCCCGCAGCATGCGGACGGCATCCTCCAGGCGCATGGTATTGATATAGGTCGTGAAGGACTGTCCGTTGGCATGGACGGCCAGAAGGTCGCTCAGGGTGCGGCGGCTGATGTCGAAGCGGTCCAGGATATCCTGCCGCTGGAGGGATTGGTTGGCGTAGAGTTTCTCTTTGCGGATAATACCGTCGATGAGGTTGAACAGTTCCGGGTTGGGGGCGGGCGTGGCGGAGGCTTTTTGTGCCTCGGCCTGCTCGTTAATCATGCGCACAAGGGCGCGGTTTTTCTCGTTGATTTTGTGTCGCTGTGCTGCAAAGTAATAAGTAACTCCTGCGGCAATCAGCATAAGAACAAGGATGGCAATGATGATAACGTCTTTCCGTGCCGCCTTGATTTCCGCATTCTTTATCTTGCGGTCTTGCTCCTGGGCGTGGTACTTGGCGGCGTACTCCTGGGCGTCACTCTCTTGCAGTTGCCGGTTCAGCTCTTTCTGGAGAGCGGCATAGCGGTTCATATAGGCCAGCGCTTCTGCGGGCTTTCCCTGAGCTGTTGCGGCATCGGCCCGGTCCTTCAGGATGAGGGTGTAGTTCTCATTCAAGGTATCGGCGCCCATCCTTGCTTCCACTTCTGCGTAAATGGAAAGGAGTTTGTCCCATTCTCCCAGAGCCTTCCAGGCGGGGGCAATCATCACGCGGCCTCCATAACCCTTGCCATAGTCCGACTGTTCAAAGCGGGCCAGATATTTACGGGCTTCTTTGATTTCGGGTGGGGTTTTGCGCGCATACGCTCTAGCCAGGAACCCCCAGGCCTGTGCCTTGTAGAATTTGCAGTATCGTTCGCGGTCTTCGGGAATGGGCGGCAGGCGGAAACTGTCCTCGGCATAGGCCGAGGGATGTTTTTCATAGTTTTCCAGTTTCTTCACGATGGCCTCGGCCTCCGGGATGATGGCGTCGAAGTTGCCGTCCTCGTCCAGAACGGTGATCTTGCGCTTGCGAGCCACGATGCCGGCGTCCAGCCGGTCTATGCTGAGGGGGCTGGCATCCAGGGCCTTGATAACCTGGTCCAGTTTGGCCAGACCCTCGTCGTGGCGGCCCAGGTAAGTCATCACGTCGCCAATCTCGGCCTCCATCCGCAGCGCCTCCGTCTCATGTCCCCACTGACGGTTCAGATTGGCCAGTTCCGTGGCATAGATGAGCCAGTGCTCATAGTCTCTTTTCCTGCGGTAGGAGTCCATCATCAGTTGGAGGACGTTGCTGCGGTTGTCGACCGTAGAAACAGTGGTGGCGCGGGTGGAATCCCGTTGCAGCAGGTCCTGACAGAGGGCGAGAGCCTCGTCCAGGCGGTGGTCTACAGGAGAGTGTGCATATACCTTGGCGCGGAGATAATCGGCTTCAAAGGCATCTACATTGCCCACAATGAGGGCCGAGTCTATGATGGCGATCGCTCGTTCCGGGTTCGTGCCGTAGGTGAGCATGGCAGATCGTGCGGTATACAGCGTATCTGACGCTTGAGGGATATGATTCGAAGGCCGCTTACCATCCTTCGCACATCCCCCAAGCACCAGTATTGCGCAAAATAATATTTGGAGACAACTAACCCTCATCCCGGATTTCCCAATGGATTTGTTCTGCAGCAGAGAGAATCTCGCCAATCACCGTCTCTTTCTCTTCATCAGGAATAAAACTCCACTGCCCTATGGCCGCATAAAGGGCAGGATTGTGTGCCTTGACCTTTTCCACGATGCGATTGGCCCAATTATCCCGGACCGCAGACGGAACAAGCTTTAGCAACCGCTCGGGTATCATACTCTTGATGGTATTCTTCTGATTCACAATGCTTGGCTTTGTTAATTGCAAACGAAGATAATAAAAAACACAATTACTTTACCCCCCCCCTATGCACGATTTTGGCACAGAGCCAAATCCATGCGTGGATACGGTGGGGGTTTTTGCTCCTGATGTTTACCAAATGTTTACCAAGTAAAGAAAAAACGCCCTCTAGTCCGAGGCCGTCCAGGCCACCTACGAGTACCTGTACCAGACCCGCCTGGTAGAATTCTACCGCGGCGGCGCGCTGGTGCTGTAGAGGGCGGCGAAATACACCGCCCTCCTCACCTGGGCTTGCAACGTATAACGCACTTTCGCGAGGAAAGTGCGTTATTGCTTACATCGACATGCAACGTACAACGCGCTTTTCGGCCTTTTCCGCGTTACAGGTTGCATGAAGGTGCTGGACCAGGTCCATCAACCGGATTAATTACTGGTAATATTCGATTACACGTCCCACGCGGGCAGGGATGCGCTGGCCTTTCTGCCAGGCCCCTTCGATGGTTTCCGTGCGGCGAATCCAGTTGCCGCGGGTATCGTAGAAGTATTTGTCGTAGCTGTCCCAGTACACCTGGTCTGTGGAATAAAAGGCGTGTTTACGCTCGGTGACGTCGGCGTTGGCGTTGTACTTCCAGCGGGACCACAGTTCCGGCAGCAGGCCCGAAGCCTCGGGCTCGTCACGGGTTTCGGTCACCAGTTCCCTGTCGTTGGGAAGGAAGGTGAAACGGACGTTCCCGTTTTCTTCGGACAAGGTGAGCGGCATCCCGTTGGACGCATAAGTGGCCGCAATGCCATATTCGGTGTTGCTTACAGGATAACCGCTCTCATATTGGACGTGGTAGGTATAAGCCTGAGGCTGCCCTTCCATGCCATTTTGGAAAGTTTCGGTGACGGTGAGGTTGCCGTCCGAACCGAATTCGAAGGTATAATCGGCCTTTTCATAATAATAGGGTGAGTTGTCCAAATAATGGATGGCCGACAAGTCTTTGAAGATGGTGAGCGGGTAATCCTTGCCGCTTACGTAGATGGGAACCCAGTTGAACGGGTCGGTAGGGACGAGTTTCCCCGTGTTGCCATATTCGAACGTAAATGTGAAATTGCCGTCACCGGAGACCTTCTTCGCGAGGCGACCCTTGCTGTCATATTCGTACAGCCAGCGCTCCTCCACCGTATTTTCGTCCAGATTATGATACTCTTCTTTTACCAAATGGCCGGCTTCATCATAATAGTATTTATAGAAGGTAGTGTAGTGGTCTTCATAGATGGACTTCACAGGACCGCGGAGGCCGGCTTTTTCCCGGTCGGTGCGTTCCCAGTAATTGGTGGCGAACCAGGATTCGGCCGCCTTGGCGCCGCCAAACAGGCTTTGGTTCACCGTAAGCGTGGAGACGCTGGTGCCGGATTTCAGGGAAATGGTAGCGGTACGGACATCGGCCGTCCCGTTGTCGTTCACCATGATCTGAAGCACGTCACCGCCGGTTCCGGAGGTCGGTTTTACCGTGCACCAGGAAGCCGATGACTCGGCGGTCCACGCCTGGTTGTAATCATCCCCTTTATGAAGGGTAAACTGGATCCGGACGGTATCTTTGTCGCAAGGCATATCGAATGCGGAATCGCCGCTCATCCAGCTCACCGTCACGTCTCCCTCCTTGTTCTTGTCCTCACCCGGCTGCTGATGGTCGGGCTGCTGATTATCGGGTTCCTGCTTGTTCTGCGGGCCGCATGCAAATGCCGCCAGCAAAGAAAGTACTAAGAATTTCGCGTTTTTCATATGGGTATTTTTATTGGTTTATTTCTGTTTTGCGCCACGCGGCAGGGGTAAGGCCGGTGGCTTTCTTGAAGTTTCGGTAGAAGGAGGACTCGTCGGCAAAGCCGGAAGCATCGGCCACCTCGGCCAGGTTCAGTTGCGGCTGCTCCCGCATCAGGCGCTTGGCATGTTCCACGCGGTATCCGTTCAGGAAATCCGAGAAAGACTTGCCGCACCGTTGGTTCAAAAGATAGGAGATATAAGTTTTATTGGTATGGAGTTCGGCGGCAAAGTCCGTGATAGTGAGCCCCTTGCGAAGATACATCTTCTCCTGCTCCAACTTGTGTAAAATCTGGCCCATCCGGCTTTCTTCCAACTGCTCGGGAGAAGGCGTTTCTGCGGGTGAGGGGGAGACGCGCCCGGTAAGCAGCAGAGCTACGAGGGCCGCAAGCAATATGCCGATGACAACAACCGTCCACCAGGGGAAATGCCCTGTGTCAGGGGCCGGCCGGGTCCCGGCGGGATGCAGAATCCAGGCAGCCGCCGTGGGCTCAAAATTGCTGTGAAAAATACCGCCCGTCATGGCAATGCGCCCGAGAGGGAGCAGGCGTGTCCAGGTTTCCGTGTACCGGATGGGCAGCGGCTGTGGGGTACAGAGCAGGGAAAGCCGCGCTTTTCCGCCGTCCAGGGCCGGATTATAGTCTATTTTCAGTAGGTACAGGTATCCCTTTTCGTCAGATCCGGGGATATAGGAACACCGGGCCGTGCGGTCTGTGACAAACGCGCTGTTCATCCAAGACAGCGTGTCTCCCCGTTCCGACAACTGCGGGATGATATAGTCAGTCTCGAGGATGGAAAATCGGCCGTCCCGGAAGACGACAAAGGCCGATGGCTGGATTTCCCCCTTCCGGCAGGTCGGGAAAAGATAAGTGGCGGGAGCTATGGCAAAACGCTCGGGTTCAAAGGGGAAAGTGTTACAATTGAGCGTCCATGCCGCCTCCAGCGTGCTGGGCTGCGCCGCTCCGTCCAGCAGGTCGCAGAATGCATTCCAGCCCGTTCCATCAGCGAGCTCTCCTTCAATGACAACAGTCCCGTCCGACGTTTGGAGAAGCAGGGGGTTCCTTCTTGGCTCCGTTACCGTCTGGGTATAAAGGGGACGGGCATCCTGGTCCAGCACCTCTAAGGAATCGCCGTCATAGTGGTTGCCGGTCACCATGATTTTCCCGTCCGGCAGTTCCAGGGCCGATGCAAAGGCCCGCTTGCGGGAAAGGATGCCTGCCGGCGAAAACGAATGATCGGAGGGGTCATACCATTCCATCCCCCAGGTTTGTCCGATACCGAAGGGCTGGGCAAAACCAGCGCCCACCAGGATGCGGCCGTCCGAAAGCGGCAGCGCAAAGCCGCCGTCGTGCGGGTACAGCGGGTCTTCTGTGCGGTGCCAGCGGCCGTCGCGGAAATATTCTGCCGTTTGCGACGGCACAAATCCCGTGGTATGGCCGCCGATGGCGACCAACTCCCCGTTCACCCACAGCAAGGCATGGCTGTAACGGGGCTCCAGCATGTCTGGCAGGCGCTCTACTTCCAGCGGCAGCACCGGGATGCCCTGTTGAGCCAGGCATGGAAGCGCCGTCAGCAGCAGCCACAGGATATGGAATACTTTTTTCATTACAAAACAAAAATAGCGTTTTCGCGAAACATCTCTACACGCAATACCTATAATACCACCTTGCAAATCGGAAAATATTTTGCAATATCGCAAAATCTAACGCATGGAACTGTTCGAGATTGTGGCCGAGAAGGACTACGATATGCCCTACAACCAACTCATCCAGGTGGCCAAGCAAGAGGCCGACAACGGCGAACTGCCGGCTTACAAGGGTGATATCGACGTGTCAAAGTACGATACCATCTTCATCGGCGGTCCCATCTGGTGGGGCACCTATCCCCAGGTAATGTTCACCTTCTTCAGGGACCACGACCTGAATGGAAAAACCATCATTCCGTTTGTCACTCACGAAGGCAGCGGCCTTGCCTCCACGGTCTCCGACATCAAGAAAGCCTGGCCCAATGCCACCGTGAAGGAAGGTTTTGCCATCTATGGACACGAGGTCCGCAGCGGCAAGGCGAAGGTCGAGAAGTGGATAAAGGAAAAAACAAAAATCTAACCGCCTGATTATTAGGCGGTTAGATTCGCATCGTGCCTCGGGCGGGACTACTAAGTTTCGAGTGAAAATAGTTGACAATCAGCAAGATATAAAACCATAAAACTATTTTACTGAAACTATACAGAAACAATTCTGTCCGTTAGTGTCTTTCTATTGCGTTATTTGTCTTTATTCTCATTATTTTGATCGGCTTTCTTTGCCAACTGTTTCAGTGTATCCAGATATGCTTGTTCAACCGGGGATAAGGTCTTGACTTGGTATTTACGATACTCTTTTTCGGCTTTATCAAGGGCTTGCTGATGACTTACCGATCCGGCATCAAGAAGAATTTTTTCTCCTGTTCCGGAAAGAATACCATCCAGCTGTTTGATATAGTCTTCCATATACATCGGCCGATGGCGGATGGCTTGGATTTCTGCAAAGTCGAAGTATCCGGAAACGATATTGTTGAGGACTTTCAGTTCATCGGCAGTTAAGTAATTCTTGGCTATCTTGGTATCTTTTAGTGTTGGCAGTTCTCCTTCAAAAGTAGTCAACCCCATAAAAGGTTTATCGGCATCGGCCCTTTCGTAGATGATCTCTGCCGCAGTATGTCCGTGTGCTGCATAATGGAGTTTATTCTGAACAATCTTGAAGAATCGGATGGATTCTTCGGCCTGGGGATTATAATCAACGCTGGTAGCATAGAGGTCCAGGACCTGGCGATAGAGCACTTTCTCAGAAGAACGGATATCCCGGATCCTATCCAACAGCTCTTTCCAGTAAATTCCGCCTCCGTTCCCTTTTAGACGTTTGTCATCAAGGGTGAAGCCTTTAACAATATACTCATGCAGACGCTGTGTGGCCCATTGACGGAAACGAGTGCCAACAATGGAGTGAACACGGTAGCCTACTGAAATTATGACGTCAAGGTTATAATAGTTGGTCGGCTTTGTAGAAAAATCGGAATTTCCGATTTTTCTTACGGAATCACGTTCATTCAGTTCTCCGTCTTGAAAAGCATTCAAGATGTGTTCATTAATAGTGGATCTCGCCTTGCCAAACAGCAACGACATTTGGTCTATTGTCAACCAAACAGTCTCATTCTCCAACCTTACATCCAACTGCACGATCCCGTCCTCTGACTGATAAATGATAATCTCTCCTTTATTCTCGTTTTCCATAACAAATCATTTTCTCAAATTTAGTGGTTTTCCTATAGCAATCCAAACTCTTTTTTAGGAATGCGCCTATTTTGTATAAACGGAAGCTGGACTGGAAGAAGCTGGATGAAAACGAGCGCCGGGGTATTATCAGGAAAGTCTTTGACTGCTTCCGCGATTTGGCCCGCAGTGTAGCCGACAGGTTGCAGCAAATGCTTCGTCTGGGCCGTGTGGATGTTAAAAAAGCCATCCGGGAAATGCGCCCGGACAGTAAAGCAGTAACCAAAGTTGCGGAGATAACCGAGATGACAAGTATTCGACAGCATCATCTCAGACTTGGATGATGGATCGATTGCGCTCACTTACCCTTCCTTGCCCACATACAAATAACAAATAAAGCACCGTTTTTCAGCGGTGCTTTCATTATGTCTCTCGGGCTGTAGCCCTCTATCCGTCTTTTTAGAAGTTCTGGAAAAAGTCAAGGATATCTTGCTTTGATTTTCCCTTGAAACTCGCGGTACGATCCCAAGTGATGACGTTACTTTTGATTGACACGTTATCGGGGTCATCAAATTCTTTCTGCCACACAGGCAATTTCTCCTGGGCCAGTGCTACAGTAACGTAAACAACCTGATGAAGGAATGAATCACACTTGTTATTACTGTCTAAAGTGGCAGTAAAAAGAAAAACATATTGCGTATCATTAATGAAGACGTGCGTAATAGTATTGCCATTTTCAAACGTACCTGCTTTAAGTGAGCTCATTTCAATTTCCGGCTGTTCTACATTATTCTTATTGCAAGAAGTCATAACAGCAACACTTGCAAACAGGCACAGGC
>JAFZWC010000046.1 GCA_017617475.1 Bacteroidales bacterium
CAGGGCCGCATCCAGACATCGGCCGCATCCGTGGCAGTTTTCCCGGAAGCCGGCGAATTCGACATCGAGCTCAATCCGGCCGATATCCGCAAAGACCTCTTCTGCGCCTCCGGCCCCGGCGGCCAGGGTGTGAACACCACCTACAGCGCCGTCCGCCTCACCCACATCCCTTCCGGAATTGTGGTTCAGTGCCAGGAAGAGCGTTCCCAGCTCAAGAACCTGGACCGCGCCATGGAAGAGCTCCGTACCCGTCTGTACAACATGGAGCACCAGAAATACCTGGACGGCATTGCCGCCAAGCGCAAGACCATGGTGAGCACCGGCGACCGCAGCGCCAAGATCCGCACCTACAACTACCCTCAGGGCCGTGTGACGGACCACCGCATAGGCTGGAGCATGTACAACCTGCCCGTTTTTATGGACGGCGACATCCAGGAGTGCATCGACCAGCTGCAGATCGCAGAGAACGCCGAACGTCTTAAAGAAGCAGGGGAGGAATCATAATGGCACGCAATCCCGAAGACCTCAAAGCCCTGGGCAAGCACACTGCTTACAGCCAGGATTATGCCCCCGAAGTACTGGAAACCTTCGAGAACCAGCACCCGGACAACGACTATTGGGTGCGTTTCAACTGCCCCGAATTCACCACCCTCTGCCCCATCACGGGCCAGCCGGACTTCGCGGAGATCCGTATCAGCTACGTTCCGGACAAGAGAATGGTGGAATCCAAATCCCTGAAACTGTATCTGTTCAGCTTCCGCAGCCACGGAGACTTCCACGAAGACTGTGTGAACACCATCATGAAAGACCTGGTGAAACTCATGGATCCCAAGTATCTGGAGGTTACCGGCTTCTTCACCCCGCGCGGAGGCATTTCCATCTATCCCTATGCCAATTACGGCCGCCCCGGTACAAAATGGGAGCAGCTGGCCTGGGAAAGGCTATCCAAACACGAATAACAAAAAACCCGGTCAATCGACCGGGCTTTTTTATGCCTTTGGCGCTTCCGCCACCGTTATCTGCGCCTGCGCGCAGCGTTTCCCGGCTACGGACAGCACTGCATCACAGACGTAGAGGCGCCCCATGTGTTCCTTGAGGGTGCAGGTGGTTTCGCAGGTGTCTCCCGGCTTAACCACGCCCTTAAACTTCACACCGTCCAGACCCCGGTACACCACCAGGTTGTCCTTGAACGCCTCTTTATATAACTGGGTAGTACCCTGCGCCATAATCTCCAACAGGATAACCCCGGGTACGATGGGGTTGCCGGGGAAGTGGCCGCGGCAGTAGAAAGGGTCTTCCGGAATGGTATACCAGGCATGGCCCACGCCGTTTTCATCCACTTCCATGCGGTCTACCAGCAGCATGGGATCCCGATGGGGGAGTATGCCCTTGATTTCTTCGCGGTCCATTATCCTTTGTAAGGTCTGAAGGCTATGCAGGCATTGTGTCCGCCGAAGCCGAAGGAGTCGGAGATGCCGATGGTAAGGTCGGTCTTGACGGCTACGTTGGGGGTGTAGTCCAGGTCGCATTCCGGGTCGGGGCAGTCCAGGTTGATGGTAGGCGGGCAGATGCCTTCGCGCAGGGCCAGGATGGTGGCCACAGCTTCGGCCGCTCCGGCTGCTCCAAACATGTGGCCGGTCATGGATTTGGTAGAGGAGATATGGGCCTTGTAGGCGAAGTCGCCCATGGCTACTTTGTAAGCCAGCGTTTCGGCTATGTCGTTGAGCTTGGTGCCCGTACCGTGCGCGTTAATGTAGAGGTTGTCCTTGGACGGGTCGAAACCGGCTTCCTGCAGGGCGTCCTTGATGGACTGGGCCTGGGTGCTGGCATCCGGGCGCGGGGCGGTGGCGTGGTAGGCGTCGCAGGTGTTGCCGTAGCCTACGATTTCACCAAAAATGGTAGCACCTCTCTCCAGGGCGTGATCCAGGGATTCCAGTACCAGGACGGCGGCGCCGTCACCCATCACAAAGCCCTGACGGTTCAGGTTGAACGGGAGGGAGGCGTATTTGGGATCCGTGGCGCGGGTAAGGGCCTTGGCATTGAAGAAGCCGGCAACGCCGATGGGAATGGAGGCGTGCTCGGCTCCGCCGGCGATGATGGCGTCGGCATAGCCGTGACGGATGGCGCGGAAGGCTTCGCCGATGCAGTGGGACGAAGTGGCGCAGGCGGTTACAATGTCCAGGCACGGGCCCTTGGCCTGGTGCTTGATGGCAATGTGACCGGCGGCTATGTTGGAGATCATGGTGGCAATAAACAGCGGTGAAATCCACTGGCCTGTAGGATCTTCAATCATTTTCTTGGTTTCGCGGAACTGTACTTCGAAGCCGCCGATGCCGGAGCCCACGTACACGCCCAGGCGGAAAGGGTCAATATTGGCGCCTTCCCCCTCCGAAACCAGACCGGCCTGCTTCATGGCCTGCCAGGCGGCGGCCATGCCATACAGGGTGAAGTTGTCCTGTTTGCGGATGAAGGGTTTGTCCATCCCGAACTGCTCGGCATCAAAATCCTGCACTTTTCCGGCAAAGGTGACGGGCATATCCTTGAAAGCCTCCACGTAATTAATACCGCAGACGCCGTTAATCAGGTTGTTCCAGAAGGTCTGGACATCATTCCCCAAGCAGGAAATAACGCCCATGCCGGTTACCACTACTCGTTTTGATTCCATATATTACAATACTCTAAATATCAAATAACAGATTCTTCGCTGCGCTCAGAATGACAATTGGCGTGCTAAAAGCCTTTCTGCTCCTCCAATTATGTCTTCCACTATGGCGGCGGCGGGTTCGGTTTTCTTGATGAGTCCGGCCACTTCGCCGGCCAGGAAACTGCCGCCCGCGAGGTCTCCGTCAAAGACGGCCTTGCGGAGGGAGCCTGTGCCGAAGGCGCGGATTTCATCGGCCGATATGTTAGGGTCGGCCTCCATTTTGGCAAACTGCTTGGTGAAGGGGGTCTTGAGGCTGCGCACGGCGTCACCCAGACTCTTTCCCGTGACCATAGTGCCGATGTCGGAGGCTTTGATGAGCCTTTCTTTGTACACAGGGTGCACGCGGCATTCGTCGGCCGACAGGAAGCGCGTTCCCACCTGAACGCCGCAGGCGCCCAGCATGAAGGCTGCCGCCGCGCCGCGTCCGTCAAAGATGCCGCCGGCTGCCAGCACGGGGATGCTTACGGCATCCACCACCTGGGGCACCAGGGCCATGGTATGGATGTCTCCCACATGGCCTCCGGACTCGGCGCCCTCGGCTATGACGGCGGTGGCGCCCAGTTCCTGCATCTTGATGGCATAGGCAACCGAGGCTACTACGGGAATGACCTTGATACCGGCCGCTTTCCAAGCTTCCATGTAAGGGGCGGGGCTGCCGGCACCGGTGGTCACGATGCCCACGCCTTCCTCTACCACCAGGGCGGCTATGTCGGCCGCATTGGGGGCGGCCAGCATGATGTTTACGCCGAAGGGTTTGTCTGTGAGCTGGCGGGCTTTGCGGATTTCTTCCCGCACGGCTTCGGTTCCGGCGTTGATGGAAGAAATGAGGCCCAGGCCGCCCGCATTGGAAACGGCAGCCGCCAGGCGGGCGTCGGCAATCCATGCCATGCCTCCCTGGAAAATGGGTTTTTCAATGCCCAATATTTGCGTAATGGCCGTTTTCATACAAGTTTACAAAGATAGTGAAATTAGGGAACATTACCAAAGGAGAGTGGGTTCGGGACAACAATGCTTATTATTCATACGATTTTTGTTATCTTTGTAGACTATTAATACTTAACCATGAGAACAACAGAACAAAGTTCTAATTACGAACATCTGGACTTCATGACCACCCGGGAAATCCTGGAAGGAATCAATGAAGAAGACCGCCGTGTTCCGGTGGCCGTTGCCGAAGCCATTCCTGCTATTGAGAAGCTTGTTGACGGAATCGTGGAACGCGTCCCCAAGGGCGGCCGCGTATTTTATACCGGTGCCGGTACCTCGGGCCGTCTGGGCATCGTGGACGCCTCCGAAATCCCGCCCACCTATGGCGTGCTGGACACCTTCATCGGCATCATGGCCGGTGGTGACGGTGCCATCCGCAATGCCGTGGAAGGCGCAGAAGACAATGCCGAACAAGGCTGGCTGGATCTCCAGCAGTTCAATCTGACCCCCAACGACGTATTGGTGGGCATTACCGCTTCCGGCGGCGCTCCCTACGTGGTGGGTGCCATCCAGAAGGCACGCGAGTTCGGCATGCTCACCGGCGCCATCACCAACAACGAAGGCAGCGCCGTGGCCCAGGCCGCAGAGATTGCCATGGTGGCCAAGGTGGGTCCCGAGTTCGTGACGGGCTCTACCCGTATGAAATCCGGTACGTCGGCCAAGCTTATCCTGAATATGATTTCCACCGCCAGCATGATCCGTCTGGGCCATGTGAAGGGCAACAAGATGGTGGACATGCAGCTCACCAACAAGAAGCTGGTGGACCGTGGCACGCGCATGATTATGGAAGGCACAGGCATCACGGATTACGAAGAGGCCAAGCGCATGCTCCTGCAGTATGGCCAGGTGCGCGCCGCCGTAGACGCCTACCTCAAACAGAAATAAACCTATGTGGCAAAGAATCCAAACCCTGTATCTGCTCATCTCTGCCGGTCTTACGGCAGCCCTGTGCTTCGGCACCGCCTATAAGGTGGTTGCGCTGGAAGGGCTGCAGGCTGTGAGTTACTGGCAGCTGGAGAGCCCTTACTTCGGCATTTTGCTGGGCATCGTGGCCTTCCTTATAGTGCTGGCCCTGGTGGTGTACAAGTCCCGCATCCTGCAGATGCGACTGGCGGTACTTTCCGGCATCATAGCCCTGGGCATGCAGCTGTGGCTGGCCTATATGTATTTCACCCTGGAAGGCCCTGTCTTCCGCTGGACGGCCATTTTCCCGCTGCTCATCTGCCTGTCCAACCTGCTGGCCGCCAGAGGCGATTTCCAGGACCAGCTCATGGTGGAAAGCGCCTACAGGGTAAGGGAGAGAAGAAAACACAACAAAAGGAAATAACACAATCATGAAACCCACATTACTCGTACTCGCTGCCGGTATGGGCAGCCGTTATGGCGGTCTCAAACAGATGGACGGCCTGGGCCCCCACGGGGAAACCATCATCGACTATTCCATCCACGACGCCGTAGAGGCCGGTTTCGGCAAAGTCGTCTACATTGTGCGTGAATCCTTCAAAGCCCAGATGGAAGAGGCTGTGAAGCAGAAATACAACGGGGTTAAAACCGTGGACGGAGAACCCCTGGAGTTCGTTTTCGTAACCCAGGAACTCACCAAGATTCCCGCCCGCTTCACCGTGCCGGAAACCCGCGTCAAGCCCTGGGGCACCGCTCATGCCGTGATGATGGCGGCCGATGTCATCCGGGAACCCTTCGCTGTCATCAACGGAGACGATTTCTACGGCAAGGACTCGTTCAAGATTCTGGGCGACTGGTGCCGTGCGCATGCCAACACCAAGGGCCAGTACTGCATCGTGGGCTTCGAGTTGGAGAACACCCTGAGCGAGAACGGCAGCGTGTCCCGCGGCATCTGCTCTTACGACGCCAAAGGCAACCTCATCGACGTGGTAGAACATCTGGACATTGCCAAGGAGGCCGACGGAAAGGTCTACGGCAACAACTCCGTAAATGGGGAGACGCATGTGGAACTGGCAGCCAAGGCGCTGTGCTCCATGAACATGTGGGGCTTTACCCCGGATTATTTTGCCAAGAGTGCCGCTCTGTTCGAGGACTTCCTGGACAAGAACATCAACGAGCCCAAGAAGGAATTCTACATCCCCTACGTGGTGGATCAGATTGTTAAGAAAGGCGAAGGTAGCTGCGAGGTGCTCTCCACTCCGTCCCGCTGGTTCGGCGTCACTTATAAGGAAGACCGTCCCGGCGTGGTGGCCAAGTTCGCCGAACTGGTAGAAAAAGGTATTTATCCCAGCCCCCTGTATTGAGATGCCTCCCGTATTCCGAAAAGCCCGTAAGGTCAACAATTACGACCTTTATGCCAACCACGCCTGGTATCTTCCCGGCGTTAAGGGCATGTTCGTCCTGCTGGGCCTGTTCCTGGCCGGCAGCCTGCTCGGAGCCCTGCTCATAGCAATCTTCGGCCTGTTTACCCCCGCCGAGGTTCTGGAGAAGTACAGCATGGTGGTCATGTACCCGCTGTCCTTCCTTCCGCCCATGGTCTATGCCGCCAATCAAAGCCAGCGCAACAGCCTCTTCGAGACGGGATACAAACTCAACAACGCCCACTTCGGCCCGTTCAAGGTGTGGCAGATAGTGCTCATCACCATCGTGCTCACCTATAGCTTCATGATGGCCTTCGACTATCCCAACTACCTCAATTACAAGGTTACTACGCAGAACGGCTTCATGAAGCAGTTCTACGACCTTATGGTTGAGGCATTGTCCAAGATGACGGAAGGTCCCTTGTGGAGTTCGTTCCTGGTGACGGCCATTTTCGCTCCCGTGTTTGAAGAGTGGCTGTGCCGCGGTATGGTGCTCAGAGGTCTGCTCACCAAGATGAAGCCCGTATGGGCCATCGTCATCAGCGCCCTGTTCTTCGCCCTCATCCATCTGAATCCCTGGCAGGCCCTCAACGCCTTTGCCATCGGCCTGGTGATGGGCTTTGTGTATTACAAGACAGGTTCCCTCTGGCTCACCATGCTCATTCACTTTGTGAATAACGGCACGTCGGTGGTTCTGGCACAGATCCCTTCCCTGGAAGAGACCGAGTATTGGATTGACATCATTCCCGCCGGCACCTATGCCGTCCTGAGCGTGGTGGGTGTCATTGCCCTTGTGGCTTGCCTGTGGGCCTTCAGCCGCATTCCTGTGGAACGGAAAGAGGGTAATATCGATCCCGTAACTTTGGAAGTGGAGTAAGCATGGAAGAGAAAAAGGACAGATGGGCCTGGCTCAAAAGGAGTGACCACAATTACCTGGTCCCTTTTGTGATTGTGTCCACCACCCTGGTGGCACTCTGGCTGCTGTTCTTTGCCCACAACAGCGTGTTGTCCTGGATACGGGCTACCATGGAGGAGAAGAGCCAGCAAAAGGAGATGGCCCGCCTGCAAAAGGAGATTGAGGAGATGGACCGCGAGATCAAGAATCTGCGGGACAACCCCGACACGCTGGAGACTTTCGCCCGCGAAACCTATCACTTCGCCGCCCCCGGGGACGACGTATACATTGTAGAATAGAGTTTGGCCGTCTGGACGGCAGGCGCCACATCGTGCACACGAAGCCAGGTGGCACCTTTTTCCAGAGCGGCAAAATTCAGAACCTGAGTAGAGGGCATCGCTTCTTCGGGAGTGATGCCCAAAACTTTATAAATCATGCTCTTGCGGGAAATGCCCACGAGAATCTCCTGCGGGAAGGCTTCCTTCACTTCATTCAGCCGTCGCATCAGTTCATAATTCTGGCCGATGGTTTTGGCAAAGCCGAAGCCCGGATCCAGAATCCATTCGCGGATGCCCGCGTCGGCCGCCTTCCTGGTAAAGTCCTTGAAATAGCGGATGACCTCCGCAACCACGTCGTCGTAGTCCGTGAGGGTCTGCATGGTTTCCGGCGTGCCGCGCATGTGCATGGCCACATAGGGCAGTCCCAGCCGCCCCACCGTCTGCAGCATCTCCGGATCCATCTCTCCGGCACTGATGTCATTCACCAGGAACGGGCCGACGGTATCATACACCCGCCGCACAATCTCTGCCCGGAAGGTGTCGATGGAGATAGCGGGGAACGCCCTCCCGGGGGCTTGTCCACCCCCGGACAAGGGCAGGGGGAGGGGCCCGCCGGCTGGCCGTTCTCGAAGAGGACGAGCCAGATGGTGGGAGGGGCCGGAGTGAGCGGAGCGAACGGAGTCCTCCGGGAGGGCGTTCTCTGCTATCTCTGTGAGTGCGGGCTCCAGGCGGCGCCATTCTTCTTCCAGGTCGGGTTGTTTTGAGCCGGGACGGGTGCTGCAGGCGCCCAGGTCTATTACATCGGCCCCTTCTTCAAAGAGCCTCTGGGCGCGGGCTGCCGCTTCGTCGGCGCGGGTGCGGCTGGCGGCGAAGAAGGAATCCTCGTTCAGGTTGAGGATGCCCATGATATGGATGTTTCCTGTCATAGTACGGCCACAATCATTTCCAGCCAGAGGGCGTCGGTGGCGTCGAAGGTGGAGAGTTCCTTGCTGTCGATATCCAGGACGGCCGATACTTCACCGGCACGGAAAACGGGGACTACAATCTCACTGCGGGAGAGGGAAGAGCAGGCTATGTGGCCGGGGAATTCCTCCACGTCCGGGACCACCAGAGTGCGTTTCTCTTTCCAGGCGCTGCCGCAGACGCCCTTTCCGAAGCCAATCCGGAAGCAGGCCGAAGGTCCCTGGAAGGGGCCCAGCACCAGTTGCTGGCCCTGTACTCGGTAGAAGCCGGTCCAGAAGAAGTGCATGCGCTCGTGGATGAGGGCGGCCATGTTGGCCATGCGGGCAACAGCATCCGTCTCTCCTTCCAGGATAAGTTTTAAATCCTGGTACAGACGCAGATAGCGGAAGGTTTTGAGAGGCACGTGGCAGTAACCGTCCGGGTTTTTGTCCAGATAGTCCTGGTGGCGCTCTTCGGCCATATAGAAGTTGCGCAGCGGCTCCAGTTCCACGGCCAGGGGTGCGCCCAGGCGTTGGGCCACGGCGCCAAAGACGGGCCGGATGGCGTCGGCATCGGCCTTGTCCGTATAATATACGCCCGTGCGGTAGCGCGTACCCTCGTCACCGCCCTGTTTGTTGAGGCTCAGCGGATCGATGATGGTGAAATACAGTTCCGTGAGCTGGGGAAGGGAGATGCGGGCCTCGTCGTAGCGGACGCGTACCGTCTCGGCAAAGCCGGTGGTATCTGTATATACCTGTTCATAAGAGGGATTCTCTCCGTTTCCGTTGGCATAACCCGCCACGGCTTCTTTTACGCCGTCCACCCCGGCGAAGAAATGCTGGGCTCCCCAGAAACAGCCGGCGGCAAAATAGATTTCCTTCATTCGTTATCCGTTAAAAAACCAGTCAAAGATACAACAATTTTTAGTATCTTTGTACACTATGCTAATCGTATTGGAAGGGCTTGACGGGGCAGGAAAATCCACCCAGGTCAAGCGGCTCAAAGAATATCTGAAAGAGCGTTGCGGCTCGCTGGAATACATCCATTTCCCGCGCTACGACGCCCCGGTTTACGGGGATTTGATTTCCCGTTTCCTGCGTGGGGATTTCGGCTCCAATGAGGCCGTTCATCCCCAGTTGGTGGCTCTCCTGTTTGCCGAAGACCGGCATGGGGCGGCGCCCGTGATGCGTCAGGCATTGGCCGAGGGAAAGACCGTCCTGCTGGACCGCTATGTCTATTCCAATATTGCCTACCAGTGCGCCAAGCTGTCAGATCTGCAGGAGCGCCGCAAGCTCCGGGACTGGATTTTCAACACCGAATACGGAGATTTCGAACTCCCGGAACCGGACCTGAACCTGTTCCTGGACGTGCCTATCGGCTTTGTGGAGCAGAGCCTGAATCACCAGCGCGAAGGCCAGGACCGCCAGTATCTTTCCGGGGCTCAGGATATCCACGAGGCCTCCATCACCTTCCAGAAGGCGGTGCGGGACATGTACGTGGCCGAGACCGCGCGTGACCCCAAGTTCCGCCGCATAGACTGTTCCGGCGCCCAGGGAGAAATGCTCCCTCCGGACGCTATCTTTGAAAAGGTGCGTGCCGCCGTAGACCCCTTCCTGGCATGAAGCCTTCCTATCAGAAATTCCGCCGCCATACGGCCGGCATCCTGGGAGTCGTTTTCCTTCTCTCGGGTCTTCTCAAACTGGTGGATCCGGTGGGTACCATGCTCATCGTCACCGAGTATTTCAAGTTCCTGGGAATGCCCTTCCTTGTCCCGACGGCCAAGGTCGTGGGAGTTTTGGTGGCCTGCCTGGAGTGCTTCGTGGGCATCGGCCTAATAACCGGCGTTCTGCGCAAGACCACGGCCATCGTCTGTTATTCCCTGCTGGGCTTCTTTACGCTTCTTACGCTGGCTCTCTGGATCAAGAATCCCGCCATGGACTGCGGCTGTTTCGGCCAGGCCATCCACCTTACCCACGCCCAGAGTTTCTGGAAAAACGTGGTGCTGCTGGTGCTTTCCGTGGTAGCTTTTACGCCGTTTAAAGAGTTCGGCGCACCCAAGGGGCACAACCGCGTGGCGGCCATTGTGGCGTCGCTGGCCATAGTGCTGGCCGCCGTTTACAGCAATTCGCACCTTCCGGTGGTGGATTTCACCGCCTTCAACTGGGGCGCCCAGCTCTTCGCTTCCCTGGACGAGAACGCCGAAGAGGCCGATTTCCGCCGCGCCCCCATCCTCAGTTTCCACGACGCGGAAGGGGAGTACCACGACGAAGAGGCCGCCATCGGCCGCGTAGTGGTCTTCTCTGTGTACGATGCCGCCAAGGCCGACTGGACCCGCCTGGAGCAGCACTATCGGGAGGCGTTGAACTCTCCCGTCCAGCCTCTGCTGCTGGTATCGGCCACTCCTGAAGAACTGGCCTCCTATGCCCTTCCGCAGGACATTACGCCGTATTTCTCGGACTACAAAACCCTGATTACGCTCAACCGTTCCAACGGAGGCGGCAGCTATTTCTATCACGGAGAAGTGGTGCACAAGTGGAGCGCCCAGCATTTCCCCGGCTCTTTCTCCGAAGACGTTACCGAAGACCCTGTGGCCCTCTCCAACCGCCACGTTACCCGCCGCCGTCTCACCGCCCAGGGCTTCTGTGTGGGCCTGCTGGCCGTATTCCTGCTGCTGTAGCCTTATCGGCTCTGTTTGATGGGGAGACTGCCCAGCAACGTTCCGTCACTCAACAAGGCTTCAATCTTTCCTTCGCGGGATTCCACATCCTCGGGAAGTGCATCCACCGAGAACTTCACCAGGTTCTTTTCATAATCGATATCCCTCAAAACAATCCACTCGTCGCCGGCCTTCACAGTTATTTCGTACTTGACCGGCGCTTCGAAGGAATACTCTCCTCCCTCAATTGCGTTAACGTCTTTCCCGGTTTCCTTTATGGAAAAGACCAGCGGTTCTCCGGGAAGAGTCGGAGCCAGTTGCGTAATCTTCTGAACGTGTTCTTTTCCTTCGGCGTGTACGACAAACTCCACCGAACGGTCTTCGTTCCTGCGGTTGGGCTCCACCGTCATCTGGATAACGTGGTACTCCCCAAGATGCTTGTTGGCTTTCCCGGCAAATTGGCTCTCGTCAAGAGTCACCCATTCCACGGGATTCCAAGTAATGGCCCATGCTCCTGGAGTGGTGAATCCAAACTCCTGGAGGCCGCCGCCCACTTCGGCGGCGCGGATAAAGGGGTTGGTGATGAAGGAGAACTCCTTTGGCTCTGTCTTCTTGCAGGCGGCCAATGCCAACACGGCTGCAACGATAAGCAGACTTTTTTTCATGATACTAAATTATTATGTTGTTAAATAATGCCTAATCCAGGATCCAGCCTTGCTTCGGCCCGGACAGATTGGTGCCGTCAAGACTCTCGAGCAGCCACAGCTTGTAATAGCCGTGGGAACCATCCTCTACCGTTGGCGTGCCGGAAGGACGCAGGTAGTAGAAGCCGCCCAGACCGTCTTCCTTGAAAACGCCGATAGTTCCCACACTCAAGAACTCAAACCTCGGTTTCTCGGCCTCCATGATGGTGTCGGCGCTGTCCAGGGTTGCTCCCTCGCGGCGCAGAGTGTACACCCTGGAGTTAATGGGGGAACCGTCTTCGGGTATATCCACTACAGATGTGTTTGAAATGTAGCCGAACGGGTCGCCGTTGCTGTAGTGTGTGCCGATGAGCCGGGTCGTCCCAATCAGTCCAAACCCGTAGTCCGCCTCATTCCCGGCGAAGGCCGTACTGATGGTGACTTCGGTGGTTCCGATGCCGGACATCTTGGCGCCGATAGCTCCGTTGACATAGACGCCGAACTTTGCCCCGTCCTTATACATGCAGTTATTGCTGCGGATATTACGGACGTATCCTTTCAGTTCAATAAGGCCGGCAACATGCTCACTGAGGGCAGATTCGCTCAGTCTATAGGTTGTGGTCCACTTGAGCTGGGTGGCATTATAAGACCAGCTGAAGCATGCCCGGATGGCGGTTGTGGTAAGAATGCTGCCGTTACGGAATAATTCAATGCCACACTGGCCGCCCGTTGCAGCTATACGGGGTTTTTCAAACTCATGGGTATCGTAACTGTGGGCAGCGTACCCGCGGTATTTGTTGACAAGGCCGAAATCGTCCTCGTCGGGCATGGCGGTGACCGTTCCGCCCCAGGCGCTGAAAGGATTCACGCCTTTGACGTTCAGGCCAACGCCGGATACTCCGGTAGAAGCCATCTTCGGAGTAATGGTAACGGTGGAAATCGTCGTGCTGTTGCCGGCCTCATACACGTCGGCGGCATAAATGCCGTCGCTTCCCGCATGCACCCTTGAATCGCTGGAACTGTACTGCAGATCCAGCAACTCGCCGTACAGACTGCTATGCAGGTAAGCACCCGTAGCGGTCTCGCCCGTAGTGGTCACGAGTTCCGTCGCCCCGTTCTTATACACCACCGACAGGGCGCTACTGCTAAGGCCGTCCGTGCCCGTATGGATAACTGTTCCGTCCGGGTTGGCATAGAAGTCCGTTGCATTAAGGCTGATCGTGGGTGCAGAGATGGTTCCGCTGTATGTTCCCACCTGCCCATTGGAGGCCGTGGCGGTAATGGTATAGCTGCCGGCACCCAGAAGGCCCACGTATGTGTTCTTCCCGCTCTGGGCAAGCCGCACCTTGTCGCTGCCGGAGGTGACGTTGAATTCAACGGTTGCGCTGCTGTCATCCAGGCCGTTCACTTGAAGCAGGCCCCTCTGGGCCACCACGGACGGGGTCCCCGCAGAAGAATAATCCAATATCAGCGGGTTGTTGGAAATCGTCAGCGCTACACGGTCACAGGTGTAAGAATATCCTCCGGTCGAATAAGTGGCCTCGATATAACATGTACCAGCAGACGCGGCGGTAATGGTGGAACCACTGATGGTCACCTTGTCGGACTCGGTCGTGCCCGTAGCGGCCGTGTAGGCCTTGAAGGTGGCAGAAGAGGTCACGTTCGTCTCCGTAGGCGTACCGCCGTCGAACGTCCTATAGGTAGCCGTAGCCTGGGCGTTCCCGTTGACGGCGATGCTCGTCTTATCAAGAGACAGAGACAGACTGTTATTATAAATCTTGAACGTCACGGACGCCGACGCCTTGCTCTGCGTCCCGACTTTGTAACTGGCCGTCAGGGTGACGGTCTGCGCTGCTGCCGTCGGACTCTGTACGGTGGTTGACGAACCTGTGGTCGCGCTGAGTGAACAAGGCGCTCCGGAAGACAGGCTCCATTCGAACGTGCCGTCAGTAGCGGCGGAACCGTTCTTTGTGGCGCTTGCGGAATAAGACTGCGTAGTCTTCTTTCCCAGAATAAGATCTACTCCCGCTGAGGGAGAAATCGTAACAGAGTAATCTGCAGAATCAACATTCAGCGTCGCGGTGCCGGTACAATTATGGCTTGCATCCCCGTCACTGTATCTGGCACGGATAGTTGCAGTGCCTGGAGCAGTTGCCGTCGCGAGACCAGCAGAACTGACGGAAGCGTAAGAACCGCCTGCGGACACATCCCAAGTGATGTTACTGGCAGAGACGCTCTGCGCCGTACCGTTCTTCTTGACTACGGCGGTGTATTGCTGAGTCTCACCAACCCGTTTGCTGGCGCTGGAGGGGCTTACTGTCACGGTCCAGACATCGGCAGGAGCGTTGTCTACAGTAACATTGATGAGCACCTCCCGGTGATCGTAGTCAATGGTGGAATCATAGGTATATGCCTTGATACGGGCATTTCCTTCGGCCTTGGCCGTAAAGATACTGGAACTGTAGTTGAAGGTGATGTACGGGGAATCCTCCGTATAGTCATTGTATCCCCAGTAGACGCCGCTGTTCTTGTTTTCAGAAGACTGCTTCACATCGTTGACCCACAGTTCCTTGAGGAAGGTGAAATCGGACAGCTTTATCTGGCCGCCCACTTCCGCCGTTATGGCCGAAGGAGAAACGCCCAGGCGATATTCTGTCTTGTTGTTGAAGGTAAGGGTCTTGGAGGCGGTAATGGTGGGGTCGCCCACCTTTCTGACGGTCACCGTAACCGTCCCTGCCACGGGCGAGGTCACCACCTGTTTGCCCGTGCCGGAATCATAACTCACACTGCCATTGCCGGAGGAAACATACCACTCATAGGACCCGTTATGGGTGACATCGGTTTTAACGCCCGAAGTGGCATTGTGGATGGCCGTAGAAAAGCCCTCGAGCGATATCTTTCCATTGTATGAACGGATGAGTGCGCTTTCTTTATCGGCCTCTATGCTAAGCAGTTCCGTATCCACATCCGACACGGTATAATAGAATCTGGCCACTACGGACTGGGTGTTGTCCTCATAATCCTTATAGAAAGTATGGGCATAGACGTTAGTAGATGAGCCTTTCTTGTCAAAGGTCAGTGTCCCGGTGGCCGGTTTGCCGATATCTCCAGAATGATAGGTATGGACATCCAGTACTTCCGTATTGGCCAGGGGACCGTATTGCAGGATAAAACCGGTGTTGTTGTCCTGGCCGCAGACGATGGGACAGATTACCTGCGTTCCGGCCGATGTGGTCTTTTTCATGCCCAGGCTCACTTCCCAGACGGAGCCGTAGGGGACCAGGACGGAGGGATTCCTCCAGTCGTTTTCATAGTAATCTCCTGCCGGGGTCCTCAGAAACAGTTGCCGGGACATGTTCAATACCGGAACGTTTTTCTCATAGGTGTTGTTTTCAAAACCGTCATAAACCGTTTGCTTCACCAGGGTGCTTCCCGGATTGGCCCCGGTCATGGGAAAATAAGTATACCGGGGACGTCCGGGATCGTCAATGGTGATACGGCCCGCAGGACTTATCTCCCAATTGAATTCAACGCCGGAAGGCAGGTTCTCCGGATCGGGGGAAGTGGCAGGTGCCAATACGCCGTTGACGTAATTGTTGGCATGGACATAGGTGACAAAATTGTCGGACTGGTTCAAATACAGGTAGTCGGGCCAGGACCGGGTAAAGGTATACCGGCTCCAGGACATCCCGTTTTCATGTTTCCAGTCATTGTGCACCAGGCCGTCCGGTTCATATTCCAGGGACCAGACATACCGGTTGTTCCTTATGATATTGAAGTCGCTGGTCTTGTTCCCTCCCAGATAACTCCTGTACCGGATGGAACCGTCGGCCCCGAAATCTGTTTTTCCGGCCACGGTTACCTCAAGGTAGGTGGCTATGTCCGCCTTGGCATTGACCGGATTGGAAGCCCCTGTATCGTCACGGGTCTTCCCTTCAGAGGATGTGATCCCATCCACGGAACCCAGCTTGTTTTCCGGAATGTAAAACACGAAAGAACCGCTTCCGACAGGGGTGTCCGGAATCTCCACCTCCTCCTCGGCCAAAAGATCGGAGGCCGATGCCGCCGCACTGTTCCCGAACGGTTTCAGCCTGGCGTTCAGGTTTTTAACTTTCACGGAAGTGATGGTGCCCGGCCAATGGCACTGGAGGCTCACGTTCAGCTTGGCCAGCAGACGGGTCATCACAATCTGCCCTTCCCCGCCGGCATTGTCGCCGCCTACCGTGTACACCAGTTTCCCGGCCATAGGGATGCCGCGGGTATTGATGCAGGCGTCACCCGAGGTGTACCCCGGAATACTGTAGATAAAGCCTTCCAGCGATGCATCTCCGGTTATGGCCGACGGGAAGGAGGCGCGCATGTCTCCCATGTTCGCCACGGCGTAAACCGTAAAGGTCTCGTCGAATCCCAACAGGTACTGGATGTCGTTGAACCCCGAGGTGAGGTATTTCTTTTCCACCAGCGACCCGTCGCTGGAGTATACTGCAACGGTAAGGGAGGTTATCTTGGTTTCAATCTGGCCGTCTGTGAGCACAGACTTGGTCTGAACCATATTCTGGATATCGTCCACTACCACCGAGAAGTGTGTGCGCGTCCGTTTCTGGCCTACGGACACAGGATCTCCGGCTTGTTCCGACCGGCAGGACAGGGCACCGCATAACAGCAACAAGGCGGATGCTGCCGGAAGTATTCTTTGAAAGAGGGTGTTCAGGCTTTTCATATAGCTAACTTTCTTCGGTTACAGAATAGACATTGTCCCAACCGCCATCGTTCTTCAGCACCGGCTCAAAGGACACTTGCATGGCTCCCGGAACCAGCTCATCTTCTTCAATGGAGCCGAGTGCCGTCAGGGTGCAGTGGACGGTGAAGACCGAGTTTCGGCCTATGGGTGCATACGCGTCTTCCTTGGGCAGTGTGGCCGGGTAATAATAATCCCTTCCATCCACTTGCACCCATACCACCAGCCGCGTGCAGCGGGCTTTTTCGGCCCATACGGAAGAGGGAATATCCGTTGAAGGTCGGGTAGGGTTCGGAAAGAAATACAGGTTCACGTCCAGGGACAGGGATTCCCCCTGTGCAAGGGTACGGTTGATGTTTCTTTCTCCCACCAGCGCGTCCACCCTTTCCGAAGCCGGGGCCGATCCTTCCTTGTGCCAGCCCAGGGCGTTGTACCACAGAGCGCTGGAAGTATTGAGTTCCCCCAGGGTGTAATCTGCCCCATAGCGGGCCTCGGTGTATATATTGGTAAGGTATATGCCCTTCACTGTCAATTCCTTCGCCCCCTGCGACGGGTTGGTGAAGTTTCGGGTTATTCCGGAGACGGTCACTTTGGAGACCAGCCGCTTAAGATGCACATCGGCCGCCTGGATGTCTTCACCTTCCGTCCTGACCACCGTAAAGGGGATGCGATTCCCTTCCGTATCCTCGGTGGTTCCGGCCATGACAAAAGCGCCCAGAGCGTTCTGGTCCATAGAGACCTTCAGGGCATTGAAATCCGCCCGGGAGCCGATAGCAGAAACCTGGATGGCATCCTGCCCGGATACGGGGTAGTTGGCAATGACCTCCAAATCATATTCGCCCGTGCGGAGCAGCTTGACGACGGCCTGGTTGTCGGCCACCTCGCCCCTGTAGGCAAGTTCCCCGGAAGCATGCTCAAAGATGAAGAAGGCCCATCGGCCTATGGGCTTTTCGTCCCTGTCATAGACTATGCCGCCAACCTTGGTTTGCGGATCTTCTACAGTAATCCGTACGCGGCCGCATTCCTGTGAGAGGTGCGTTTCCTCTTCCGGAATGGCGGGATGCCCGCTTCCGTCTTGCTTTATACAGGAAGCCGACAGAAACAGCCCCCAGAGAAACAGCCCGGTGATGAAGTGAAATCTCGATAGTTTTTTCATAACGACCCAATTTTCGTGGTTTTCAGACGCAGCCAAGGTAGCCTCGGTCGCCGGGATTTCCTATCATCGGTGAAAAAGTTGTGTTGTTTTAGGGGGTATTTTGCTGTTTTGCTGGAATAATCGTAAGAAAAAGAATAAGGTTTCTTGCAAAAACAAAGACGGAGAAGTCCAACCGGGCTTCTCCGTCTTTGCTGTTAAAGGGTCAGTCTTTACAGGCTGCGTTTGATTTCCACAATCTGGAAGGCTTCGATGATGTCTCCGGGGTGGATGTCGTTGTAGCGCTCCAGGCCGCAACCGCATTCCATGCCGGCGGGCACTTCCTTGGCGTTGTCCTTGCCACGCTGCAGGGAGGCCAGTTCGCCGGTGTACACCACAATGCCGTCGCGGATCAGGCGAACCTGGGCCTTGTTGGTGAGCTTGCCTTCCTTCACCAGGCAGCCGGCGATGGTGCCCACCTTGGAGATCTTGAAGGTCTGCTTAACCTCGGCGGTGGCGGTGACCTCTTCCTTCTTTTCGGGCTCCAGCATACCTTCGATACCTTCCTTCACTTCGTTGATACAGTCGTAAATGACGGAGTAGAGGCGGATCTCGATGCCTTCCTTCTCGGCGGCGCGGCGGGCTTCGGCGCTGGGACGTACCTGGAAGCCGATGATTACGGCGTCGGAGGCTTCGGCCAGCAGCACGTC
>JAFZWC010000047.1 GCA_017617475.1 Bacteroidales bacterium
GTCATTTTTCCACTTTCTATCTTAAAGACGAGCGGGAAATGGAATTGTTGCAGAAATTAGTACAAAAGATTGGTGAGGCCGACGAAATCCTCCACAGAAAGCTGCTCCGGACGCTGGGAGAAGACGGGGAGGGCCAGGACATCGGCCTTGCCACGGGCCAGGGCCAGAGGCTTGAGGGGATTGCGCATCATTTTTCGGCGCTGGCCAAAGGCGGTTTTCACCACCGTCTTGAAAAGGGCCTCGTCACAGCCCAGCGAAGTGCGGCTGTTGCGGGTAAGGCGGATCACGGCGCTTTCCACCTTGGGCGGCGGGGCAAAGCAGCCGGAGCCGACGGTGAACAGATATTCGATGTCGTACCAGGCCTGCAAAAGCACGCTCAGGATGCCGTAGGTTTTGGTTCCGGGCTTCTCGGCTATGCGCTCGGCCACCTCTTTCTGAACCATGCCCACCACCTCCGGGATACTGTCTTTGTAGTCCAGCACCTTGAAGAAAATCTGAGAGGAAATGTTGTAGGGGAAATTGCCGATGATGGCGAATATTTCCGGGAATAGTTTTTCCAGCTTCAGCTGCAGGAAGTCGCCTTCCATCAACCGGCCCTGCATGCCCTGGAAGTGCGTGAGGAGGTATTCCACGCTCTCGGAGTCAATCTCGATAAGCCGAAGATCGATGTCCTCCCGCTCCAGCAAATACTGAGTAAGGACACCCATCCCGGGCCCCACCTCCAACACGGGCAGGCCCCCATGCAGGGCATCAACGATGCTTCGGGCCACCTTCTGGTCCGTGAGAAAATGCTGGCCCAGGGCCTTCTTTGCGCGTACTTCCATCATAAGTGCAAAGATAACGTATTTTTTTGCTATTTTTGTAGTTTGGATATAAACTACAAGAAATGAAAGTCATTGCCAAGTTTCTGACCATCCTTGCCTGCATCGGTTTCGTTGCATCTTGCGACAAACCGAAGGAAGAGCCTATTCCAGATAACTCCTCCGAAAAAACCGATAACGGGAATACAACTCCGCAGACGCAGGACCTGGAATCCGGAACCCTTCCCCAGGGAGAGTTCACCCTTTCCGCGGGAGCCATCTATCTCCCGGACAGTTTTATCCAGACCATTACCAGCCACGACACCGACAAATGCTTCTTCACCACCACTTCCACCTCCCTTCCCAAGCCAGGCAACGTGCTGGTGTACGGCCAGCCGTCGGAATTCTTCCCCCAGGGCCTGCTGTGCAAGGTGACCCAAGTGGAAGGAGACGCCGTTTACTATGAGGCGGCCGCCATTGAAGAAGCCTTCTCCAAACTGCAGATTGACACGGCCGATGTTGACCTGGGCGCCCACATTGACTACATCCTGGACGGGCAGGGCAACAAAGTCAAGTTCTCCAAGACCAAGGCCATTTCCAAAGCAAGTGTAACCATCAACATCCCCTCCAACGTCACGTGGGAACTCATCAATACCGGCGTCAATTACGAGGGCGTGGAGGCCAATGCCAAAATGACGCTGACCCCGTCCATGTCGGTGACCATCGGCCTGCGTTTCCAGGCCATCATCGGCGACGGCGTGGTGGAAGCCATGAATTTCCTGGTGGATCCTTCCATCCACCTGGGCGCCACCGTCAATGCTTTTGGAGAACTGGCCTCCACCAAGGAATTCCTGCTGTACACCCTGTATTTCACCCCCGTCACGCTGGGACCGCTGGTGTTTGTGCCTAAGATCACCCTCACGGGTTACATGAAAATCGACGGTCAGGTGGGCATGGAGGCCACGGTGAGTTACGACAAATCCTTCTCCATCGGCGCCGGTTACGAAACCGGCGACTGGCGCTTCATCTGTCGCGGAACGGACACCGCCGGCTCCTCCTCCAACCCCGCCTCCTATAGCTCCAAGGTGGAAGGTGGTTTCAGCTTCGGCCTCAAGCCGGCCCTGGAGTTCCGCCTGTACGACATTATCGGCGCGGCTATCGGTGCCGATTTGAGCCTGCGCACGGCTGTCTCGCACAAGATGGACCTGTCCAAACCGGACGTAGAGGCATCATCCCTGTCCGATTTCAGCATTTATACGGCCCTGGGCATCAAGGGATTCGTGGAAATGAATGCGAAGGTGGGCGGCAAGGTGCTTTACGACGGGTTCAGCGGAAGCACCCCGGAATTGAGCTACACCCTGTACCAGACCTGGTTCATGCCGGAAATCTGCACCTCTACCCTGAAGATTGAGCCCTCGCCCCGTGGCGCCACCATAACAGGCATGCTCAAGCGTAACGTCCTCACCAAAGGCTCCCTCTACGCACGGGTCTTCGACCCTTCAGACTATGAATACGACCCGGAGACCAACCAGGTGGTATATCCTCATAAACGGGATATTCCCATCACATGGACCCCGGCCCAATCTGAAAAAGACTCTACGGACTTCACCGTCACGTTTGACGCTTTTGAGCCGGGTACCACCTATCAGGTGAACCTGGTCATGAGCGTGCTGGGCTGCGACCCCGTCCCTGTGAAGGGAGACTCTTCCCTGTTCTTCCGCACCTTCAACGAAAAGCAGGCCCAGGCCGTGGCTTCCGTGGTGTCCAAGGTGGCCGAAGTCATGGAATGGGGCGAGACACCCTGGTATGAGGTGTCGCCCTATGAGGTGCTGTATATGGCCGATAAAGGCATCGGCGTGTGGTTGTCGGAAGATGGCAAGCAGTTGAAATCCATCACCTTGACGCCCGACCCTTCCTGGCCGCTGAAACCCAACATCGTCATTCCCTCATCGGTGGGAGATGCCCTGGAAGACGGACAGTGGTGGGAACTGTACGGCAACTTCCCCGAGGAAGAAACCGACAAGGTGGTTTCTTTGATTGTCAAGGATACCCACTGTTCCGACTTCGCTGTCACTGGAAAGAACACGCAACATTTTGAGATTCACTCGCCGCACTATTCCGGTCCGCTGGGACTCGGCCCGGGTACGCCCGCTCTACGCACGGTGGATATAAGCGGAACGGGCATCACCTCCCTCTATTTGGGAGATGAAACCTTTGAGGATTCCACCCCTTACAAGATAGAAAGCGTCAAGCTGGATAATTGTAAAAAATTGGAAGAAATTTATGTGGCCTTCCCTACGCTCCGCGATGTTCCCAAGTTGTCGGTAGCCGGCTGTAACGCCCTCGAGAAGATAGAAATCCGTAATTGCGGCTTCGGTGGTGCGGTTCCCTTTGATGGCTTGTCTTCGCTCCATCTGGACTATGTTGCCTTCTTCCATTGCAACGGAACCATCGAGATTCCCACCGGAGCAAACGGCGTTTCGTTCCATGGCCAATACCTCTCCCTGTCTGTCACCGGTGGCCATCCGGGCCTTCAGAAACTGGGCTTCAGTTACGATCCGGAGGGGGAATACAACGTCGATGCTCCTTTTGAAAGCATAGATATCAGCAACCTGGGGGGCGTAGCGTACGACTTAAGCCTTAAGGCCAAGAACGTGAAAGCCATGGGACTGGGCTCCAAGTCGGTGAAAGTATATGCATCGGAGACCGTGGAAGTTTCCTCCTGTCCCAATCTGGAAACACTGGAAATAGAAGTGTCCGATACGTTCAAGTATTCCGGCCTGGGCGCCTTCGCCGGCCTTCCCAAGCTGACCTACTTTGAGCTTTCGCCGGATACCAGGGACGCAAACGGTGAGTACATCTGCGACCTTACCGGAATTGTTCCGTCCGTGGTGGATGCCGTCCGCGAACGGGGCGGCAGCGCCTACTATCCGGTTCGTTATACCTATGTGTTCGACAGAGATTTGGGCGAGAATGGCCGCTGGCGCATGGAGTACGACAACAAATACGGCTTCTATTACTCCGGAGAACCCAACTCCCGCTGCTACCATTATCCCAAGCCGGACTACTACGACGATTACAACAATTAACAAACAAATATGTACAGAACACACACTTGCGGGGAACTCCGCATCGAGAACAAGGGACAGCGCGTGACGCTGGCCGGATGGGTACAGAAAGCCCGCAAACTGGGCGGCATGACCTTCGTGGACCTGAGGGACCGCTATGGCATTACCCAGCTGGTTGTAGAGGCCGATGCCCCTGCGCAGCTGGTGGAAACAGCCACTTCCCTGGGCCGTGAATTCGTCATCCAGGCCACCGGAGAGGTGGTGGAGCGTCAGGCCAAGAACGCCAAGA
>JAFZWC010000048.1 GCA_017617475.1 Bacteroidales bacterium
GACCTGAAGCAGGACGATGATGTGCTGGACACCTGGTTCAGCAGCTGGCTCTGGCCCATCTCGGTGTTCGACCCCGAGAAGCCCGGCCATCCCGACCATAAGCCCAACGCCGACCTGGCTTACTATTATCCCACCAACGACCTGGTGACCGGCCCGGACATCATTTTCTTCTGGGTGGCCCGCATGATCATGGCCGGTGAGGAATTCATGGGCAAGGAACCCTTCTCCAACGTGTATTTCACCGGTATCGTGCGTGACAAGATCGGCCGCAAGATGAGCAAGACCCTGGGCAATTCCCCCAATCCGCTGGATTTGATCGAGAATTACGGGGCCGATGCCGTGCGAATCGGCATGCTGCTTTGCTCCAGCGCCGGTAACGATATCTTCTACGATGAAGCCCAGATTAAGCAGGGCGCCGCATTCTGCAACAAGATCTGGAACAGTTACCGCCTGGTGAAGGGCTTCCAGGTAGACGCTTCCGTGGCCCAGTCCCCGGCTGCCAAACTGGCCATCGAATGGTTTGCCGCCAAGATGAGCGAAACGGTTGCCCAGGTGGAAGACCATTACAGCAAATTCCGCATCTCCGATGCCCTGATGACCATTTACAAGCTCTTCTGGGACGACTATTGCAGCTGGTACCTGGAGGCCATCAAGCCTGCTTTCGGCCAGCCTGTAGATCCGGATACCTATAATAAGACGCTGGAATACTTCGAGGCCCTCCTCAAACTCATCCATCCGGTGATGCCTTTCATTACCGAGGAACTCTGGCAGGATATTGCCGAACGGAAGGAAGGGGAGACCATCATGTACGCCGCTTCACCCAAGGCCGATGCTTTCGACCCGGCCGTGCTGGAGAACTTCGCCCTGGCCGCCGAAGCCGTGAACGGGGTACGTTCCGTGCGCAACCAGCGCAACATCGCCCCCAAGGAAAAGCTTCATTTGCTCATCAAGGGAACGTCCTTCCCCTGCATCCCGGTCATAGAGAAAATGGCGGGTGCCGATGTGGAACTGGCAGGGGAGTTCGGAGACGCCCAGGGTGTGGGCTTTATGGTCCGGACCCAGGAAATGTTCGTGAAAATGGACGGCCTGGTGAACGTGGCCGAAGAGATTGAAAAAGCACAAAAGGAGCTGGAATATCAGCAAAAGTTCCTGCAGGGAGTACGCGCAAAACTGGCCAATGAGAACTTTGTCGCCCATGCTCCGGCTGCCGTAATCGAGAACGAGCGCAAAAAGGAGGCCGATTCCCTCTCGAAGATTGCCATTCTTGAATCTAAGCTTAAGTCATTGAAGAAATAACATTAAAACAAAATAGTTAGTCGGTATAACATTTTTGTTATGGCTATTTTTAAGGCTACATTCCCTGTCCGGTACTACGAAACCGACCAAATGGCGGTGGTTCACCACTCCAATTACATCCGTTACTTCGAGATAGCAAGGGACGAGATGATGGTCCAGCTGGGTTTCCCGATTGAAAAGTGCGAAAGTGTCCTGGGTGTACTGGTTCCCATAGTATCGGTGGAATGCCACTTCCGGCACCCGGCCCGCATGGGGGATATCCTCACGTCTACCGCCGAAGTGAACAAGGTGCCCATGGCTAAAATGCTCATTAAGCAGGCCGTCTACAACCAGGACGGAGTGCTTTGCGCAGAGGGAGTGGTAACCCTGGGCTTCCTGAACAAGGAGACCTTCCAGCCTGTCCGTTGCCCCGAGGAAATCGTAGCATTATTTGAAAAACACATAAACGCTTAATACTATGCTTACTTATCCGCTTATGATTGGAACCTGGGAGATTGTCGCCATTGTGGCGGTCGTGGTTCTCCTGTTTGGTGGCAAGAAGATTCCCGAACTCATGAAGGGAATCGGCAAAGGTGTCAAGAGCTTTAAAGAGGGGATGAACGAGGTGGAGAAGGAGATCAAGGAC
Source organism: Bacteroidales bacterium (assembly GCA_017617475.1). The sequence continues at coordinate 1,922 of JAFZWC010000048.1, forward strand.
GTCGACAACACCCCCAAGGAAGAGAAGTAAGTGGCGGAGAAGGACGTTGAAATGTCCTTCTGGGACCACATTGAGGCCCTGAGAGGAACCCTGTTCCACTCGGTGCTGGGCGTAGCCTTGGCCTCTATCGTGTTCCTGAGTTTTCCCAAGCCGCTCTTTAAGGCCGTATTCTGGCCTACCCAGCCTGATTTTCCCCTTTATCGACTGCCGGGGGTTGAGTTCTCTATGGATCTCATCAATATTGATCTGTCGGCCCAGTTCTTCTTCTATCTGAAGGTGGCGCTGCTGTGCGGTCTGGTGGTGGCATTCCCTTATATTATATGGGAAATCTGGAGATTCATTGCCCCGGCGCTGTACGATCACGAGAAAAAAGCGGTCAGCCGGGCCTTCGGGCTGTCTTCGGCCCTGTTTTATCTGGGCGTGGCCGTGGGGTACTTTGTGGTGTTGCCGGTGTGTCTGATGTTCTTTGTGAACTTCTCGGTGAGCGATGCCATTGTGAACACCATATCGCTTAGCTCCTACATGTCCCTGTTCACCTCCATGGTGTTCCTGATAGGGATTCTGTTTGAGTTCCCTACGGTAATCCTGGTGCTTTCCAGTTTGGGCGTAGTAACCCGCGAGAACTTAAAGCATTGGCGTAAGTACGCAGTTATAACCGTCTTATTATTAGCCGCTTTAATCACTCCTAGCGACCCGTTCTCCATGTTTGTGCTGGCTCTCCCTCTGTACGGCTTGTTCGAGTTCTCCATCCTCCTTAGCCGGAATAAGGCACCTGTCCAGGAATGATCTCTGTAAGTAACGTTACCGTAGCCTACGGCCGTTTTGTCCTGCTGGATGGAATTAATTTCCATATCAGTGAGCAGGATAAGATTGGCCTGGTGGGTAAGAATGGTGCCGGCAAGTCCACGCTCATGAAGCTCATCACGGGGGAACAGTCTCCCACGCTGGGCAGTGTGGAAAAACCTTCCGGCATCCGGATTGGCTATCTGCCTCAGGTGATGGAGCATCACAAGGGACACTCCGTTTTGCAGGAGGTCCTTTCTGTGTTCGACCATATTCATTCCATGGAAGGGGAGCTGCACCGGATTACGGAAGAACTCTCTAGAAGAACGGATTATGAGTCAAGCGAATACGCCTCTCTAATTGAACGGCTGAATGAAATAAATGACACCCTGGCGCTGGAGTCCGGACTGTCGCCGGAAGCCCGTGCCCAGAAGGTACTTTTCGGCCTGGGATTCAAGCCGGAGGAACTGGACAGGAACACCGAAACTTTCAGCCAGGGGTGGAATATGCGCATAGAACTGGCCAAGATTCTTCTGTCGGCCCCCGATGTGCTGCTGCTGGACGAGCCCACCAACCACCTGGATATAGAATCCATAGAGTGGTTTGAGGACTACCTGAAGAATTTCAGGGGATCGGTGCTGCTGGTATCCCACGACCGCAAGTTCCTGGATAACGTGACTACCCGTACCGTGGAGATTATGCTGGGGCATATTCACGACTATAAAGTCCCTTACAGCCAGTATGTTACCCTGAGGGCTGAGCGCCTGGCTCAGCAGACGGCCGCATACGAGAACCAGCAGCGGATGATTGAGAAGACGGAAGATTTCATCAACCGCTTCCGATATAAACCAACCAAGAGCAACCAGGTTCAGTCCCGCATCAAGGCCCTGGAGAAACTGGACAGGATAGAGATTGACGAGAGCGACAATTCCAAGCTCTCTTTGAAATTTCCTCCTGCAGAACGCTCTGGAGATGTGGTGTTTAAGGGTGTCGACTTAAAGGTTGGCTACCCGCAGAAAGTGGTCTTCTCCGACGCTCAGATTGAGATCAAGAGAGGGGAGAAGGTGGCCCTGGTGGGCCGCAACGGAGAAGGTAAGACCACCCTGATGAGGGTGATTATGCGGGAGCTGGATCCCATATCCGGAGAAGCCCGCCTGGGGCACAATGTGCATATCGGCTACTATGCCCAGAATCAGGAAGATATTCTGGATCCCACCGAGACTGTGCTGGGTACGCTGGACCGCATAGCCGTTGGAGATATCCGCACCAGACTGAGGGATTTGTTGGGGGCTTTTCTGTTCAAGGGAGAAGACATTGACAAGAAGGTTTCTGTTTTGAGCGGTGGCGAACGGGCCCGCCTGGGCATGGCCAAGCTCATGCTCTCTCCTTATAATGTATTGGCGCTGGACGAACCCACCAACCACATGGATATCCGCTCGAAGGATGTGCTCAAGCAGGCTCTGAAGTCATTTGACGGCACCCTCATCGTGGTATCACACGACCGTGATTTCCTGGACGGCCTGGTGGACAAGCTCTACGAGTTCCGTGACGGTAAGGTGAAAGAGCATCTGGGTGGCGTTCAGGAATTCCTGGAAAGGCGCAAACTGGAGTCTTTGCAGGAGCTGGAACGGAGTACGCAGGCTCCCGCGCAGGAAAAGCCAGCCCAGAAAAAAGAATCGGCCCAGGCCTTCCAGGCCCAGAAATTTATCTCCAAGGAGCAGCGGAAAATCCAGAACCGGGTGAGTTTCCTGGAGAAGGAGATAGCCAAACGCGAGGGAAGGATGGGGGAGATTGAGGGAATTCTGGCCAATCCCTCCGAAAAGGACGATATCATGGAACTCACGCGGGAGTATCTGGAGCTCAAGCGGGCGTTGGATGCCGATACGGACGAGTGGACCACGCTCATGGAGCAACTGGATTAGATTATGATTTACGATTCACATATGGACACCCCTTCCCAGCTCATGCGGCTGAGGAATCTGGGAATTGACAATCCGCTGGCGCATGTGGATTTCCCCAAGATGCGCGCCGGCAAGGTGGACGGGGCGTTCTTCGCCCTTTATACCCCTCCCGAAACAGCGCCGGATGCGGCCACCCGCTATGCCCTGGAAATGATTTCGGCGGTTTATGATGCGGCCGATGCCAATCCGGACTACGCCGCGGTTACCTTTACTCCCGAGGAGGCGGCCCAGAACCGCAAGGAGGGGATTATCTCCCTGTTCATGGGCATGGAGAACGGGGCGCCCATTCAGGAATCGCTTTCCCTGCTGCGTACCTTTTATCGCCTGGGAGTCAGTTACCTGACCCTCACGCACAACGGAGACAATGCCATTGCCGACAGCGCCGCCGTAGGAAAACGCTGGGGCGGTCTGAGCCCCTTTGGAAAGCAGGTGGTGGCCGAGATGAATGCCATGGGCATGATGATCGACCTGTCGCACGCCTCGGACCAGACTTTCTGGGATTGCATCAAACTGTCGGAGGCACCGGTGGTAGCCACACACTCCTGCTGCCGGGCCTTGTGCTCACACAGGCGCAATCTTACCGACGAAATGCTGCAGGCACTGGGGGAGAAGGACGGTTATGTGGGCATCAACTATAACCCCGGCTTCCTTTCCGACGACTTCGGCAAAGATCCCAGGGAGAATGCCTTGCTGGAAGAGGCCGATGGGGTGGAAGCGGCCTTCATCAGGGAACCCGGCAATCCGGAGAAAGTGAAGGCATGGAACCGGATGCAGGAGCGGCTTCTGAAGGAAGTCCGCCGTCCGGGCGTGAAGGAAGTGGCCGATCATATTGACCATGCGGTCAAGTGGGCCGGAATTGATCACGTGGGAATAGGCTCCGATTTCGACGGCATCCTCATTACCCCCGCGGGTCTTGAAAACATCACCAAATCTGATGCGCTTTGGGAGGAACTGCGCCGCCGCGGGTACTCTCAGGCCCAGATTGACCAGATTTCGGGTGGTAACCTTATGGCTGTTTATGAAAGAGTTATAAAATGCTCTGAATAAGCAAATTAAGTCAGTATAAAAGAAAACAAAACACAAATGTTTTATCGATTAACATTTGTGTTTCATTTATATTATATCAATCAGTTATATTTCCGAGAGGATTTGCAGCCTCAGGAAGTTCAAAGCCGATGCCGCAAAGCGTTCTATGTTTCGCTTACGGTCGTTCTTATAGCAATACTTGACGGTCTTGGTCCCCTTGGGAGTAGCGACTCCCACCCATACGGTGCCGACTGGATTGAACTCATCGCCGCCCGGACCGGCCAGTCCGGTGGTGGCTACGGAGTAGTCGCTGCCTGTTAGTTTTCTCACTCCTTCGGCCATGGCCGCCACCACTTCGGAACTTACGACACCATGTTTTTCGATAATCTGGGCCGGTACACCCAGTACAGATTCCTTGACAGCGATGGCATAAGATGTGACGGAGCCCAGGAAGTAGGCCGATGAGCCGGCCACGGAAGTGATCAGATGGGCAATTTCACCGCCCGTGCAGGACTCTGCGGCCGAAAGGGTAAGTCCATGTTCCTTCAGGAGCCGGCCCACTTCGGTTTCCAGGTTGGAATCGCCGTCGGCATACACCAAATCGCCCAGAATGGCCTTCAATTTCTGGATTTCCACCTCCATGAGCTCTTTTTCCTGTTCCGAATGCCCTCCGTAGCAGGAAAGACGGAGGCGGATACCGGTGAGGGGATTGGGCAGATAGGCCAGATGCATCTGTTGGGGCAGGGCATCTTCCCAAGGGGCGATGAGTTCGGAGAGGGCGCTTTCCGCCATGCCGTATACCATCACGTTCCGGTGCAGGATGCTGGAGAGTTGCTGGTGTTTTGTGATGTCTTCCAGCACTTCGGGGATGGCTCCAACGGCTTCGTGCGGTACTCCGGGAAGGGAGTACAGCGTGCCGCCCCCGTTCACATTTCTGAAAATCATGATGGGGGCCGTTCCCAGCTGGTTCACTATGACTTCGGCGGTATCCGGCACGTCGGCCTGGGCCAGATTGATGGGCAATACGTCCAGTCCGCGGCTCTTAAGGATGGAATGGACTTTTTCCAGCTGTCCGGGATGGCGTACAAGGCCCTTGCTTCCGGTGAGCCTGGCAAGAACCCCTTTGGTAATGTCGTCTTTGGTGGGTCCAAGCCCCCCAGTGGTGATAACTATGTCATTCTGAGCCAGTTCGCGGGACAGGGTAGTTGCAATTTCATCGGCATTGTCACCTATGGACAACATGCGGTTCACATGGATGCCGATCTCCTCCAGAGCCAGGGCAAGGTGCTTGGAATTGGTGTCCAGGACCTGCCCGATGAGGATTTCATCACCAATGGTGACGATAGATGCTAGTTTCATGGACGGGATAAGGTTTTCAACAGTTTGCTCAGGGCGAAGGGGCGCAGGGTGGTTTCTACCAGGGAAGCACCGGCCTGGAGGCATTCCAAGGCTTCTTCCGGGCTGTCTGCCGCCCCAATCACAGGATAGCGGTGCTGGGTTTCTTCCAGCACCATGCCCACCTTTTTGGCCGGTACCACCACGGCGTCAATCCCGGATAACCGGCAATGGTCCAGGAGGGTATGAATCTCGTCAGGGGTGTGGCCGTGGGAAATCCTCAGGGCTATGGGGGTATAATGCTCATAGCAGAGGCGGAGGCTCACGACCTCGTCCAAGAGGACGGTAGTATCTGAAATATCGGTGGAATCAATGCCGCGGTCTACGTCCGGGTCTATAATAATAAGGTCGGTAAAATCGTAGACCAGGGAGAAGGAGCGGGCTATGTCGGAGGAGACATTTACGGCCAGAACAGTCTTTCTGCGATATTCCTGCAGGCCCAGAATCCAGTTCAGGACATCGTTTTCCGGGGGAGTAAGGGTAACGAATCCGGCACCGGAGGTTCTGCAATCGCGTGGTTGGCGAACACTGGGACTCTGGCGGACGCCGACAGGGTATTTGAAGGAAAGCCCCACAACGTCGGTGTCCAGGGCTTTCTTCTTATGTGAACCAAATAGAAACATGGCAGCGCTTCTTACGCTGCAAAGATAATCAATTTTACTCGCTTTGACGGAATTCCTGGAAGGTTTTGTCCGAGAAGAAGACCATAATCCTGGAGATTTCCCGGTTGTTCGCGGGGGATTGCAGGGAGAAAAGGTCCAGTTGTACAGGATCATCCTGCTGGGGAGCGGACTCAATGGGCATTCCGTTCTCGTTTTCGTGATACATTTTGCCCTTTCCACTTACCAGCCACTCCAGATTAAGGTTGGGGTAGTGGAGGATAAGGCTCTCCAGGAAGTCGTATCCCGGCTTGTTTCTACCGGCCAGGATATTGGAGACGCTGCCTCGTGCGACGGACAAAGTGTCCGCCAGCTGGGTTTGCGTGATGTTCTCTGCTTGCAGGAACTGTAAAAGCCGACGATTCATAATTGTGAACTTATCTGCCACAAATATAAAACTAATATTTTGATAATACAAATAAATTGTGGTGGTGAAATAGGGGATAGAGGTGGTTTTCGCTTTTACACTATAAAACTAATACTTTATATAAAATAAATAATTAACTGATTATTAAAATATTAATACAAGTATATATGAGGTATAACCACCCATTATGCCGCCTCCAGCCCCGGCAGTGGAGGATATTTATAGAATAAATCTTTATATAAATACACATAAATAACTGATTATTAACAATATATTAGCAATACAATATAATCGATAAAATTTTAATATGTTATTTTAGCAGGCGAAAATATATAGGTTGAATATTATTCATGTGTTTCATATTTGTGAACATATCTATGAAAACGCGGTTTCAGTTTTGTGTACAATTATGTGACATAAAATGAATTGGGGACCAGGTTTTCTCATTTGGGATAAATGATGTAACTTTGTTCAAAATTTTGAACTGTAGGAAATGATACCCGAAATTCACATCGAAGACTATAATTATGGTCTGGATGACGCCCGGATTGCGAAGTATCCTCTTCCGGAAAGAGATGCTACCAAGCTGCTTCATTACCGGGCGGGAAATATAGAAGAAAAATGCTTCAGAGATTTGCCCGATCTTCTGGCGCCGGACACTTTGATGGTCTTCAATGACACCAAAGTGGTGCCGGCCCGCCTCCATTTCCAGAGAGAAAGCGGCGCCCATATTGAAATTTTTTGTCTGGAGCCCGTGGATCCGGTGGAATATAACCTGGCCTTTGGAACAGTTTCAGAGTGTTCCTGGAAATGTGTAATAGGTAATGCAAAGAAGTGGAAGGAAGATGTGCTGAAATTATACAATCCTGCCTCTGACATATCTCTGGAGGCACTTTCTTTGCAAGCAAAATTGTTACATCGGGACGGGCAGACAGGGGTTGTGAAGTTCTCCTGGCAAGGAGGTTTTCCCTTCTCCAAGGTACTGGAAATGGCCGGTACGGTTCCCATCCCTCCATATCTGAACAGGGAGTCTGAAGAGCTGGATACTCAACGTTACCAGACCGTTTATGCGCATATCAGGGGTTCTGTAGCCGCCCCTACGGCTGGTTTGCACTTTACCCAGGCTGTTCTGGACCGCCTGAAGACGAAGGGGATAGCCATGGAGACTGTGTGCCTGCATGTGGGGGCGGGTACGTTCCTGCCTGTCAAGAGTTCCCTGGTGTCGGAGCACCCCATGCACCGGGAGCCCTTTGTGGTGTCCAGATCCCTAATTGAGCGCCTTGCACACAAGAATGGACCGCTACTGGCCGTAGGAACAACCTCTGTACGCACCTTGGAGTCCCTTTATTATATGGGTGTGAGCTGCCTGGAGAGGGGAGTACCTGAAGATGTGGAACAGTGGGCTCCCTATACCAGGGATTATCCCTATTCTACGGAAGAAGCCCTTCTTGCCATAGTCAAGTATTTGGATAATAATCAATTAGATAGTTTGGTGGCCGGTACGCGCATTATCATTGTGCCGGGGTTCAAGTTCCGCCTGGTGGACAAGCTTGTGACCAACTTCCATCAACCTGAAAGCACCCTTATTCTACTTGTGTCCGCGTTTGTAAATGGCGATTGGCAAAGCATTTATGACTTTGCATTAAAGAATAACTTTAGGTTCCTCAGCTACGGTGACAGCTCTTTGCTGGAAAGAGAGTAGATAAATCGGAATACTTTTTGTAGCTTTGTATACCAAAAATACAGGATTATGGATCTTGCAGAATTTAGTGATATAGCACCCTTCAACGATGAAGAAGCCTCTGCCGCGTTGTCGCGTCTGGCCAATCATCCCAATACTCCCTGGATTTCCCGTTTCATCTTTCCCGACAAGCCCGCCAGTTTTCTGGCAGAGGTGCTCAGGAACATTCACACGGTGGACGAATTTCAGACCATAGTCATGTCCAAGGCGGTGGAATGGGTCATTTCTACCACCATGAAGGAGTTTACCTATGACGGCATAGAGAATGTCAAAAACCTGAAGGGGAAATTCCTGGCCATGTCCAACCACAGGGATATAATCCTGGATCCCGCCATCATGCAGGAAGTCCTTCACAGCAACGGGTTGGGTTTTACGGAGATATGTGTTGGTGATAACTTATTGAAACAGAAGTCGGTAGAGCTCCTGATACGCTCCAACCGCATGATCAAGGTCATCCGTGGCATATCGGCCCGCGAGCTTTATCTTTCTTCCCAGCAGCTGTCCAAATATATCCGCGAGAGCATTACTTCCGGCCATAGTTCGGTATGGATTGCCCAGCGGCAGGGACGCACCAAAGATGGCATAGACGTCACTGAGCAGGGCCTTCTGAAGATGGTAGACATGAGCGGCACCAAGGGATTCGTGGAAAATTTCAAGGAAATCCAGATAGTTCCGGTGAGCATGTCGTACGAATACGAACCCTGTGACATCATGAAAGCCCGCGAGATTCTCATTTCCCGCTCTCAGAAATATGTAAAGCGCGAGCTGGAAGACTTGGAAAGCATTATTTTGGGCATCAAGCAGCAAAAGGGCAACGTGCACATGAACATTGACACGCCCATTACTGAGGAAGAAATCATTGAAGCTGCAGAATGCGACAAGAACGACCGTTACAAAAAGATGCGTTACGCCGTTGACAGGCGCGTCATTCAGGGTTACAAGCTTTGGAAAACCAACTATATGGCCTACGACTGGGTCAATAATACCACCAAGTATGCCGACCATTACGACAAGGCCGACCTGGAAGCCTTCAAGGAATACGTGGCCGGTCAGCTGAAGTCTGTGGAAAGCACGCTGGACCAGAACGAACTCAAGGACATTTTCCTTCATATTTACAGCAATCCTGTACTTAACAAGGAGAATTTCGTTTAGTTACACAATTTATATTATGTTAACTTGCCGATAGCTGGAGAATCCCCTGTCGGCATTTTTGTAAGAAGATGAGCAGAAAACGCATTGACCTGGTGCTGGAGAACGTGACCATTGAGGCGGTTGCGGCTGAAGGCAAAGCCCTCACGCATGTGGATGGCATGGTGGTGTTCGTAGACTTCGCCGTTCCCGGCGACGTTGTGGACATCCAGGTATACAAGAAGAAAAAGAATTACATGGAAGGCTTCATCAAGCGTATCGTAAAGCCTTCACCGCACCGTCTGGAGCCTTTCTGCGAGCATTTCGGCGTTTGCGGCGGTTGCCGGTGGCAGCCTTTGCCCTATGAGATGCAGCTGGAAGCCAAGCGTCAGCAGGTGGAAGACCAGCTGGTGCGTATCGGCCATCTTCAGGTTCCCGAAATTCGCCCTACACTCCCCTCCGAAAACACCCGTTATTATCGTAACAAGCTGGAATTCAGCGCTTCCTGCAGCCGATGGATACTCAAAGATGAGGACCCGAACGCCCTTACCGAGCAGGAAAAAGTGGGTCTGGGCTTCCATGTGGGCAAGTTTTTTGACAAAGTGCTGGATATTAAGGAATGTCATCTGCAGAAAGATCCATCCAATGCTATCCGCTTGCATATCAAGCAGTTCTGCCTGAATCACAACCTGGAATTCTATAATATCCGGGAAAACAGGGGCTTCTTCCGCAACATGTTTGTGAGAAGCACGGAAAAAGGCGAATTCATGCTCATTGTGGTGTTTGCCCGTGAAGACAAGAAAAACCGGACGGCCCTTCTGGACTCCGTGGCCCAGGCTTTTCCTCAGATTACCAGCCTCTACTACATTATAAACGAGAAGCTTAACGACTCCATATCGGACCAGTCCCCTGTCCTGTACAAGGGCGAGGACGCCATCTACGAGGAAATGGAGGGCCTTCGCTTCAAGATCGGTCCCAAGTCCTTCTACCAGACCAATTCGCGCCAGGCCTACCGTTTATACAGCGTTGCGCGCGAGTTTGCGGCGCTCACCGGAAACGAACTGGTTTACGACCTCTATACCGGAACGGGTACCATCGCCCAGTTTGTGAGCAAGAAGGCCTCCAAGGTAATCGGCATCGAATATGTGCCGGAAGCCATTGAAGACGCCAAGGTTAATGCCAAGGCCAACGGCATCACCAACTGCCTCTTCTTCGCCGGAGACATGAAGGATGTGCTTAACGAGGCCTTCATTGCCAAACATGGCCGGCCCGACGTAGTCATTCTGGATCCTCCCCGGGCCGGAATTCATCCGGACGTTGCCCAGGTAATCCTGAAAGCCGCCCCCGGAAGGATGGTGTATGTTAGTTGCAATCCGGCTTCCCAGGCCCGTGATCTGGCCATTCTGTGCCGGGATTATGAGATTACGGCCGTGCAACCGGTGGACATGTTCCCCCACACCATGCACGTAGAGAACGTGGTGGCCCTCAGGCGCCGCGCTTAATTCACTTTCACTTTGGTCTGCAGCTTTTCCCTGCGCCCGTCTTCGTATACCAGGCGGGCTTCCAGCAGGTGCACTCCCCTTCCCAGGACGAAAGAGCCGGTTTTGAGCACGCTTCCGTCCCAGCTCCATTCCACCTCATGGATGTGGACATACTCCGGAACCAGCAGGGACGGCGTGTAAGTATCTCCGCTGTGGTAGTTTCCGGTACCGGGATCTATGTAAACGTACCCCATTTTGTCTAACGATGCCGCCGGCACTTCTCCGGCATCGGCACTTAGCATGAGATCCAGATACTGGCCCAGGGAGGCCGAATGCAGGGCGCTCCAGCCAGATTCCTCCAGGGAGAATTCGCTCCAGTAGCTGTTGCCGCGGCTTCCGGGATAGACAACGCTCAAGGGATAATTCCCTTCGGCCTTCTCGAAGCCATATCCTATATAGATGTCAATGCCTTCCGGGATGCGCAGGTTTTCTTCCGCAAGGTCCACCACCACCCGGCGGAATTCGCCCAGCGTGGGATTCTCCACTTTTTTGTTGAGCACCCTCACAGGGCCGAAATCCACGGTGACATACATGGCTCCAAGGTCTTCCGGGTCCTGGGAAGTGATGTATGGATAGCAGACCACTTGGGTCAGCTGCCGGCCCGCCAGGTCGCAAAGCTCTTGGGCCGAGAACCGGACGGCGCCTATGGCTACGGACTGGTTGAATACTCCGGGGGTCTTCTCGGGGTCATATTTCTCCAGAACCGTGTGGGCGGCTTCGCCCGGGGTCTGCAACTGGACAAAGACGCAGCTCATGCGGGTTCCTTCTTTCATGGAGAACTGCACGGAAGCGTCCAAATAGCCGTTTTTAGACGCGTTCAGGACAAAGCTGCCCTCTCCTTCCATCGGCAGCAGGAAAAAGCCGTCCGGGCCCGTTAAAACGCTTGTGGGGCTTCCTTCCAGGCTCACGGTGACGTCGGCCACCGGCTTCCCGGCAGAATTGCGCACCAGTCCGTTCACGTTGGAGCCAGCGTCACGGAGTACGCGGAAGCGGCTCAGGCCGTTTTCGTTTTCAATGCAGGTGAGCTGGATGCCCGTGTACTCCCCTTCCCAGTCTATCGGCTCATAGCACAGCTGGCGGCTGGTGCCGGGAAATACCAGGGACGAGGCATTGAAGGCCTGTCCATAGTTGAGCGATGCCGGGCTGGAAGAAGGAATAATATAGAAGCAGGGGTGGTCGCCCGAATTGTTGACGCCGTTGTACAGGCGCCAGTCTTTCCAAAGGTCTAGGGCCGATATTTCCCCTACCGGGCGCTCGGAACGGTCTATATGATAGATGAGCAGTCCCTCGGGCATGGGGGCATCCCAGCCGGTGCCGTCGCGGGTTTCCACCAGGAAGTACTCCCCTTCCGTGGCCGTGGGAATGCGGTAGGCCTGGCGGTGATGAACCGGGCCCAGGACCACGTCCCCTTCCGGAAGCTCGGGGATATCCGTCTGCCAATCCAGCAGGGCGCGTTCGACGGCATTCATGTAGGGCGGCGTGCGTCCCTCGTTGTTGTACAGGCCGCGGCACATGAGGGAAAAGTCGTACAGACCACCGGCATAGCCGTCCTCGGCGCCGTTCACGTCATAGAAGTCCGGAAGCCCCAGGGTATGGGCCAGTTCGTGGCAGCAGCTGCCGATTCCGTTGGGGCGGGAGCCTTCGCTGCCGTCCAGTTCGGCCGAGCAGAAATAGGCGCCCAGCTTGACCTCATCGAAGCGGGCTTCCCGGTCGGCCTCCACTGAGGTGTCCTGGATGCTCCAGTGATGGGACCAGATGGCATCCGAATTCCCTCCTGCCGCCTGGTCATATCCGGCGTAAAAGAAAATGCAAAGGTCCACTATTCCGTCCTGGTCCAGGTCGTAACGGGCGAAATCGACCTCTTCGTCCAACTGGGAACAGGCTTCCAGAAGCGCTATTTCCGGGGCGGTATCGTCCCGGACGCCGTCTTTGAAGACATCCTTGCCGTAAAAGGCCATTTTCTTGTCCAGCTTCACCGGGCCGAGGACATCGAAGACGGGCCGGAACAGGCCTTCGGAATTCTCCGTGAAATAGTCCAGGACAGAACCCGTGGCGCCGTCTTCCTCGTAGCCCGGCTGGTTAAGCAGGTTCTGGAAATGCTGCAGGGGCTCTTCCAGGGTCATGGGGACATCGGCAAACTCCACCAGGATCACGGGAATATGAATCTCGCCCTGCCGGGGAATGATGGGCTGGCCCCACAGGCACAAGGCCTGCAGGAGCATGACGGCGGCTATGACTCCCCTACGCATCATCTTTGCAGCACGAAATAGGTGTTTTCGTCCTTTTTGAGCCAGATCATGCTGCTGGTGAGCTTGAGCACCAGAACATCTGTAAACGTTTCGGACTGAATGGTATAGCCGTTGACCATAACCCGGAAATGCAGGGGAATGCGGTCCCCTTGCTGCAGGGTGGCCGGGATGCCGTGGATACTGAGCACCTTCCGTTCACCGGGATCCAGAATGCGGAAAAGGAGCGAGCCGTCAGGGCTCTCCATGGCCGACAGCTGATGGCGGTCTTCGTTGTAAACCTGATTGCCACCGGGAATACCGTACGCACCGGGTACAACCACCTGAACAATGGGGTCTTCTTCGGGGCCGGGAGGTACGGGGGGCTTGGGCTGGGGATCTTCACAGCCCAGAAGGAGGATGAGGCACAGGGCCCAGAACCAGCCTCCCCGCTTGCCTATGGATGCGGCGCGCATGAAAAATAGGTTATCCGTATTCACAAATTTAGGCAAATTCTCCAAGATTTGCTAATTTTGCACTGCAATTATCGGACTAATGGTAACAGATATCATATTGCTTCTCACAGGCCTGGCCCTGGTGGTTTTCGGGGCCGATTATCTGGTGGACGGCGCATCGGCCATCGCCCGCCGTTTCGGCCTCAGTGAGTTTGTGATAGGGCTCACCATAGTGGGGATGGGCACATCGGCCCCGGAGATGGTGGTGAGTTTCATAGGAGCTTTCCAGGGCAACGCCGACATTTCCGTAGGCAACGTGGTGGGGTCCAACATTTTCAATACTCTGCTCATTCTGGGAATGACCGGCATCCTTCTTCCCATGGCCATCACGCCGGAGAACCGCAAGAAGGACGTGCCCATGAATATCATTATTACTGTCCTTCTTATCCTATTGGGTTTCAAGCATACTGTATTTGGCATCGGAACCAATGGTTTAACAAGAATGGACGGCGCGGTGCTGCTGCTGCTCTTTGCCCTGTATATGTGGCAGAGCTTCACTACCGGCGCCGGAGAAGAGAAGGCCGATGACGCCAAAGTCATCAAACCGGGCTGGGCCATACTCATGGCTGTCGGCGGCATTGCCGCCCTCATCTTCGGCGGCAACCTCTTTGTGGATTCCGCCACCGGAATTGCCCGCAGCCTGGGCGTGAGCGACAAGTTCATTGCCATCACCATCCTGGCCGGCGGCACTTCCATGCCGGAACTGGCCACCTGCATAGCCGCCGCCGTCAAAAAGAAAGGCCAGCTGGCCCTGGGCAATATCATCGGCTCCAATCTTTTCAACATCCTCCTTATTCTGGGAGGGTCGGCCTTGATTCATCCCCTTTCCTTTGCCGATATTTCCTGGGTAGATATGGGCGTGCTGCTGGTGAGTGCCCTGGCGCTTTGGACCAGCTGCCTGGTGGGCAAGAAGAATGTGCTGGACCGCCTGGACGGCTCGCTGTTGGTTCTTATTTGGGCTGCATATATGGCCTATCTAATTGTAAATCTGTAAACTATGAAGCGCCACTGGATGGCTGGATTGGCCGCTCTCCTCACCCTTATTTACGTCACCGGACAGGCTCAGGACAGGCAGGTGTTCAACCATCTGTCGCTGGGAATCAGTCTGGGGACGGATGGTCTGGGAGCAGACCTGGCCCTTCCCCTCTCCCCTTTTGTGCAGTTGCGGGCCGGATATGCCATTTTCCCATACACCTTCAAGAAGACCATCGATGTCAACAGTGAAGTCGCGGGCGTGGAACTCACTTCCTTTCCTGCCTCTTATACCTTCTGGAAAGGGGGCGACGGAAAGTTCCTGATGGATTTTTTCATGGGAAAGAAGACTCCCTTCCATCTGACTCTCGGTGTCTTTGCCGGGGCGGGGAAATTCATCCACTGGGAGGCCGACTGGCAGTATCAGATAGATGAAGAAGAATACGCTTCCCGCGCCTTCACCTACAACGGAATCACCTTCAGCACAGATTCAAAAGGCATTCTTCAGGCCGATGCCCAGCTCAAACACTGGATTCCCTATGCGGGTATAGGCTTCGGCAGGGCCGTCAATCCCGGCAAGGGAATCAGCATAAACGCCGATCTGGGAGTCCTCATCACCGGAGGCACCCCCATCCAGACATACAACTACGTAAACAATCCCTCCGGAGAGCCCGTGCTGGTTGGCAGCAAGAATCTGGTTTCCCCGGGAGGGCGCCAGCTGGACAAGGGCTGGGCCGACCGTGTCTCCCGCCTGCCGGTTCTCCCCATGTTCAGAATCACCGTGTTCTTCAACTTGTTATAGGTACTTTGGGCACCGGTTTTCCGGTGCTTTTTTGTAAAAAAAGTGTTATATTTGCATGATATCAAAACCTTTCCTGAAATATGTCAGTAAGCATCAAGACTGTTGAAACCAGGGCCGAACTCAAAGCGTTCATCAAGTTCCCCCTGGATCTGTATAAGGGTTGCCCCTACTACGTCCCCAATATCTATTCGGACGAACTTACTACCCTGGATATGGCCAAAAACCCCATGGGTAAATACTGCAAAACCCGTAAGTTCCTGGCCTACAAGGACGGAAAGGTAGCCGGCCGCTGCATTGCCATTATCAACGAGATTGCCAACCGTGACTGGGGCCATTCCGAAGTCCGTTTCGGCTGGATGGATTTCATTGACGACAAGGAGGTCTCCAAAGCCCTTCTGGAGGCGGTCATCGCGTTCGGCAAAGAGTATGGGATGACTCAGATCAGCGGTCCCCTGGGTTTCACGGATTTTGACAACGAAGGTTGTGTGGTGGAAGGTTTCGACGACATCTCCTCCTTCGCCCTCAAATTCAACTATCCGTATTATGGAGAGCACTTTGAGGCATTGGGTCTCACAAAGGCCAACGACTGGCTGGAACTGCGTATTTTTGTTCCCAAGGAGGTTCCTGACAAGGTGGTCCGCGCATCCAGGATGCTCCAGGAACGTTACGGGCTGCGTATCCGCAAGATTACCAGACGGGAAGTCCGTGAGGAGCACTACGGCCAAAAGATATTCGATCTTATCAACCGCACCTATAGCGAACTGTACGATTTCACCGTCCTTCCCCAGGAAGTAATCGACGGTTATGTCAAGACGTATATGGGGCTGCTGGACCTGAAATTCGTCACCCTTGTAGAGGATGCCGAAGGCAAACTGGTGGCTGTGGCCCTGACCATGCCTTCCATTGCCCGTGCCGTGCAGAAAGGCCGGGGATACATGTTCCCCTTTGGCTGGTGGTACCTGCTCAAGTCCATGTATTTCAAGTACGAGGAAGCGCTGGAACTGCTGATGATTGCCGTTGAACCCGAGTACCGGAACAAGGGCGTGCACGCCCTGCTTTTCAATGAGATTATTCCCAACCTCCAGAAAGGCGGCTTCAAGTACGGAGAGTCCAACGCCGAAATGGAAAGCAACACCAGTGTCCAGAATATCTGGAACGCCTACGAAAAGGAATTCAAGCGCCGCCGCAGGGTCTTTACCAAGGAAATCTAAATGTCTGCCTCTTCCGTCATGCTGCCTCCGCTCCCCGAGCGGATGCGTCCCCGGACCCTGGACCAGTATGTGGGCCAGCGGCATCTTGTGGGCGAAGGCTGCATCCTGCGGAAGATGATAGAGAGCGGGAACCTCAGTTCCTTTATCCTCTGGGGCCCTCCGGGTGTAGGAAAAACCACTCTGGCCCATATAATTGCGGAAACCCTGGACCGGGATTTCTATACCTTGAGTGCCGTCATGGCCGGGGTAAAAGACATGCGCGAGGTTTTTGACAAGGCCCGGAGCAATTCCCTCTTTCATCAGAAAGGGGCCCCCATCCTGTTCATAGACGAGATTCACCGCTTCAACAAAGCCCAGCAGGACGCCTTGCTGGGAGCCGTGGAAAACGGTACTATAGTCCTGGTGGGCGCCACCACGGAAAACCCCTCCTTCGAAGTCATCACCCCCCTCCTCTCCCGCTGTCAGGTTTTTGTCCTTAAGTCTCTGGAAAAGAATGATTTGCAGATTCTTCTGGACCGGGCTATCCATGAGGATGTACTGCTCAAGGACAAACAAATAGAAGTTAAGGAGAGCGAAGCGCTCATGCGATACAGCGGAGGTGACGCCCGCAAGCTCCTCAATGTGCTGGAGCTGGTGGTGGATGCCCAGGCCGGCCGGTCTCCCGTTGTCATTGACAACCAGACGGTAACGGCCTCCATTCAGGAAAACATGGCCATCTACGACAAGGATGGCGAGATGCACTACGACATCATATCGGCCTTTATCAAGAGCATACGCGGGAGCGACCCCAACGCCGCCATCTATTACCTGGCGCGCATGATTGACGGAGGGGAAGATCCCCTGTTCATTGCCCGTCGCCTGTGCCTGAGCGCCTCTGAAGACGTGGGCCTGGCCAATCCCAATGCCCTTTTGCTGGCTAACGCATGCTTTGAGGTGGTTTCCAAGATCGGCATGCCTGAAGGCCGCATTCCGCTGGCTGAAACCACGGTATATCTGGCCTCGTCTCCCAAGAGCAATGCATCTTACCTGGCCATTGAAAAGGCTTTGGCCGAAGTGAAGGACTCCGGCAACCAGCCTGTCCCCCTCCCCATCCGCAACGCGCCCACGCAGCTGATGAAGGACCTGAAGTATTCTGACGGATACAAGTATGCCCATGACTACCCGGGCCACTTTACGGACATGGAATTCATGCCTGAAGCCCTGAGGGGAAGGGTTTTCTACGAGCCGGCCGAAAACAAGCACGAAAACGCCCTTAAGGCGTATCTGGAAGTCTGTTGGCCTAAGTATTATCCCAAGAAATAACGGTTTAGAACGGATAACCAACGCCGAAATGGATGGCGTAGTTGCCGTTCAACCATTCGTTGGAGGGTACCCAGCGGCTTCCGGCTTCGCGGGCGGGGTCTCTGAGACGGATACCCATATCAACCCTCAGAAGGAGGAAATTAAGGTTCACGCGGGCGCCCAGGCCCCAGTCCAGTGCAATGGACTGCGGAAGGTTGCTGAAGGAGAACCGGCCCTCATTCTCGGAATCTCCCGAGATGTCCCAGATATTACCGGCATCTACGAACAGAGCGCCTTCCAGCTTGGAAATGAGCGGGAAACGGTATTCCACGTTGGCTTCCAGCTTCATCTCTCCAATCTGGCTGGGAATGGTGAACCAGGTGATGGGCGCGGAGTTGCCGGGACCCAGGTTTCGGGCGTTCCAGCCGCGCATGGACATGGATCCGCCCACATAGAACTGCTTCTCGATGGGAGGAGTGTCTGAATTGCCGTAGGCATACGCCACGCCGCCTCCGAAATGGAGGGCCAGGGCGTGTTTGTCTTCCTTACCGAAGCGGAATACCTTGCCCATATTCAGTTCTGTACGGACATATTGGGCATAAGGCGTGTTCCAGATGGTGTGGTAGCCGCTTTCGTCGGTGGGCATCCAGCGATTGAAAAGGCTCAGGAAATTGCCGGAAATGTCTGACGAGATTCTTATATAGTGGTAAGGTGTGAGCGGCACGGACGACGCGTCGGTGGTGTAATAAAGCATGCCGCTTACTCCCAGGTCAAAACGGTCCATATAGGCCATGAGCACCAGCGGGTTGTTCATCAGGAGTTTCATCATGAACTCCTCGTCAATGTTGTACAGGTGCGAGATATTGAGCCTGACAGGCGACAGCTGATAATAGAAGTTCTGCCCCAGCCTGCCGTTATAGGTAAAGGCGGTGGATATGACAGTGCGGCGGAATTCCGGCCGGTCCTGATAACTGAAAGCGGCCGATACGTCCGTCCTGGGGATGTTAGGGCCGGTAAAGATGCGGTTGGGAAGGCCGATAAACTTGGGGAAACGGAGCGTGGAAGAGATGCTCAAGTCCGTGGAATAGGCTTTGGTCCTGGGCTGGAACTGGAAATTACCCTTGAGGCCCAGGTTAAGCTGTTCGCCACCGTGGAAAATGTTCCTGTGGTAGTAAGTGAGCTGAGGCGAAATACCAAAGAGCCCCGTGGAGTTAACCGACGCCTCCAGGTTGGTTTTAAAGCCCTGCAGGCCCGAATTGCGGAGGGAAATGGTACAGTCCACCTTGTCGTCGGCCACGGGTTCCAGGTTGATGTTCACGCCCGTGAGCATGCCCACACTGGAGAATCGCGTGTAGTTGGTATTGACGTCGTCCTCGTTATACAGCTGCCCAGGCCTTAATATATTTAGGTTTTCCAGAACGTTGGGGCGGATTTTGAGCCTTTCGGGGTGCGTGATGGTCACCTCCCCCAGATAGAACTTCTTATGCTCTTTGGCCGATGAAGGGGCGTCTCCCAGGGCATAGTCCCGGATGGAGTAAGTCAGGAGCGCCGTTCCGTCATGGGTGAGGGTATCGGCCTCGAAGGCATAGAAAGACTTGGTGAAGCCATAATAACCCAGGGTGCGGAGGTGGGCGGCGGAGCGGTCGGCCTCTTTGTCCAGGGCCGATTCCGACAGGTACTCCCCGGCCTTTACAGAACTCTGATCCAGGCCCTGAAGGAAATCTTCCCGGAAGGTTCCGTACTCTGGAATATCGTAGGCTATTTCGCTGATTTTATAACGATTACCAAGGTTTACCGAATACGTTACATAAGCTTTCTTCTTCACCGTATCCACCCTGCTGCTCACCCGGGATCCGTAGTAGCCCGTGTACTGCAGGTGGTTCTCCAGGTTGGCGACGCTCTGGCTGACCTTAAGCGAGTCGTAGACTACCGGGGCCGCTCCAATTTTGCGGAGGAAGCGCTTGAACGGAGTGGAACCGTCGCCGCTCCAGTTGTATACGGACAGAAGCGGATTCAGGCCCAGGATGTAGGAATTGGGCTTCTGGCCCACATAGGAGTTAAGGGCCGACACGTTGAAGGAGGGATCGTCGGCCACTATGGAGTTCTTGCGGAGGAGGTACTCCCCTTCTCCCAGGGACCTTGTTGTGCTGCATGCAGCCGCCCCCAGCAGGCAAAGAGCAATAATTATCGCAATCCTCCACTTCATACCTACAAATGTAATACTTTTTTGGCTATATTTGCATGATTTTACCTGCCTGACAGAAATGAAAAACAAGTACATCGACCTTATCGATCAAACCTTCGACTTCCCCCAGGACGAATTTATGGTGGTGGACGGCAACCTGCTGTTCAATGACATAGACCTGATGGACATTATCGATAAGTATGGAACCCCGCTGAAAATCACCTATTTACCCAAGATTTCATCGCAAATCCAGCGGGCAAAGCGTCTGTTCAAGGTGGCCATGGCCAAGGCCGACTATCAGGGCGAATACCACTACAGCTACTGCACCAAGAGTTCGCAGTTCGCCTTCGTGGTGCACGAAGCCCTCAAGAACGACATCCATCTGGAGACTTCATCGGCCTATGACCTGGACCTTATAGAAGCCCTGGAGCGTGACGGTTCCGTGAACAAGGAGGACTTGTATATCATCTGCAACGGCTTCAAACGCCCTCACTACATCCACAACATCGCCAAGCTGCGCAAGAACGGCTGGAAGAATATCATCCCCGTCCTGGACAACAAGAACGAGTTCGAAGACCTGGCCGACCTCATAGAGGAAGATACCATGATGGGTATCCGCATCGCCTCCGAAGAAGAGCCCAACTTCGATTTCTACACCTCCCGTCTGGGCATCCGCTACAGCGACATCCTCAAATTCTACAAGGAAACGGTGGCCAAGTATCCCAACTTCCACCTCAAGATGCTGCATTTCTTCATCAATACCGGCATCAGGGACACCGCTTACTATTGGAACGAACTGTCCAAGTGCGTGAAAGTGTACTGCGAACTCAAGGCCATCTGCCCCGAGCTGGACAGCCTCAATATTGGTGGCGGCCTTCCCAACAAGACTTCCCTGGCCCAGGATTTCGACTACGAATACATGGTGGAGGAAATCATCAACCAGATCAAGGTCACCTGCAACGCCAACGGCGTGGAAGAACCTGACATCTTTACGGAATTCGGTTCCTTCACCGTGGGTGAAAGCGGCGCCACCATCTTCAAGATCCTGGATATCAAGCAGCAGAACGACCGCGAAAAGTGGTACATGGTAGACAACAGTTTCATGACCTGCCTGCCGGACACCTGGGGCCTGAACCAGCGTTTTATCCTGCTGCCCATCAACAAGTGGAACGACGAATACCAGCGCGTATTTCTGGGAGGTCTCACCTGCGACAGTCAGGATTTCTACAATGCCGATTATCACGCCAACGCCATCTTCCTGCCCACCATCCGCAGCCGCAGGGAGAACCTCTATATCGGCTTTTTCCACACCGGAGCGTATCAGGAAGCCCTTTCCGGTTATGGCGGTATCAAGCACTGCCTTATGCCGTCGCCCCGTCACATCCTCATTGACCGGGACAAAGAGGGCAACCTCATTACCACTGTATTCTCTGAAGAGCAGACGGCCGAATCCATGCTGAAGCTTCTCGGCTACAAGTAGCCCCATGATAACCGCCGCCGAAATAAAGTTTATCAAGTCGCTGTCCCAGAAGAAGTTCCGGGACAGCAGCGGTTTATTCGTGGCCGAAGGGGAAAAACTGGTGGCGGAAGCCCTGGCTTCCCGTTTCGAGGTGGAGAAAGTCTACCGCAAGGAAGACATAGGCGAAGCCGCCATGGCCCGCATAACCGGCCTTTCCTCCCCTTCTCCGGCCCTGGCGCTGGTGCATCGGCCCAATGACCTCTCCCATGCAGAAGTGCCCCAAAAAGGCCTATTCCTGGCCTTGGACGGAATTCGCGACCCCGGCAACCTGGGAACCATCTTCCGCGTGGCCGACTGGTTCGGCATCGAGGCCATCTACTGCTCGCCCGACACGGTGGACTGTTTCAATCCCAAAGTGGTCCAGGCCACCATGGGCGCCATTTTCCGCGTGCGCATCCATTATACCGATATCCCGGCCTTTTGCCGGCGCATATCGGCGCAGGGCGGCAAGGTGTACGGCACCTTCCTGGACGGGGAAAACTTCTACCAGAAAGACCTTTCCAACGGGGCCGATGCGCCCTCGGTGATTGTGATTGGCAACGAGGCCAATGGCATAACGGAAAAGACGGCCGCCTGCGTGACGGACCGTCTCTATATTCCTTCTTATCCGGCCGATGACCCCGGTTCCGAGTCTTTGAACGCGGCCATAGCTACGGCCATCACCGTGGCCGAATTCCGCCGCCGCGCCTGAATGGCAAGCTGTTAATACACTTCAATTATCTGGTAATCCAAAGCCGGTACAATGGCGGTGTAAACCGTCCTTACGGCTTTTATTCTCAAGTACTTAAGAGCTTCCGGCGGAATGCGGAGCGTGATTTCTTCGGCTTCCCTGCCGAAGTTGCTCACCAGCAGCCAGGTCTTGTTTCCGTCGCTGCGCAGCCAGGCATAATGGCGGTCGGGGTTGAAAGCTCCGTCCTGGCAATAACAGAGGTCGAAGGTTTTCCCTTCCGCGAAGGCGGGCGTATTCTTCAAGTCCAGAAGCTCCATGTATCGGCCCAGAACGGCCTTTTCGTAGGGCTGGAGGCCTCCTCCCTGCTTAATCCATTGGTTCAGCCGGTCAAGGCTGTCCACCGTCCACCAGTCGAAGATGGAGGTGCGGCCGTCGCGACCGCTGAAGCCTTCGGCATCCATGCCCCGCTCCCCTATTTCCTGGCCGAAGTAAAGCATGAAAGGAGCCTGGTTCAGGAGCAGGGAAACGGCCAGTGCGGCATAGCCTCCCTCGGCCTTGCCGCAGAAGAAATCGGAGGCTATCCGCTGCTCGTCATGGTTCTCCAGGAAGTTGAGCATATGGGGCTGCAGGTCCCCCAGAAACTGCCAGTTCCAAGTGATTCCCTTTGCTGAAGCATCGCTGCAGGTAACAGCGCGTAAAGTATCGTATAATCCAGACTTGTCGTACAGTAAATCAAGGCCGACTTCCTGCACATACATCCGGTATTTTTCCATCTCATATACCTCGGCCACAAAGAGCATTGCGGGGTACTCTTTCTTGATGGAGGCTATGAGCCACTTCATGAATTGCCAGGGCACCAGTTCCACCATGTCGCAGCGGAATCCGTCCACGCCCAGGGATGCCCAGAAACGGACTATCTGCAGCATCTTGTCCCACGTGCCGGTGTAGAAATCACAGTAGTTAATCTTGACGGTCTCGTACCAGTCATTAATGCCGGGTGTGGGCGTAAAGGCATTGCCCGATGCCTTGGCGGGGTTCTCGTAGAAAGGTTTTCCCTTAACGGCTTCCGGCAGCCTCAGGGGCTGGCCCGGATAATAGAAAAAGTCGTTCTCGGGGGCCCAGTGAACGGTTTTGTCGTCATTCTGGCCCAGGTTCACGTTGTCTCTGGCAACGTGATTGGGAACAAAGTCTATCAGCAGTTTAAGTCCCGCTCCGTGAACCCGCTCCACCAGTGCCTTGAACTCTTCCATACGGTGGGACGGGTCGTCGGCCAGGTAGGGATTCACATCGTAATAATCTGTAATGGCATAGGGAGAGCCTGCATTCCCTTTCACAATCTGCGGATGGGAAGGGGTGCAACCCCGGTCACTGGTAAGGGTGGCATGGCGGATAACTCCCGTGCACCAGACATAATCGGCCCCCAGGGAGTTTTTCAGGTATTCAAGTGTAGGCTGGTCTATGCCGGAAAAGCGGCCGTTGCCCCAAAGGCGCGGCAGCATTTGGTAGATCAGAGTCATAAGCGGTTGATTTCCATGTCCATATCGTCGATGCGGTCCAGAAGGGCTTGCTTCATACGGGCAACCGCATCGTCAAAGGACATGAGCTCATCGCCGTTGATCAGGCCGCTGGGGTCTTCGGCCAGAGGATTGGGAAAGCAGGGCCACATCTCGTGGTTGCGGGGTTCGGCTTCCCGGATAAAATTGGCCCTCTGGTCAATATAGGAGCGGCATATCTGCTGGAAAATGGGCTTGAGGATGGACCAGCGGTGCTTCAGATGGCTTTTGAATTCCGGATGGGTCCAGAGATGATAATAATACAGGGTGCTCTTGAGGGGCAGGCCGTGGCGCTCCGGGGTAAAAGTTCCGTAGTCAAAGTCCCAGACAGGTCCCCAGAAAATCTTCCCTTCCTTGTAATACAGGAAAGTACTCTTGGGGAAATTGGGCTCCCCGTTGCCGCAGACTTCCTGTACCAGATACCAGTCGCATAAGGTGTTCATATCCATCACGGTACTTGGCGTGTCTCCGCGCATGATGGCGTCTTCCACATTATACAGCGAGTTTTTGGCTCTCATCAGGATGGAATTGAACTGCTGGGCGGTATACTGGTCCCTGTCGGGGTATTTCAGCTCCACAGGAATGCCGCCGGTGACGGTAGCCCTTTTCCAATGGCCGTGATGGGTGTCGAAATCGTGCTCTTCCTTGTCGCTGGTGTCGTAGGAATACAAATAATCGCAGGTGAAGTTGGAGCCTTCCACATGAATCTTCTCTCCCAGCCAGTAGAGACCGTAGTATTCTTCGTTTACATACAGGTCCACAAATGTGCCGGAAGGAGTCCATTCTAAACTGGTGTGACGGGCCAGTTCATAAGCCAGGTCATTCCTCAGGAGTGTGCGGTCCATCCAGTTGGCCAGCAGCACCCAGTGCTTGGTTTTTCCGGTGCCGATCAGATTGACCTGCTGGTAGAATTTGATGGTCATGGGCAATTTGGGGTAGGCCCTGTAGGTGGAATTGCCACGACCTTTGACCTTGACCCCCTGGGCGGTGAACACAGTAGATTCAACACCGTCCACCGTTGCCTGGATACGCACGGAGCAGTTTCCCGTCCATGCTTCTTTCCGGATGTCGCTTATCTCCCAGCCTTGCGGAAGGGTCAGATACATCTGGGGAATCTGGTCCGGGTTTTCAGGGATGCTGCCGGTGTATACTTTTTCTCCAGGTTCGGGTTCTCCGCCAGGAACAATGGTTTTCTTGCAGCCTGCCATGAGGGTGCAGGCTGCAAGAAGCACCATAGCATATCTTAGCCCCTTGAACATGGATTACCAGTTCAGGATTTTCTTGAAGTCGTACTCTTCGGGGTTGGCCACATACTTCTTGGCGGCTTCATAGTCGGCCGGAGTGATGAAGTGGCAGATGTGGTTGAAGTAGTTCTGGGCGGTACCGCCTTCAATGGCCACGCGGCGCGGAGGAATCTTGCCCTCGGCGTTCTGCAGGTCCTTGAGGTACAGCGGGTGGGACTCGCCGAATGCGTCTACATACACCATGCAGCCGGTCTCGCCCTTCTTGAAGAGCTCGTAGGCACCCATGGCCAGCTCGGAGCAATATGTGAGGTCGTAGGCAATGGGGTCCTGACAGCGGACGTCGTAGCCGATTTCCACGGGACGGGTCTTGACCTTGAGGCCGATAGCTTTGAACTTCTTCTCCAGGATATCGTTGAACAGGACAGCCTTGGAGATTTTGCCCAGCTCGGGGTGACCGTGCTCATCGTAGGTCATGGATACGCCGGCGTTCTTGATTTCCTGGGGATCCAGGTCGTGGAACACGCCTTCGGCCACTACTACGGTGCCGTAAGGAATGCCCAGGATGTTGCGCTTGAGAATGGCGGAAAGGGCCAGGTTCACAATCTTATCCAGGGTGATGGTGGTCTTGTTGAACATCTCGGGGATGATGGTCATGGGGCAGTGAGTGGCCTCACCGATACCCAGGGCCAGGTGACCGGCGCTGCGACCCATGGCGCTGATGATGAGCCAGTTGCCGCTGGTGCGGGCATCTTCATAGACGGTGCGGGCCAGATGGGCACCCTCGTCCTTGGCGCTGTTGAAGCCGAAGGTGGGGGTGTTGTTGGGCAGCGGGAGGTCGTTGTCGATGGTCTTGGGAACGTGGATGTTGTGGATGGGATACTGCTTGGCCTCCAGGAACTTGGCAATGCGGTTGGCGGTGGAAGCGGTGTCGTCACCACCCACCGTTACCAGGAGCTTGATGTTGTTGTCCTGGAAGAGGCCCAGGTTGAAGTTTTCCTCAAAATCCTTGTCGGTGGGTTTGAAACGGCTCATCTGCAGGTAAGAACCGCCCCTGTTGAAGTAAGCGTCGGCCTTGAAGAAGTCGATGTCTTCGGTGCGGGGAGCCTTGGAGAAAAGGCCGCTGTAACCGCCGTGAAGGCCGATTACCCGATAACCGTTGGACAGGAAAGTCTTGGCAACAGACATAACGACGGTGTTCATACCCGGAGCCGGGCCGCCACCACACAGGATGATAATGGAATCTTTCATTTGGATTTATTTGTTTAAAAATAACTTATCTAAGTTGTTTTAATCATGCAAAATTACACAAAAAACTTGACTTTTCCTATTGCTCGGTGATGCGGATATAACGGAAATCCATGGGGCCGCCCTCGGACTGGATGCCGATGGGACCTTCATGGGCCGAGCACTGGGCCTCGTTGACCAGGACGCCGTTCAGATAGGCCTTGATGTGCCCTTCATGGCATTCGAAATCCATGATGTTCCACTCTCCCACAGGTTTTTCCGGGCTTTCGTCCACCATGCGGGGTTTCCAGTAGAAGGGACCCTCGATGCTTTCGATGGGGATTGCGCCCATGAGCGTTCCCATGTCCTTGGGCGTCATCTGAAGCTGGACACCCTGGGGCCACACTTTGTCTTCTCCCTGCAGGAAATGGAAGATGCCGCCATCCACGCCTTTTTCGCCGGCCCAGCGCCATTCCAGATGAAGGGTGTAGTTGGAAAATGCCTTTTCTGTGCGGATGTATCCGAACGGTTGGCCGGTGATGTGCAGTACGCCGTTATCGGCCACAAAAGTAGGTTCAGTTACCTCCTCCCCTTCTCTCAGGACCACTTTCCAGCCCGTGAGGTCCTTGCCGTTGAACAGTTCGGTATAACCGGAGCCCACGCAGGAGAGGGTGCAGGCCATGAGGGAAACAATGAGTAGAATGCGGAATATCTTCATAATGATTCGTTTTAGTCAAACAAATATAATCAAAGAAATCCATACTTTACAGGGATGATGGCGGTTGTGCCCCGTTCTTTTGAAGAATTGGGGATTTTTGCTATATTTGTAGTTTCGTGTACGTATACGTGCGCGAGTGACAAGTATGGATTATACGCAGGCAAAACACAGGATTGAGCAGCTGAGGGCTATTCTCTGGGAGAACAGCCGGAAGTACTATGTAGAGAATGCGCCCACCATGAGCGACTACGAGTACGACCAGCTGATGCATGAACTGGAAGATTGGGAGCGCCGGTATCCGCAGTACGATTCCCCGGACTCCCCCACCCACCGGGTGGGCTCGGACCTGGAAGAGAAGGCGGAAAGCGGCGGTTTTGCCAAGTACCCTCACAAGTACCCCATGCTGTCCCTTTCCAATACGTATTCCATCCAGGAAGTGGAAGAGTTTGCCGAAAGGGCCGCCAAATCGCTGGACAAACCTTTTACGTATTGCTGCGAACTCAAGTTTGACGGCACGGCCATTTGCCTGACTTACAAGAATGGCCGATTGTTCCGCGCCCTCACCCGCGGAGACGGGGTGCAGGGAGACGATGTAACCCGCAACGCTTTGCAGATCGCCAGCATCCCTGAGGCGCTGAAAGGCAGCGGCTGGCCGGAAGAGTTCGAGATTCGCGGCGAGGTGCTCATGCCTTACGAGTCCTTCGACCGCCTCAATGCCGAACGCGAGGCCCAGGAAGAGCCCCTGTTTGCCAATCCCCGCAACGCCGCCAGCGGCTCGCTAAAGTTACAGGACCCTGAGGAAGTGGGCCGGAGAGGCCTTTTCTGCACCCTCTACCACATCCCTACAGGCCAGGTGGACTTTCCCACGCACGACGCCGCTCTCAAGGCCGCTGCGGAGTGGGGACTCCCCGTATCGGCCCACAGACGCATCTGCAGCAATATCCAGGAAATCGAAGCCTTCATAGAGCATTGGGATACCGCCCGCAAGGAGCTGCCCTTTGCCACGGACGGCATTGTAATTAAAATCAACGAGATGGACTGCCAGCAGGACCTGGGCTATACCGCCAAGAGTCCCCGCTGGGCCGTTGCTTATAAATTCAAGGCCGAACAGGCCTGCACGCCCATCCTGAGCATCGATTACCAGGTAGGCCGTACCGGTGCCGTTACCCCCGTGGCCAATCTGGAGCCCGTGCTCCTGAGCGGCACCATGGTCAAGCGCGCCACCCTGGTGAATGAAGACCAGATCCGTGCCTTGGACATCCATGAAGGAGACTGGGTATACGTGGAAAAAGGCGGGGAAATCATTCCCAAGATCACGGGTGTGGAAGAGTCCAAACGCCAGCCCGGGGCCGTCATTCCCCGTTTCCCCCAGGTGTGTCCGGATTGCGGAACCCCTCTGGTGAGGGAAGAAGGCGAGGCCAAGTGGTTCTGCCCCAACCGGCAGGGCTGCCCCACCCAGATCAAGGGCCGGCTGGAGCATTTCGTAAGCCGCAAGGCCATGAACATCCTTTGCGGCGAAGCCACCATCGAGCAGCTCTACAACCTGAATCTGGTCACTCTCCCCTCCCATCTGTATACCCTGAAGGCCGACCAGCTGGTGATGCTGGAAGGCTGGAAAGACCGCGCCGCAGCCCGTTTCCTGGATTCCGTGAAGGCATCTCTGGACGTGCCTTTCGAGCGGGTTCTCTTTGCCATAGGCATACGCTTCGTGGGAGAAACTACGGCCCGCGACGTCGCCCGCCACTTTGGCTCCATCGACGCCATAGCCTCGGCCACCAAAGAAGAGCTTCTGGAAGTTCCGGAGGTGGGAGAAGTCATTGCCGACAGTATCTTCCACTACTTCCTGGACGTGGAGAATTGCCGGGAGGTGGAAGCCCTGAGGGCGGCCGGCCTCCGCATGAGCATGGAAGAAGGCGCCGGAAAGCAGTCCGATGCCCTTGCGGGAAAGTCCATAGTCATAAGCGGCAACTTCAGCATCTCCCGAGATGCCATGAAGGCGCTTATAGAAGCCCACGGAGGAAAGAACAGTTCTTCAGTGAGCGGTAAGACAGATTACCTCCTGGCCGGCACCAAGCCCGGTCCGGAAAAACTGAAGAAGGCGGCCGATTTGGGTATCCAGGTGATTGATGAGGAAACCTTCATGAGGATGATAGGAGATACGCTCGCTTCGCTCGGTATGACAAGCGACGCTGTTCCGGAGGAAGGTTCCCTTCCCGGAGCATCGGCCCTCTTTTTAGCGGAGGGAAGGGAACCTTCCGCAGGTAGCGGAACTTCCGCAGAACCTTCCGCAGGAAGCGATCTGTCCACAGGTACAATTGAACCCACATTATTCTGATGTTCAAGCGTTTGGGGCATAAACTAGCTGTGATATTCCGGTGGATTTCCATCTGGATTACCCGCATCGTGCGCTTCCTCATGCATGACATCTGGCTGCTCAACGAGTCCGATTTCTCCCGCTGGAAGGCCCGTATGGTGCGCGATGCCAAGACGGTCATCCTCATGATGAATACTTTCTCGGCCCAGAAGATCGGGTATCAGGTGACGGCCCTCGCCTACCGCAGCATGATGGCGGTGGTTCCAGCCATAGCCATAGGCTTTTACCTGACGGACGGCCTTGGCCTCCGGGACAAGTTTGCCGAGATTCTGGTGGCCAACCTGGGCCAGCAGCGTATTGTGGACACGCTTCTGCAGGCGGCCGACAATATTGTGCGTACGGCCGAAAGCGGCTGGTTCGGCTTTATTTCCATGGCCTCCTTCGTCTGGATTGTGCTGTCTCTGATGATAACCGTTCGGCAAGTGTTCAATAATGTATGGAAGGTGGACCGCGAGCCCAGTTTCTTCAAGATGATAGGCATTGTGATAGGAATCACCATCCTGGCGCCTTTCGTGGTTATCATCTTTTTCTCGGGCTCGGTGGTGTATTCCCACGTCCTGGACCTGCTGTTCCCCAGCAAACTCTTCTTCTCCGACCATCTGAAGACCTTTGTGAGCTGGCTGGTGTTCGCGGGAATCATCGTCCTTATCCTGAATACCATGTACAAGTATATTCCCGGCACGCATGTGCGCAACAGACATGCCCTGAAGGCGGCCCTAATCTCGGGTCTGGCCTTTGCCGCCGTGCAATACCTGTATCTGGAAACGCAGGTGATGGTGGCCAAGCAGAGTGCCGTGTACGGTGCCCTGGCCGCCATTCCCCTGTTCATGATATGGCTTAATATTGGATGGGCCATTATCCTATACGGAGCAGAACTGTCCTATGCTTTCCAGAATGTGGACCAGCATGGGATTACTATAGCAAAACTGGATGAAATGAATGCGGAAGCCGTTCGCGAGCGCAAGGAACGGCTCCATCAAAATACCATGACGATATGAGTTTTTCTGAGTTTGGTGAAAAAGACTACGAGGTTATTTCCCGGGATTGGGAGGTGCTGAAGGCATCGGCCCAGAAGCGATGTGCCAACATGCAGGAGATGGAGGTGGTGAAACGGGCCTTCGAATTCGCTAACGACGCGCACCGTAACGTGCGGCGCCGCAGCGGCGAACCGTACATGCTCCACCCCATTGCCGTGGCCCAGATTGTGGTGGACGACATCGGCCTGGGATACAAGTCCATATCGGCCGCCCTTCTCCATGACGTGGTGGAAGATACGGACTATACCGTAGAAGATATCCGGGAGCATTTCGGAGACAAGATTGCGTCGCTGGTAGACGGCCTCACCAAGATTAAGAACGTACTGGATACGGAGCAGAAGACCCGCGGAACCGACATTTCCCAGCAGAGCCTTCAGGCCGAGAATTTCAAGCGCATCCTCCTCACCCTTAACGACGACGTGAGGGTGGTTCTCATCAAACTGGCCGACCGCCTGCACAACTGCCGCACCATCGAGCACATGCCGGAGCACAAGCGGGACAAGATTCTGTCGGAAACCATGTTCATCTTTATTCCGCTGGCCCACCGCTTGGGTCTGTACAACATCAAGACGGAACTGGAGAACATCTGGCTGCGGTATAAGGAACCGGATGCCTATGCCGATATCAAAGCCCGTATCGACCGCGGAATCGAGGAAAAAGGCCGGGAAATGACCGAATTCATTGTGCCTATAGAGGCGGCACTGGAGAAGGCCGGCTTCCATTATGAAATCAAAAAGCGCATCAAGACGCCCTACTCGGCCTGGCAGAAAATGCAGACCAAGGGCGTGAGCTTCGAGGAAGTCTACGACCTTTATGCCATCCGCATCATCTTCGATACCGACCCCAAATCGGCCGAGAGCGAGCGTGACCAGTGCTACCATATCTTCTCTATCATTACCGGCATATACCGTTACATGCCGGAGCGCCTCAGGGACTGGGTAAAACATCCCAAGTCAAATGGTTATGAGGCATTGCACTGCACCCTGCTCAGTAATTCCGGCGTGTGGGTGGAGGTCCAGATCCGCACCCGGCGTATGGACGACATTGCCGAAAAGGGTATTGCCGCCCACTGGAGCTACAAGCAGCACGGCATCATGGGCGAAGGCGATTACGAGATGGATGCCTGGCTGGACCGCATCAAGGGTATTCTGGTGAATCCGGACGTGAATGCCCTGGAACTGCTGGACATTATCCACAACGACCTTACGGCCACCGATATCTATGTGTTCACTCCCCGGGGAGAACAGCGCAGCCTGCCCAAGGGCTCCACGGCCCTGGACTTCGCCTACGCCATCCATACCGAAGTGGGCAACAAGGCCATTGCCGCCAAAGTGAACCAGAAACTGGTGAAACTGAGCCAGGAGCTCAAGACCGGCGACAAGGTGGAAATCATTACGGCCGAAGACGGAAAGCCGCAGCCGGAATGGCTCAAGTTCCTGCAGACGCACCGTGCCCGCACCGTGGTGACGGACTATTTCAAGACCCAGCGCAAGCAGACGGTGGATTATGGCCGGAATGCCCTGGAATCGGCCATCAAAGATCTGGGGTACGAAACCGATGAAGCGGTGCTGCAACGTCTGGAGGTGGCCTATGGCATGGATACCCGTGAAGAACTGTATTATGGCATTGGTATTGGCCAGGTTAGCCTGGATAACCTGTCGGAGGTTCTGAAGCGTTCCTCCGGAGGCAAGCTTTCCTGGATCCGGAAGATGTTCCGCTCCGAGTCCAAGGAAGAGGAAAAACCCGGCGAGACGTTTATCATCGGCTCCACGGACCCCAACGCCCCCCATTTCTCCATCGCCACCTGCTGCAACCCCATTCCCGGCGACGCCGTGGTGGGCATCAAGGCCCCGGACGGCACCATAACCGTACATAAGAAAACCTGCGCCGTGGCCGACCGGATCGCTGCCCGTCATGGGGACTGGGTGGTGGTGCCCAAGTGGTTGGAGCAGGCCGAAGAGACTTCCTTCCTGGTGCGTATAAGCCTGAAAGGCCTGGACCGCGTTGGCATGCTTAACGAGATTACCCGCCGCGTTTCGCTGGTTATGGGCGTGAATATGCGCCGGCTCAACCTGGTGGCCGAAGGAGGCCTGTTTGAAGGCGATATCGACCTGTACGTGAGCTCCAAAGATGTCCTGGACAAGATGATCAAGAAACTCTCTTCCATTGAAGGAATCGAGAATGTAACCCGAAAAGAACTATGAGCCATCCTTTGAAGAAATTCCTGCCGCTTATTCCGGCTACCCTCATCCTGGGCTCCCTGATGTTCCCCTCGGGCTGCGCCAATACCACCACGCCTCCGTCAGGCGGCCCCAAGGACACCATTCCCCCGGTGCTCACCAAGGTGGCGCCCATGCCGGCAACCGTGAACGTGTCCACCAAGACAAAACTCCGCTTCACCTTCAACGAATACGTGAAAATCAAGGACGCCAATGCCATTTACCTGTCCCCTCCGCTGGAGAAGAAGCCCAAGGCAGCCATTCACGGCAAGTCGCTGGACGTGAGTTTTGAAAGCGACCTGGACAGCAATACCACCTATACCCTGGACCTGACGGGCGCCATTGCCGACAACAACGAAGGCAACCTGTTCCCCGGCTTCACCCTGGTGTTTTCTACGGGTGACAAGATTGATTCCATGTGCGTGACAGGCCTGGTTCAGGACTGCAACACCCTCATGCCCATCAAGGGTGCCACCGTGCTCCTGTACAAGGACCATTCCGATTCGGCCGTCTTCCTCAAACGGCCCGTGGCGGCCGCCAAGACGGATGACTGGGGCTTCTTTGCCATCCGCAACATCCCGGATACCCTTTATCGGGTATATGCTATCAAGGACGAGAACAACAACAACAAATACGACCCCGAAACCGAGCGTATTGCCTTCCTCGACAGCCTTCTGAGACCCAGCATCGTCTTCAACGACAGCCTCTACGAGTTCAAGAAATTCGACATGAAGGATACCGCCCTCTGCCTGGCGCGCCATGCCCAGATTGAGCTGAACCTCTTCCGCGAGCGCCCGTCCAAACAGTATATCGTGAAGAAGGAAAGGGTGGGGCCGCGCACGGCCTACCTCACTTTCATGGCTCCCGACGCTGTAATCCACGATATGCGCGTCAAGGGCCTCCCGCGCGAAAAACTCATCCGCCAGTTCAATCTGCAGAAGGACTCCCTGGAACTGTGGGTGAATGACCAGCGAAAGATGCCGGACACTCTCCAGCTGGTGATCAAGTACGACAAGACGGACACCAGCGGCAAGCTCCGTCCTCAGGAAGAGCTGGTCAAGCTCACCTACTCCAAGGAGCAGAGGGCCGAGATGATGAAAAAGGAGACCAACTACCGGGACCGCAAGCACGAGGATACCATTGCCGTGATGACGACATCGGCCGATCCCACCACGGTGGAGCAGTACGGCTTTGAGATAGAATTCAAGTATCCGCTCATCGAGTCGGCCTGGGATTCCCTTCAGTTCCGTAGCGTGAACCCCCGGCAGCAGGAAGCCAAGGGCAAGGTGAAGGTTCTTCACGACAGTACCAACCTGCGGCATTTCCGGGTGATGCCTTCGGAACCCTTCCAGGTGGGGTATGACTACTACCTCAAGATTCCTCACCGCAAGTTCCGCGACGTCAACGGTTTTTATAACGACAGTACCCAGCTTAAGGTAACGCTCCCCACGGACGACAAGCTCAGTTCCATTACCTTGGAACTCAGTCATGTACACAACCGTTATCTGGTGGAACTGCTCAACGAAAAGCGGGACAAGGTAATCCGCAGTTTCCTGGTGGACAAGAGCGGCCCCGTTGTGTTCCCCTACCTCAAGCAGGGGGCCTACTGTATCCGTATCACCGAGGATAAGAACCGAAACGGAATGGTGGATACCGGTAATCTGCTGGCCAAAAAACAGCCCGAAAAGGTGCATTTCTTCAAGTTGGAAGACAAATTCCTGATCAAGGTGCTGGAAAGGTCCGAGATGGTGTGGAAGATTAATTTGGAGGAGATGTTCCAATGAGAAGAGTGATTGCCATAATGACGGCCCTGCTGTGCTGCAGCTGGATGTCCCGGGCTCAGGTGAATCTGGAAGAAGAGTTCTTCTCCCTGCCGGATACCGTTACCAATTCGTATCTGGACAGCGTCAAGGTTAACATTGCCGCCCCCAACGATTATTGGATGATCGGCGTATTCGGAGGCGCCTCCCTGCAATACGGCTACTTTAACCCCGACCGCTATGTGCTCTGGCAGCCCCAGTATCCCGTATACGGATTCTCCATTGTGCGCCAGTTTACCATGTTCGGCATTTTCCCCAACATGGGCATGGAAATCGGCGCCCAGATGAACTACGAAGGCTATGAGTTCAAACGGAACGGGGAAACGGGATACCGCTTTACGGAATCCGGTGCCTACAAGACCCTGATAACGGTTCCGGAGGTGTTTTTCCTGTCCCATTTCCACATTGACATGGGCGAGCATTTCAAGATTATGGCCAAAGTGGGTATTTACGGCGGTTACCGCATGAAGATCCACCGCGTGCTGGACGACGATTTTGTAGGAATTCCGGAATATGAAGAGTATGTGGATGCCTTCCGCGATTACGACCGCCGCTATTCCTACGGCGTAGAGGGAGGGCTTGGTATGGGCTTGATGTTCAATCCCTTCGAGTTCCACCTTATGGTTAACGGAAAATGGAGCTGGAGCTCCTTCTGGCAGCCGGATTACGTGAGCCCCTGGTATTACCGCTTTGCCTATCCCCTGGATGCAGGTGTTACCTTTGGCGTTTACTATCAATTGACACCCCGATACGGCCACACCCGCGGGCAACTGAAGAGACTGGCGCGCAAGATGATGGCCGAACAACAGCAAAATCCCTAGTATGAGAGAGATATTGGAAACCCGTACCGTTCGCGTAGGCGACAATGTGCTCATCGGCAGCGGCCACCCCATTGTGGTCCAGACCATGTGCAACACCCATACTTCCGACATCGACGCCACGGTGGCCCAGTGCAAGCTTCTGGCGGCCGCCGGCTCCCAGCTCATCCGCATCACCGTGCCCGCCATGGCCGATGTGAAGCACCTGGAAGAGATTAAGAGACGTCTCAGGGCCGATGGCATTAACACTCCCCTGGTGGCCGATATCCACTTTTCATCCGAGATTGCCATGGCCGTTGTTCCGGTGGTGGAGAAGATCCGCATCAACCCCGGCAATTTCCACCCCGATCACGACAAAGCCAGGGCCCTCTTCGGCCAGTTCCTGGGCCTTTGCAAGCAGTACGACAGGGCCATCCGCATAGGGTTGAACCATGGCTCGCTGGGTAAATACATTGTGGAGAAGTATGGCAATACCCCTGAAGCCATGGCCCTGGCAGCCATGGAATGGGTAGAGATGTGTATTGAGGCGCAATTCTACAATGTAGTAGTGTCCCTCAAGGCTTCCAATACCGTGGTCATGGTGAACGCCTACCGCAACCTGGCCCGGATGATGAAAGAGCGCGGCGTGGTGTTCCCGCTGCATGTAGGCGTTACCGAGGCCGGCAACGGCGACAGCGGACGCATCAAGAGCTGCGTGGCCATCTCCACTCTCCTGGAAGAAGGAATCGGCAATACCATTCGCGTATCCCTCACCGAACCCCCGCAGAATGAACTTCCTGTGGCCCAATACCTGGCCCATCGTTATGGTCTTTCGGAGCAAGTTTCGAAGGACATCGGCCCTCTTTTTAGTCCTTCGGAACTTGCTCCGGAAGACCTGAGGATCCTTAAGGCCGCGTGCGACTACGGCGCTCCCCTTCTTAATCATGAGATAGACGATATCCCCATTGAGGACGAATACCTCAAGGACGAGATTCTGCAGGCCTGCCGCCGCAAATTCTACAAACCCGAGTACATAGCCTGCCCCGGCTGCGGCCGCACGCTGTACAACCTGGAAGAGACCTTCAACCGTGTAAAGGCGGCCACCGGCCAGTTCAAGGATGTGGTGATAGCCGTCATGGGCTGCATTGTGAACGGTCCCGGAGAAATGGCCGACGCCGACTACGGTTACGTGGGCGAAGGCGCCGGCAAGGTCACCCTCTACCGTAAAAAAGAACCCGTCCTCAGGCATATACCCGAAGACGAGGCGGTTGAAAAACTGGTAGAGTTAATTAAAACAGATTCTTCGCTACGCTCAGAATGACAAAGTGTTTTCGTTTGGTTTTGGAGCGGAGCGACCCAGGGGGTCTGGGGGATTAGTCCCCCAGTAAGTGAAACGAATTTAGGCTATTCTGGAAGAATAGCCAGAATACTCTCGACGGCCTTTACCTTGTCGCCTACCTTTACTTTTACTTCGGCTTCCAGCGGGACGAACAAGTCAATGCGGGAGCCGAATTTGATTACGCCGCACTGGTCTCCGCGATATCCCATTTTACCAGGCTCTGAGTAGCAGACGATGCGGCGGGCAAAAGTGCCGGCAATCTGCTTGAAGAACACCTCTCCATGCTCGTTTCTGAGGCTGGAGGAAGCGTGTTCGTTGAGCTCGGAAGACTTGGGATGGAAGGCCAGCAGATACTTGCCGGGATGATATTTATAATAGGTAACCTCGCCGGTGATGGGCCAGAAGTTGCAGTGTACGTCAAAGAAATCCATGTACACGGAAATCTGGATGCACTCCTTCTGCAGATACTCCTTCTCAAACACTTTTTCCACAATCACCACCTTGCCGTCGGCCACTGACGTTACCAGGCGCTTGTTTTCTTCTTCCGGAGTCTGGCGGTCCGGCACCCGGAAAAACCAGGTGATGAACCCCATGAACACCACAAAGAAGGTGCACAGAGGCAGGCTGAGCCAAAGCGGTGCATAACGGGCCACCAGGAAAATCAGGATGGCGCAGATACACCAGCTGAACAGGATGGTACCGTAGGAATCGTTATCAATTTTGGTTAATTTCATAGTCTAGAGGAGGCCTAGCAGGATGAGATAAACAAACCCCGTGGGAATGGCGAACAGGGCGCTGTCGAAGCGGTCCATGAGGCCTCCGTGCCCGGGGATGATGTTGCCGGAGTCCTTGATGCCGGTGGAACGCTTCCAGAGGGATTCAAACAAATCTCCCAGTACGCCCATGCCATGCATAAGGGCCGCTACAATGAGGCAGTGCCAGATGGGGAAGGCAAAGAGTCCTGTCCAGTACAGGATGGCGCCGGCCAGCATGGCCATCAAAAGGCCGCCCCAGAAGCCAGCCCAGGATTTCTTTGGCGAGATGGAAGGGCACATCTTTTTGCTCCAGGACTTCTGGCCGAAGAGCATTCCGAAGCAGTATGCCCCCACGTCAGAGGCCCAGATGATGCAGAAGAAAGCCACCATCAGCAGACCGCTGAACTCCCCTCCCCGGCATACCACGGCATTGGAAAGAGCCAGCGGCAGGCCGATATAAAGCAGACCTGCATACAGGAAACCCGTTTTGGTAAAGTCCGCGTGGTCTTTGTGGAAAACGGAGCAGACCATGATGGCCAGCAGGAAAAGGAGCACCTCGCATACCAGGCTGGTGAGATCCAGCCCATGGGAGAAGAAGCGGTGTGCCCGGATAAAGATGAGAACACCAAACAATACGGCCAAAAACTGGATCTTCCCGTAGGCCTTTCCCATTGTCATCCGGTAGAACTCAAACAGCATGACTGCCGTGATGAAGCCGAACAGAATGACAAACAGCGTCTCATGGAAAAGGAGTCCTCCCAGCATCACTGCCAGGAAAAGGACTCCGAATATGGTACGTTTTACGGTTCCGTTCATGCTTCAGCCGGGGTTTCGGTTTCCGATTGGAATTGATCCTCTGCTGCGGGTTTTACCTTGGGGCCGAGAATCTTTTCTATATCTTCTGCAAAGATAACTTCTTTTTCCAAAAGGAGGGCACCCAGCTGCATAAATTCATCCTTGTGGTCGTCTATGAGCTTGCGTGTGCGTCGGTGGACGCCTTCTACGATGTCCTTCACCTCCTGGTCCATGAGTTCGGCCGTCTTCTCGGAATACGGCTTAACCAGGTTGTAGCCCTTGGCACCGGTGGAATCATAGAAGGAAAGCGTTCCCACCTTCTCGCTCATGCCCAGGTACTGGACCATGCCGTATGCCATGCCGGTCATGCGCTCGAGGTCGTTCAGGGCGCCCGAAGAAGGCTCTCCGTTGATGACTTCCTCGGCCACGCGGCCACCTATGAGCATGCTCATCTTGTCCAGCATCACGCTCCGGGACCAGTTCTTGCGCTCCTCAGGTAAGCTCCAGGTGAGGCCGAGGGCCTTGCCTCTGGGGATGATGCTCACCTTGAACACGGGATCGGCGTACGGGAGCAGCCAGCCCACCAGGGCGTGACCGGCCTCGTGATAGGCGGTGGTGCGTTTCTCGGCCGGGGTCATGATGGTGTTGGACTTTCGTTCCAGGCCGCCGATAATGCGGTCTACGGCATCCAGGAAGTCCTGCTGTTCCACCTTCTCATGGTTGCGGCGGGCGGCGGTGAGGGCTGCTTCGTTGCACACGTTGGCAATATCGGCTCCGGAGAAACCGGGCGTATGCTTGGCCATGAACTCCAGGTTGAAGTCGTCGGCCACTTTAATCTCACGCAGGTGTACCTTGAAGATTTCCTCGCGCTCCTTCAGTTCCGGAAGCTCCACGTGAATCTGGCGGTCGAAGCGGCCGGCACGCATGAGGGCCTGGTCCAGGATGTCGGCGCGGTTGGTGGCGGCCAGTACAATGACACCGCTGTTGGTGCCGAAGCCGTCCATTTCCGTAAGCAACTGATTGAGCGTATTTTCACGCTCATCGTTGGAAGAGAAGCCGCCGTTCTTGGCGCGGGCGCGGCCCACGGCGTCAATCTCGTCAATGAACACTATGCAAGGGGCCTTCTCCTTGGCCTGGCGGAAGAGGTCGCGTACGCGGGACGCACCCACGCCCACGAACATTTCCACAAAGTCAGAACCGGAAATGGAGAAGAAAGGAACGTTGGCCTCCCCTGCCACAGCCTTGGCCAGCAGGGTTTTACCCGTTCCGGGAGGGCCCACCAGAAGGGCTCCCTTGGGGATTTTGCCGCCCAGAGAAGTGTATTTCTGGGG
Source organism: Bacteroidales bacterium (assembly GCA_017617475.1). Next base: position 41,109 of record JAFZWC010000048.1, read on the forward strand.
ATTCTTGAGGAAGTCCACTATCTCCATTACCTCTTCCTTGGCACCATACAGGCCGGCAACGTCCTTGAAAGTGACCTTCACGTCACCCTTCTCGGTTTCGCGGGCCGTGGATTTGCCGGTATTGAAGGGGTTGAACCCGCCGGTTCCCGGGCCACCGCCGGCGCCACGGTTCATACCGCGGAACATCCACACCCAGAAGAGAATGAACAGCAGCAGCGGAATAATCATCTGGAAGATATCCATCCAGATGTGCTCCTCGTTGCGGATGATTACCTTGAACTGGCTTTCCAGCGGAAGCTCCTGATTCAGAGCGCCGAAACTGGTCTCCGGGTCAAACTTGGTGGAAACCAGGAAATAGAACTGCGGGGCACGCTTGGGAACCACCCCGCCGCGGAATTTATCGGAATATTTGCCCAGTTTTTCCGGGCGGATTTTGATTTCGCCTTTGAAATCGTTTCTCACAAAGGAGATTTCTGCCACGTCGCCTTCCCGGATCATGGTCTGGACCTCGGCCCATTCCACCTTTTCGGGAGCAGCGCTGCGCTGATTGTTCATCAGCAGGTAGCCGATTCCCACCAGCAGGAGGAAATACAGCCACGACAGGTTGAAGCGCACCTGAAATATCTTGCGACCACCGGGGTCTTTTTTCTGATTTGCCATCTTTATTCTTTGCTAGTCTTTTTGGCCGGAGTCTTGCGCTCCTTGTATTCTTTGCGGGGAACGTCGGCCCAAAGGTCTTCCAGGCGGTAGAAATCGCGGTATTCTTTGAGGAATATGTGTACCACTATATTGCCGTAGTCCTGGATGATCCAGAAATTGTTGCCTTCGCCCTGGCTGCGATAGAGGGTGAGCCCCTCTTCCTTCATCTTTTCTGCGATATTGTCGGCTATGGCGCCCACCTGGGTGGTGTTGGAACCGTCGCACACCACGAAGAAATCCGTGATGGCTCCGTCAATGCCCCGCAAGTCCAGGGAAACCACGTCTTGTCCTTTCTTGTCAATGATCGCGTCTGCTACAACGCGAAGATCGTGAGTAATCATGTTTGAATGGGTTTAAATCATACAAATATACACAAAAATAAAGCCATTGCAAAGGGCAACGGCTTTTCTGACAAATTGGCAGAAGATTATGCGTTTCGCAGGGCCTCGATGGTCTGCTGCGGGTTGGCCGACTTGAACACCGAACTGCCGGCAACCAGAATCTGGGCCCCTGCGCGGATGATTTCCGCTGCATTGGCCGGACCCACTCCCCCGTCAATCTCTACCGGCACGTCTTTGCGGCCTAAACGGTCCAATTCGGCCCTTACGGCCCTCACACGGTCCAGAGACTCGGGAATGAACTTCTGCCCTCCAAAGCCCGCAAAAACGCTCATGATGAGCACAAAGTCCACCTGCCCCAGATAAGGGAAGATCTTCTCCACCGGGCAGTCCGGATTAATTACGATGCCGGCCTTAACACCCAGCGCCTGAATCTGTTCAATAACGGCACCGGATTCCTCCAGGGCCGCCTCGTAATGAAAACTGATATAGGCGGCACCTGCCTTGGCAAAACGCTCCACATACTTCTCCGGATGTACAATCATCAGATGCACGTCCAGCGGCTTCCGCGCCATTTTGGCTATGGCTTCCACCACCGGAAATCCGAAAGAAATATTGGGCACAAAAGTGCCGTCCATAATATCCAGATGAAACAGATCGGCATACTCGTTTACCATTTCCACATCCTTCTCCAGATGCAGAAAATCGGCCGACAACATCGAAGGTGCAATTAGAATCTTTGTCATTCTGAGCGTTTTTTGTCATTCTGAGCGAAGCGAAGAATCTGTCTCCGGTTTACAGATCCTTCGGCCTAAAGGCCTCAGGATGACAATCTTATTTAAAGTTCAAAACTACGTCGTTCAAATGGGCTACAAATTTGTCCAGGGAGGCCAGTTCAAGCTTTTCGCCGGGGGCGTGGACATTGCGCAGCGTGGGGCCGAAGGAAATCATATCCAGGTGCGGGAACTTTTCCAGGAAAAGGCCGCATTCCAGGCCGGCGTGGATGGCCTTGATTTCAGGGTCGTGGCCGAAGAGCTTCTTGTAAGAGGCCACGCAGACCTCCAGGATATGGGATTGGAGGTTGGGCTTCCAGCCGGGGTACTCCCCGTGGTGTTCAACGTCGAAGGAACCCAGGAAGAACGCCGCCTCCACCCTCTCGGCCAGGGCGTGCAACTCCGAAACCACCGAGCTTCGCTGGTTGGTAATCACCGTAAGCACATTCTCCTTGATATGCACCGCCGCCAGGTTGGTGGATGTTTCTACCAGGCCGGGGATATCGGCCGACATGCGCTCAACGCCGTGAGGGCAGGCCAGGAGCGTGGCGATGATGTTGGAGGCATCGCCTTCCTCGATGGGCTTTTCCCCGCAGGTGCAAGGCTCGCAGGTAGCGTGTACCTCAGAGTCGGAGGTTACGTATTCGGCCGCCAGGATATCGCTGAAGGCCTTAACGTCGGCCACCATGTCCTCGGCTTCATCGGCCGGAACGGCCAGGATGGCGTATGCCTCGCGGGTAATGGCATTGGGCTTGTTGCCGCCTTCGAGGGTGATGAGCTGGAAATCGTACTGCAATTCGGTGAAGAGGAAGCGCACCAGCTCCCGGACAGCGTTGCAGCGGCCTTTGTTAATATCGTCTCCGCTGTGGCCGCCCTGGCCTCCGCAGACGCTCACTTTCAGCGTCTTATAGCCTTTTCTCAGGGCCTCCCGGTGGAATTCGAAGGTGGCCGTCGTGTCCAGACCGCCGGCGCAGCCCACGAACATCCAGCCTTCGTCTTCCGAATCCAGGTTGATGAGGGTGTTGCTTTCAAAGAAGCCGGGTTCCATGGCGAAAGCCCCGTCCATGCCGGTTTCTTCGGAAATGGTGAACAGGCATTCCAGCTTGCCGGTGGGCAGGTCGCTGTCCAGCAGGGCCAGGCAGGCGGCAATGCCGATTCCGTCATCGGCCCCAAGGGTGGTGTTCTTGGCCACCATCCAGCCGTCCTCAATCTCATAGGGAATGGGCTGGGTCAGAAAATCGAAGTCAAAGCCGGCCTTTTTCTCGCAAACCATGTCCTGATGGGCCTGGAGCACCAGCGAAGGCACGTTTTCTTTTCCGGCCGATGCGGGCTTGGTAATGACTACGTTGCCGGTTTTATCCGTTTTGCAGGCCAGGCCGCGGTCTGCGGCGAACTTCTGCAGATAGGCGGTGATGGGGCCTTCATGGCCGGACTCACGGGGAATATGCGTAATTTCCTGAAAATACTTGAGAACAGTTGCGGAATCCATAATCAGTTGGTTTTTTAATCTTCCAAATATAGTCATTATGACGCTTTATTCCTATGATAATTCCGAAATTGTGCGTAAATTCGCGGCCAAATTAATTGAAATGAATTATTTGAACTATAAGCAGGTGGAAGATGTTGTCTTCCACGATAAAGAGTTTACGGTGGATCCGGCCGCCATGGCCCAGGTTGAGCGTTGCTACCAGTTTCTGGACCAGTTTCATAAAGATAAGGTAATCTACGGTATCAATACCGGCTTCGGTCCCATGGCCCAGTGGAGAGTAGAGGACCAGTATCTCAAGGAGCTCCAGTACAATATTATCCGCAGCCATTCCACCGGCGCCGGTGCACCCCTGGGCGACACCTCCGTCAAGGCCGCCATGGTAGCCCGCGTGGGCACTTTCCTGCAGGGAAAATCGGGCATTCACCCCGACGTGGTCAAACTTCTGGTCGAATTCATCAACCGGGGCATCTATCCCTTTATCCCCCGTCACGGCAGCGTAGGCGCCAGCGGAGACCTGGTGCAGCTGGCCCACATGGCCCTGGCCCTCATCGGAGAGGGCGAAGTCCATTATAAAGGGGAATGGCGTCCTTCGGCCGATGTACTGGCCGAATGTGGCCTCAAGCCCATGGAAATCCATATCCGCGAGGGCCTTTCGGCCGTTAACGGAACTTCCGTGATGACGGGCGTCTCCATGGTGAACCAGTTCCTGGCCACCCGCCTGCTGGACTGGGCCACCCTGGCCGCCGTGTGGATGAACGAGATTGCCGGTTCCTACGACGATTTCATGGCCGAACCTCTGAACGAATGCCGCCGCCAGAAAGGCCAGCAGGTCATTGCCGCCCGTTTGAGGCAGCTGGCCGCCACCTCCCGGTGCTTCTCCAAGCGTGAGATGGAGCTCTTCACCGGCGTCCACAAGGAAACCGTATTCGAGAAGAAGGTCCAGGCGTATTATTCGCTTCGCTGCACCCCTCAGATTCTGGGCCCCATCTACGACACCCTGGCCAATACCCGGGAAGTGCTGGAGAACGAGCTCAATTCGGCCTGCGACAACCCCATTGTGGATCCGGACACCCAGTACGTGTACCACGGAGGTAATTTCCATGGTGACTACGTGTCCTTGGAAGAAGATAAAGTAAAGATTGCGATTGTGCGCCTTACCATGCTCACGGAAAGGCAGTTGAACTACTTGTTCCACGACCGCATCAACGGCATCCTGCCCCCGTTCCTGAACAAGGGAACCCTGGGCTTGAACTATGGGATGCAGGCCTGCCAGTTCACCGCCACCAGCACCACGGCCGAGTCCCAGACCCTGGCTATGCCCAACTATGTGCACAGCATCCCCAACAACAACGACAACCAGGATATCGTGTCCATGGGTACCAACAGCGCCCTCCTCTGCCGTCAGGTGGTGGACAACGCCTTCCAGGTGATGGCCATCCATTTCATTGCCCTGGCGCAGGCTACCGACTGCCTGGGCATCAAGGCCGATCTTTGCGACACCTCCAGGGCGGTTTACGAGCAAATCCGGACCATCCAGCCGGAGATTCTGGAAGACACGCCCTTCTACAAGGAAATAGCCCGGGTAATCACCTATCTCAAACGCAATCCTTTGGAAATGAAATAAAAGAAGGTGACTCAAAAGTGAGTTGCCTTCTTTTTTTATAGGGAGGGGTGTAGGGTGCCGGGGGGACTCCGTTCCGCTTCGCTCCACTCCGGCCCCTCCCACCGTCTGGCTCGTCC